>JBAXCC010000228.1:0-6995 GCA_037141675.1 bacterium | reverse complement strand
TTGGAAACCGTGTTCACGACCAGTTCCATCTTTCCTGGCTGGTTGAACACGCAACCGACGAGATTGAGTTTGGTCGGCAGGTAGTCGGTCATTGCTTTGTTGCCGTGAAACCTGATCCGGCTGTTGCGGAAACTGGAATTGACAATGGTCACAATATCCACGGGCGTGCCGATGGACAGAAAATCGCTGGCACCATCGTGCAGGACACGAATGTTGTCGAAAACGAGTTGCTGTTGCTGGGGAACCAGCGCGCCGGGATAATATGAGCGGCTGTATTTGCCGACATCAAAGTGGATCGAAAAGGCGATGCGCGGCTTCTCCAGAAAAATGTCGCGGAACGTGACATTTCGCACACCGCAGGTGTAGGTCACGTCCTCTTGCACGACACCCCACGTGATGCCGTCGACTGCCTGTGAACCGCTCGTGTGCGTGGGCCGGGTGACGGATTTGTAGACCTTGCCGTCTGGTTGTGCCTGGACGCGGTAAAGACGTCCACCGGAGACGACGGTGTCGGATTGCTGGACTTCCATGCCGGGCGTCCAGTCGATCCACGCGCCGGCAAGAATGCGACAAAAATATCCCGTGGTTTTCGCAGCGTTCAAATCGTGGCAGTTCTCGACCAAGCCGTCCTCGATCCACCCGAGTTCGGGATTGCCGACAGCATAGTCGTGGGCGTTAAGCGCCACAGCGTCATCAAAGGTCTGGAACACGCCGTTGCGGATGGCGAAACGCTTGCCGCGTCCGAGGTGTACGCCGTCCTTGTCGCCTTTGATGATGACATCGTCGATCAGGATGTCTTCGAACGTGCAGACGTGAATACCGTACTGCGCCTTGCCGAGGTCAAGACAGCGGAAACGTTCGACTTTCAAATCCTTGATGTAAAAAAACGCGAGCTGGCCATGCAGACCGTACACCAGAAACTTCCGTACGTCCACACCGTTAACGATAATTTGCAACCCCTCGATGCAGATGTTCTGGTCATACGTCTTGGTCAATGCTCCTTTGTTGAGCAGCACATGCGTGAACGGATCAGGCTCCGCAACCTTTTTTAAGAACACGTTGTTGCCGAAAATCAGCGACGTGTTGCTTCCGACAAAGACTGTGCCTGCGATCTTGTATATTCCAGGTCGACTCACCACAATAGTTCCCGTCTGATCCACCGCTTGCTGCAAGGCCTTGGTATTCGCCAAACCGCTGGCTTCGGACGAAAACCCGAACGTGGATGCATCGGTGAAACCGTTACTGGGCACTATGCGTGCAACCGGTTGCGCTGGCGTGGTTTCCGCCGCATACGATGCGACCAATGGCAACAGCAGCAGAGCGGCGAAGGTGATTGTTGTTATCTTATTCATTGT
This sequence comes from bacterium, assembly GCA_037141675.1. Lineage (GTDB taxonomy): Bacteria > Verrucomicrobiota > Kiritimatiellia > RFP12 > UBA1067 > CAIZQW01. Next base: position 5,640 of record JBAXCC010000228.1, on the reverse strand, counting down.
ATTTTCCCTGTAGTGCCAATTGTCGGTGTCGCAGGGAGGACACTAGACAATGAACCCCATCTGCCATCCGAATTCAGTATGCCATCCCGAGTTTTAAAGTTACATTCTCTCTTTCTAAACGTTTGTATTATACTCGTTTGCAGAGGTGTTGGACAAGTCACAAATTTAGATTGGAATGCTGGAATACTGGGGATGGAGAGAAGCTCCGCGGGCGGCTAGATTTCCTAGAGCAACGAAAACTGTTCCAGGAACTTGGCGTCACACAAGGCATTGCCCATCTCCTCCTTCTTAATCAGCGCCCATGAGGATGTTTCGGGTTGAACCAGCCACACAAATATTGGATGGCCGATGTCCACAAGATAGCGCTTCGCCTGCTCCTCCTTGCTATGCTCTTCGCCGCTCAATCGCAAATCTTTTGCCTTGTTCATGATGCTTATCCTCCCTTGGCGCCGGGGCATAAAAAAAGAATCCCCGGACGTCTCTATTACGCCCAGGGATTCCGTTTTCAATCCCAAAACAAAAACGATGAACCTTTCCCTCTCCACGGGGAAGCCTTCATCTCTCTACGAAAAGAAAGTATTCCGACTCCTGGATCAACCTACTCACCGCGACTTCCCGTCTTTTCGGACAGTGTCACATTGCGGCTTTCGTCCCCAGTTACGGCGGCGGGACCGTGACGGATTTTCACCGTACTTCCAATCCTCTTCGTTAGGATTTGTACTTTACTCTATCCCTCCACTCCTTGTCAATTGCGGATTTGCTTCGCACACCCTCATCCCATAGGTGTTAAGCTAAGGTCAGACGATCATTGCCTATATCAATGAGCTGGTAATATCCAAATCTTCCCAACGACTCCATTTTAACGCAAAAACCGCAATAAGAAGGGCGGTTATCCCGTCTGCCTCACGCTGAATACAGCACGGCAGAACGGATAACCGCCCAGATAAATCGGATTTCATTTTCATCAGCAAAAAACTTGTTTTTTGCTGATGAAAAATTGTTTGATTCCGCGCAAATGTTCGTTCCGCCGTCCATGTATTCATGGGTGAGGCGGACGTGACATTTGCGCTCTTCCTGGCGGCTTTTGCGGTAAAGTATTTCATTCTTAGCTTAACACCTACGCCCCTCATCCTTGCTCAGGCGCAAGAGAAATGCTAGACTAACGACACATTCAACTCAAAAAGGATGAAATAAATGATAAAGCCTTTTCACGTAAGCCTTTGCCTCGCTTTGATGACTGGACTCCTCTTTGCCGAGGAAGGAAAGCCCTCCACAACGACACAAAACTTTCCTCCTCTCCTCTTCACCATTGAAAACATGAAGAAGATCATCCGTCTGGACAAAACCGGCAACGTCGTCTGGGAATATCCTGCGGATACAGCACGGGATGTCTGGCAACTGCCCAACGGAAACGTCCTCTTCCCCTACAGCATCAGTAACGGAGCCAATCATGCGGAGACCGGCGCAATGGAAGTCACACCCGGAAAGAAGATCGTCTGGAAATTTGCAACATTCGGACAGGTCTATTCCTGTCAGCGTATGGCTAATGGCAACACGCTGATCGGAGCGACCCAGCAGGGAAAGCTGCTAATTGTAAATCCGTCCGGAGTACTCGTCAAGTCGTTTGAAATCAAGAACGCCAAGGCAGGCCACAGCAGCATGAGGAGTGTGCGCGAGTTGGAGAACGGTCATTTTCTCGTTGCGGAGGAGAGTGCAAAAGCCGCCCGTGAATATGACCAGGAGGGCAAGCTGCTGCGGGAATTCAAGACGCCTTACCCCACCTTTTCAGCGATCCGCCTGCCCTCGGGAAACACCCTGACGTCCGGCAAGACGGGTATCATGGAATTTGACAAAGAGGGCGTTGTCGTTTGGGAATTAAAGAGCGAAGACCTTCCGGAACTTGGCATCCGCTGGTTTGCAGGGCTCCAGGTCTTGCCCAACGGCAATCTCTTTATCTGCAATGCAGGCGGAAAGGTTCCCCTTGCTGAAATCAGCAGGGAGAAGAAGGTCGTCTGGAAATCAGACCTCGATTTGCTCAAAGGCGCGATGGGGCACGGCATCCAGAGGCTGGATGTTCCTGCTCCCTCCTTAAAATAGTATCTATCCACAAGAACGGGAACCTTGTTTTTTCTGCCTCTTCGTCCTTGCATGTACCTATCAAGGAGGAGTATCCTATTTATATCGTTAATGCATATACATGCTCAACGAATCTAGTCTAGGAGGCTGAAGATGAAAAAATGTCTGACGTTTGCAGCAACCCTGATGGCGACGATATGCTGCACTGCAGCAACTAATATGCAAACCATTGCCTTTGAACCCCTGCCCTATGCGTTCGACGCGCTCGAACCGCACATGGATGCAAAGACCGTGGAAATCCATTATTCCCGCCATCAAAAAACCTATTACAACAACCTGTTGAAGGCCATTGAAGGCACGGACCTTGTCGGCAAAGCCATGGAAGCGATTCTGCCTGTCATCGGAAAGTATCCGGTTGCAATTCGCAATAATTTAGGCGGACATTATAACCACACCTTCTTCTGGGCATGCCTGTCGCCAAACGGAGGAAAAGCGCCAACAGGCGCCTTGCTCGAACGGATCAACACCACCTTCGGCTCCTTTGAAAAATTCAAAGATGCCTTTAAGCAAACAGCCTTAACGCGTTTTGGCAGTGGCTGGGCTTGGCTCTGTGTTGCACAAGATGGCTCCCTGTTTTTGACTTCCACGGCCAATCAGGACAATCCGCTGATGGACACGGTTGAAAAACGCGGAACGCCTATTCTCGTTATCGACGTATGGGAACACGCCTACTACCTAAAGTACCAGAACTTACGCGCCAGTTATGTTGATGCGTTTTGGAATATCGTGAACTGGCCAGAGGTGACCAAACGCTTTGAACAAACACAGGGTATTAAAAAATAAACACTCCAACAGAGAAAGGAACAAATCATGAGCACCGTCACATTTAAAGGAACCCCCATTCAACTCGCGGGCAGTTTTCCAACCGTCGGGAAACAGGCGCCTGATTTCAAGCTGACAGCCGGAGATCTTTCAGACAAGCAACTCGCCGACTTCAAGGGGAAGACCAAAATCTTGAATATCGTCCCCAGCCTTGATACACCGGTATGCGCCATATCGGCACGCAAGTTCAACGAAGCCGTCGGAACCCGTGAGAATGTTGTCCTTCTGAATATCTCGGCGGATCTGCCGTTTGCCCAAGGACGCTTCTGCGAATCGAACGCGCTTCGCAATATCGTGACCCTCTCCACCTTTCGTGCTCCAACATTCGGCAAGGACTATGGCGTACAGATTGCCGAAGGACCGCTGGCTGGTCTGACAGCTCGCGCAGTTGTCGTGATCGACGCATCAAACAAGGTAACGTATACGGAACTGGTCCCAGAGATAGCCCAGGAACCGAACTACGACGCCGCGTTGAAGCATGCGTGATAGGCCGCTGGCCTATCACTTCACTGGAATGTTGGAATACGGGAATATTGGAATAATGGGTTGAAAACAGTCGGCCGTACCAGTCAGTAGTGACAAGATTCGAATTTCAAATCTCCAACATTCCAGTATTCCACCATTCCAATATTCCTATACTCCGTTCTCTCACAGGAGGTTTTTCCTATGAACGACATCATCGATACGATTCAGGCCATGGAGATTCTTGATTCTCGTGGTAATCCGACCATACGAGTCCATGTTGTGCTTGCTGATGGCACACGGGCTTCAGCCTCTGTGCCATCTGGCGCATCAACCGGAGCGCATGAGGCTGTTGAATTGCGCGATGGCGACAAAGCCCGTTATCAGGGCAAAGGCGTCCTGAAAGCAGTTGGTCATGTGAACGCGATTTTTGCTCCCTTGCTTAAAGGACTCCCGGCGTCCCACCAAGAGGAGATCGATCGAGCGATGATTGCGCGCGATGCCACGCCGAACAAATCAGCACTCGGCGCGAATGCCATGCTCGGCGTGTCAATGGCGGTTGCCCGCGCAGCAGCACAATCCGCAGGGGAACCTCTTTATGAATGGCTCAGCAAGGATGGCGTGAGTCTCTTGCCGATGCCCATGATGAATATCCTCAATGGCGGCAAACATGCTCAGACCCGTGTTGATTTTCAAGAGTTCATGGTTGTCCCTGTGGGCGCTCCTTCTTGCAGGGAGGCTGTTCGCTGTGGTGCGGAAATCTTCCACGCCCTCAACCAGTTGCTCGCCAAAAAGGGTTATGCCACGGGAGTCGGTGATGAAGGAGGCTTCGCCCCTGACCTGCATTCAAACGACGAGGCATGCGAGCTCATCGTCGCGGCAATAACTGCCGCCGGATATAGCCCGGGACGCGATGTCTGCATCGCGCTCGACCCCGCAGCAAGTTCTTTCGCGGAGGGAAAAGACTATGTGCTTTCCAAATCGGATAGCGGAATCAAAACCACACAAGAGATGATTGATCTCTACAGTGGCTGGAGCACACGTTTTCCCATTGTCTCGATTGAAGACGGTCTGGCGGAACATGACTGGGATGGATTCCGAGCCTTGACCTCTAAACTCGGCAAGACCGTGCAGATTGTTGGTGACGACCTCTATGTCACCAACACACGCTTCATTGAACGAGGAATCCGCGAACACGCCTCCAATGCCGTGCTGATTAAACTGAATCAGATTGGCACAGTGACAGAGACGCTTGAAGCAATCCATCTATGCCAGGATGCTGGGTGGAATGCCATCATATCCCATCGCTCAGGAGAGACGGAAGATACCTTTATCGCCGACCTGGCCGTCGCCACTGGAGCCGGCCAGATCAAGACAGGGTCGACCTGCAGAAGCGAACGGACCTGCAAATATAACCGCCTCATGGAGATCGAAGCTGAACTTCAATCCAGTGCACGCTTCAAAAATCCCTTTTCAAAACGCGCAAAATAGGCAAGCGCACCGCCCACCGAGCAGGAATAAACGAGTGAGTAACTTGTTTCTCACAGCGGCACAGAGCTCACAGAGTAAGAAACTAATCCTTCAAATCCTGTTCATCCTGTCAAAAAATGCTGTTTTCCGCGTATTTCGGATGCTAAAAAATTGAAGTTATAGACAAGGATCATTCCTTTTCGGCGGGCTTTTTCTGCGGTACGACCATCTGCATGAGCGTACGCTTTTCCTGCCAGGTGTCGCGCAGGGAGCCGATGCGGATAAGCTGATGGAATTGCTCAGGCTTGATACGGCGGGACGGCGTCACGCGAATGCGCGTCGGCTTGCCGGGTTCGAGACAGAAATAATTATCATCATAACGCGCGTCCATGCCATCGAGCGAGAGCCAGGCCCACATCACGGTGAACGGGCTGGTCAAGGTGACGGCATAACTGTTGTCATCCCAAATCCGGATATCGGCGCGCATCCGCGGATGAGGCAAAGCCCATTCACGCGGTTCACAGAAATAGACCACGTTCGAGGAGACCGTATTTCCCTGCTCATCATTCAGATTGAGCCAGAGGAAGAGGTCTGTGCCCCCACACTTTTCGATCGCATCCGCAACACTGACCTTGCTGACGCTTTCACGCGAAGCAGGCTTAAGCGCAACCGTATCGGCTCCGTTCGCAACAGCTTCGCCTTGCGTACGCACCAAGCGCCAGACAAGTTCGCCCTTGAAGAGTTTGGGCG
>JBAXCC010000227.1:0-7057 GCA_037141675.1 bacterium | reverse complement strand
AGGTCCCCTTCAAGTTCACTTGCAAGACAGCATCCCAGTCTTCATCCGACATGCGTACCAATAAAGTATCCTTGGTGATGCCGGCATTGTTAACCATAATGTCAACCTTGCCGAACACCTTGATTACCTCGGCGATACACGCGGTCACGGATTCTCCGTTCCCTACGTTAACAGCCAATGGCAACGCCTTACGACCCAATGCCTGGATCGCACTTGCGGTTTCCGCAAGCCACTCGGCCTGCAAATCACAAATCACAACATCCGCACCTTCGCTCGCCAAACGTTCAGCAATCGAACGTCCTATGCCGCGTGCGGCTCCAGTTACTACTGCTACTTTACCATCGAACTGTCCCATGTTAATCTCCTTAAAAGTAATCTTAGAAAACCAACCCATCTAATGTTGCGACGTCTGACACGTTCTGCGTGATAACAGTCTTGTCGATACGCTTGATGAGTCCCGAAAGAACCTTGCCAGGCCCAAATTCAATAAAGGTCTTGCCACCAGCCTGAATAGCGGTCTTGATGCAATCGGCCCAGCGGACAGACTCTGTCACCTGTCGCAACATAACGTCCTTGATCTCTTCAGGATCATTGCTATGTAACGTTCCAGTGGTGTTTGCCAAAACCGGCATCTTTGGAGAAGAGAATGTTACATCCTTCAGCACGCCTACCAGCTTCTCACGAGCAGGAGCCATCAACGGTGAGTGAAATGCGCCTGCGACCTGCAACACGATAGCCTTGATGCCCATCTCCTTGCAGACTCCCTCAGCAGCAGCGATACCCTCCTTAACACCTGAAAGAACGACTTGCGCATCAGAATTGATGTTTGCCTTATAAATGCCTGCCTTGGCGCAAATAGCGTCAAGTTGTTCAGCCGTGGCACCCATGACACTGATCATGCCACTCGGCTGCGGGCTACAAGCTTCCTGCATAAAACGCCCGCGAGCTTCCAAGACGCGAAGTGTTTCGTCAAAGTCCAGAACCCCGGAGACATGAAGGGCCGTCCATTCACCCAAACTCAATCCCGCAGCCATATTAAAGGAAACAGCCGGAAACTTCTTTTGGAAAGCTCGGAAGGCCGCAACACTCATTGTGAAAATCGCTGGCTGGCAAATATTTGATTTCGTCAGCTCCTCAGCAGGACCCTCAAAACAAATCTTTGCAAGGTCAAACCCCATCACGCCGTTCGCACGGTCAAACAAGGCGGCTATTTCGGCATCAGCTGCAAAATCCTTACCCATTCCAGGTGCCTGAGCCCCCTGACCGGCAAAAACGCAAATTTTATCACTCATTTGAATAATCTCTCATTTGTTTCAAACAATCCTTTTAGTCGAAAAAGGAATGAACATTTTGCCAGAATTCCTTAAAATGTCAATTCTGAAACGCCATACATAGTAAATTTTTGCTCTATTCGAGATCAAGGGGTTTTAACAGCGGGGAGAAGTCCATCACTTGGCACCATCTTTTTCGGGGGGGAGTTGGAAAGCGTAGAGCTTGCGCTGTGTGGCGATATAAAGCACCCCATTGGCAGCCACAGGTGTAGCGTAGATAGGGCCGTCGAAGCGGATTTCCGACAAGATATTCTTCTCACGCGTCGCTGCGGCAACGGTGAATCGTCCCGCGTCGGTACCGATATAAACCTTCCCGTCTGCGCAGAAAGGCGAACAAAAGACTCGCCCCTTGAGTTCATGTGACCAATACTCCTTGCCGTTATCCGCGTCAAAGCAACGCAGGATGCCGGTGTAGTCGGCAATAAACACCAAGCCGTTTTTCGTGACAGCCACGCTGGAAAAGCTCCTATCCACAACAAGACTTTGCCAAATCAGGGCGGTCCCCGTGACATCGCCCTTCTTTGTGGCGTCAATACACGAAAAAGCGCCTTTGCCAGGACCATGCCGGCTGTCCTGCCCAACGGCCACATAGACGCGATCATTGACTACCACCGGTGTCGCGATAATCTCGCTTGGGCCTACTCCTCCTTTGTTGTACGGCAACGGATTCCCGTCCTTGATCTTGTTTACAAGCGGGTTGCAGTCGAACCACCAGACCTTCTTCAAGAGGCCAGGCGCACCGTCCTTGCCGGGTTCGAACTTCGCATCGAACGCATAACAGACACCGTCACCGCCACCCCAAAGGATCAGATCTTGCCCGTTGATGCGGGCGAGCGTCGGCGAGGACCAGTCACCATGGAAGACTGCAGTGCCGAGCGGTTGTTCGATCACAGCCAGAAGTTTGCCCGTTCGTTTATCGAGAGCAATCATGTTGGGCGCATTAGGCGAAGGTATCCGTTTGTGCGATTTGTCCACACCATTGCTGGTGCAAACAAAGAGTATCTCCCCATAAATTAGGATCGAACAGTCGACGGCGTCCTGTGGCCAGAGGTCTAACTCAGTAAGCAGGTCATAACGCCAGACGATGTCGCCGTCTTCTGGCTGCAATGCGACCGGCGGCAACATAGGCGGGGTGTTCGTAGCATCGAAGCGCCCCGGCTTGTCGGGGAAGACCCGAGCATCAACCATATATTGGCCTTCATCCATGAAGGGACCGGCGTTGCCATCAGCCTGGCCTTTGACATCGAGGCAGAGCACATCCCCCCGGCTGCCGACCACATAGACGCGGTCACCTTCGACAGTAGGCGACGAGCAAAGGCCAAGATTCATATCATCGTAGTTGAAAAGTTTATTTTTGGTAAAAAGGCGTGGAATCACAAGTCTCCACACCCGCTTGCCTGTCGCCTCATCAAGACAGTCGAGGACACTCCCTCGGGTCGCTTTGAAGCGTGACGTATCGACCAGCGCATCATTGGCACCGATATAGACTCTCCCTTTAGAAATAGCGGGGGTCACATAGCACTGTGACCCAAGCGGGGCAGACCATTTCAAGTTTTCAGCAGGGACGTGCGTCTCGACACTATTCGTCACGAAGGTACGGTCTGGCTGGAATGAAGCTGGAAGATTGGTTTCCTCCGATACAAAGTTGCGCTCATTTCGTCCACCCCATTGAGGCCAGTCAGCCGCACTAGCCTGAAAAACAAATAATTGAAAGATAGAGTACACAATGTGTTCAGTATGTATTTTCATGGATATCATTCTAATATAGAGCGATTAAGCCGTCACAAGCATCCCCCAAAATGAAAGCTTGTTTGCGGCAAAAATTACCAAAGTCAACTTTGATAGTTTGTCAGAAAGATGATCCAATGTCCAGTACACTTCCATCAGGAATCGCAGATCAATACTGATTATAACGTTTTACGAATTTGAATAACTTGACGTGGGACGTCTTTCTAGAATATTCGAGACACCATAATCTCAAATTATTTATTTTGAGATTATGGTGTATCACGTTATGATTATTGCTCCGAATAATCCGCTATGGTATAGTCATCACTATTCATGAAAGGTGATTTATGACACAACATGTCCATGCCATTTACACAATCCTACTTGCATCCGTAGTCGCAACAGGTTCGCAAACCGTTAAGGGCGTCATCCCAGAGATCAGTATGCGTGATTGCGCAATTTCAACCGTCCCGCAAACCAACAGGTGGGAATGCGGATTTCTGACTGGCAATGGGAATGTCGGAGCAATTATTCCTGGCAGTCCCTACAACGAGAGTATTGTTGTTTGCGGCAAGCTCTACTTGCCAACAGGTGTTAAAGAAATCGTCCCTGACTTGTCTTCATTCAAAGAAGAATTCAAAAAGGCAGGGCTGGAGGCCGGAATAAAAGGACCGGCAAAAGTTCATGGCTTGATGGTGGAAAAGAGCGGACTTGCATTGGTCAATACTGACCCTCTGCATCCAGCATGCCGACTGAAGATCGATGCGCTAAAACAAAATTCCAATCTCCGCAATTACCGCATGCTTGAAGATTTCAAAACAGGTGAAGTATCTGTTCAGTGGACCGATGACCAAGGCGACTGGTCGCGGCATCTCTTCGCCTCTCGTCCTGATAACACGTTGGTAATGCTCATGCGTGCTCCCAAGGGAAAACTCTACTGCACTCTTGCCATGCTCGTGGAACACAAAGACGTACAAACTGAATCGTCATCAACTGCAGATGGATGGATTTCAACGCACAATACTTATCGAAAGGGCAAAGGCGGATTCGACATCCTGATGCGTGTCATCCCCCAAGGGGGCACGATAACGCCATCTGCCAATGGAGTTAAAATTGAGAATGCGGACACTCTTTTGCTTTTGATGCACGTTAAGCAGTGGAGAACCCCATTGCCCAAGGAGCAGAGCGATGCGTGGGCGACTTCCCCCGATAATCCTTCCTTCAAGGGGGCCGTTCTGACTAATTGCCTGCCTGAAATGAAGACCTTCCTGATGACACTGTCGGACAATTACGAGACACTCTTAGCGTCGCATATCAAGATTCATGGTTCTCTCTATAATCGCGTATCACTCTCTCTTGATAGCGAGGCAGACAAGCACACCCCGTCTGAAACGTTATTGGCTCGATCCATATCTGAGGGAAAAATGCCTAACGCCATGGCAGAGCAGATCTACAATGCCTTTCGCTACCTGATCATCTGCAGTTCTGGCGACACACCTTCGAATCTTCAAGGAATATGGACCGGCACCTGGAACCCTGCATGGAGTGGTGATTATACTACAGATTCCAATCTCCAACTGGAGATCCAATCCCTGATGAGCTGCAATATGCCCGAACTCATGGAATCCTATTTCAAGCTGATCGAATCGTGGCTCCCCGACTGGTCATTAAATGCGAAGAAAGTCTATGGCTTCCGTGGGCTTGTCTCGAATGCACGAGGATCTAACAACTGCTTGCTTCTCCATTGGGGAAAGCAATGGCCAGGAGAACAATGCGCAATTGGTCTGGCTGGCTGGATGCTCCATTTCTTCTATGACTATTATCTCTTCACCGGGGACCAACAATTTCTTCGGGAACGTTTTCTGCCCATTGCAAAAGGAGTTGCCTTGTTTTATGAGGATTTTCTTGAAGGCACAGAAGGCACTAATGGCACTTACCGTTTTTACATGGGATACTCCCCCGAGCACGGCCTAGATGCAAACACGACCTTTGACATTTCAACTGCAAAGAACGTATTAAAGACATTAATAAGCGCATGCAAAATACTTCATTGTGAACAGGACAACATCATTAAATGGGAAGGAATGCTCAAAAAGCTCCCCCCCTACCTGATCAATAACGCTGGCGAACTCCAGGAGTGGTCGTGGCCGGGTGCACGCGAAGACCCTAACCAACGGCATCACTCGCATATGTTGCCCCTCTATCAGTATTGCGAATTCGACAAAGACCTGACCCCCGAACTATGGAAGGCTGCAAATCTCGCCTTTCGCCTCAAAGAATTAAACTGGCTTAAAAATGAAAAGAATCCAAACTCCCGACACATCACCCATGGGCTCATGAATCAGGGACAATGCGCAGCTCGTCTCGGACGCGGCGATATCGTCCATGAGGTCCTTTCGAAGATGGCAGTCAGAAACTATATCTATCCGGGCTTTATGGTTTCCTATTGGCCAAAGTTGAGCGGATATGGCTTTGACCCGGTCGGAACAACGCCTGATGTCATTAACAACGCGATTATTTTCGGGTGGGACGGGAAAATCGACTTACTCCCGGCCCTCCCTAAGGAATGGCCCAAAGGCGATCTTCGAGGTGTTCTGCTCCGCGGTCAAATCCATGTGCAACAGATCCAATGGGACATGTCCACCGGCGATATATCTTTAGACATGACCAGCGGCAAAGACCAAACTGTTCTGCTGCGCCTGCCAGAAGGATTTTCAATGACAAATCTTCGGGTCAACGAGAACTCCATTAATGGAAACAGTGTATCGCTAACAAAAGGCAATCGGACACTCATTATCCTGAAAATGGAAACCCTGAAGAAAGTGAAGGAAAAAAAGCTCCCTTAGTGTCTTCTACTTGACTTTTAGGCAAGTACCGTTAAACTTACAAAATATTAAGTGGTTCTAATGGACTGGGACCCTTTTTACGATATACGATTATAAAAAAGGAATTAACCATGAAACCTAATACCTTGATTGCATTAGCGTTGAGCACAACTCTGCTCCTTTCAGTAACAAACGGTCATGCGGCTGAACCAGCTTCCGTCAAAACAACCAACCAGATTGCGGTTCATGTGGGCAAGCCAGGCGCAGAGGTGAGTCCTTATTTGTGGGGTATATTCTTTGAGGATATCAACCTGTCCGCAGATGGCGGTATCGTTCCTGAACGCGTCCGGAACCGCTCGTTCGAAGACGGTGGCAAAGTAGACCCCTGGTCTGTGATTGCCAATGCCAGCGCAAAAGTTGACATGACCATTGAGAGTGATCAGCCCGTCAGTGCGAAGAACCCACATTCACTCAAAGTGACGATTTCCAACACCGGAACCGAACGAGCAGGCATCGCGAATCCAGGGTATTATGGCATGTCCTTTGAAAAGGGCGAAGACTACTTCGTGTCTTTCTTTGCGCGGGCAGCATTGCCGTTTAAGGGTCCTCTGACGATCACACTCGAAACCACCAACGGCGTGCTCATTGCTAAAGAAGAGATCAAGACGCTGACAGACACCTGGGCCCCCTATTCATTTGAGCTTTGCGCTAAAAAGACAGATCCTGTTGCACGCTTGGTGATCAGCACAACCAGCTCAGGCACATTCTACCTCGACATGGTTTCCGTTATGCCAGAGACGACATGGAAGGATCATGGCCTGCGCCCGGACCTCTGCGAGATGCTGGCTGGACTTAAGCCGACCTTCATGCGCTTCCCCGGCGGCTGCTGGGTGGAGGGAACCACCATGGCTGAATCGTATCGCTGGAAGCAGACCATCGGTGACCCGGCTGAGCGTCGCACCCAATTTAACCTGTGGCAATATCATGCGACACATGCGCTGGGCTATCACGAATATCTTCAACTCAGCGAAGATTTACATGCGGAGCCTCTGTTCTGCATCAATGTCGGCATGTCGCACAAGGAGAACGTGCCCATGGACAAGATGGGTGAGTATGTGCAGGATGCGCTGGATGCCATTGAATACGCAAACGGGCCTGTCACCAGCACGTGGG
>JBAXCC010000226.1:0-7071 GCA_037141675.1 bacterium | reverse complement strand
CGCCGAGACCGTCACCCTGCTGTGGAAGCAGCGGATGCCGGAGGTTTGGGCGTTGCAGGCGGGCGATATCCTGACCTTGGATGCCGACGGCGTCAAGCATTATGACGGTTCCGCCGAGGCTGTTATCATCGAGGTTCATCGCTGCGCAGAGGCGCAGGGCTTTTCCGTGGAGATACGCGATGCCGCCTCTGTGATCGCCAGGACTCTTAAGATTTTTAATCCGGCGGTCTTTGCAGACCACAAGGCCGGCGAGCTTCCGCCGCGCAACACGCATACCGCGGAGCAGATCGGAGAAGCTGCCCACCGCATCTGGCGGGACATCGTCGATGTGCTCGCCTTTCTGGGAGAGGTGCTGTCCGCCGGTTTCTCGCTCCTCTGGCGTCCCGGCCGGCTGCGCCTCCACGATACCATGCTCTGCTTTGAGCGCGCTGGCATGGATGCATTGCCCATTATCGGCCTTATTGGTTTCCTGATTGGCCTGATCCTGGCGTTTTTGTCAGGCGCGTCCATGAGGCAGTTCGGAGTCGAAGTCTATGTGGCGGACCTGATCTCCATCGGCCTTTTCCGCGAGATGGGTGCGCTGATCACCGCAATTATCTTGGCGGGCCGCACAGGCTCGGCCTTTGCTGCGGAGCTCGGCACCATGAAGGTGAACGAGGAGATCGATGCTCTCACGACCCTCAGTTTGCCGCCCGTGGTCTTCTTGGCCCTTCCGCGCGTCATCGCCTCGACCTTAGTGTTGCCATTTTTGAGCATTTTCGCGGTCGTCATGGGGCTTTTCGGCGGATTTGTGGTATTGTGGATGATGGATATTCCGGCTGTTACCTACTGGCAGCATGTCTTTAAGGCGATTACGGTGACAAATGTGCTCATTGGGCTGGTTAAGGCGCTGACCTTTGGTCTGCTGGTCGGACTCTCTGGCTGCTCGCACGGACTTTATGCGAGGCGTTCCGCAGATGCAGTCGGCCAGGCTGCAACGGCTTCCGTGGTCGGAAGCCTGGTGCTCATCACTATTTTTGACGGACTCTTCTCGGTCCTCTGCTATGTGTTGGATATCTAAATGGATAATACAGTCATAGAAGTGAAAGACCTGGTTGCAGGTTATGAAGGCCGGGTGGTCCTGAAGGATGTCTCCTTCACCGTCATGCGGGGCGAGACCTTTGTCGTGCTAGGCGGTTCCGGCTGCGGCAAAAGTACGCTGTTGAAGCATATGATCGGCCTTCACCCGCTCTTGGGCGGGGAGGTCCGCATTTTGGGCCATCGTATCCAGGGGGGCGGTTCAGGGGAGCGCGAAAGCGCCATGCGCTCATTTGGCGTCACCTACCAGAGCGGCGCCCTTTTTGGCAACATGACTCTGCTCGAAAACGTCTGCCTGCCCCTGGAGTCCTTTACTGACCTGCCTTCGGATGCCCGGCGGCTCATCGCTGAGATGAAGCTGGAGCTGGTCGGCCTAAAGCCCTTTGCCAACTACTTCCCTGCCGACATCAGCGGCGGCATGAAGAAACGGGCGGCCATCGCCCGCGCCATGGCCCTCGACCCCAAGGTGTTGCTGTTGGATGAGCCTTCGGCCGGACTTGACCCTGTCACCTCGGCTGAGCTGGACCGGCTGATCCTCCGGCTTCGGGACACCCATGGCATCTCCTTCGTCATAGTCACCCATGAGCTTGAAAGCATCTATACGGTGGCGGACCGTTGCATTATGCTCGATGCCGCGGCGCGTGGTATAATCGCTGAAGGGAAGCCCGAGAATCTCCGCGACTCCTCCCCGGATCCAAAGGTCCGCGCCTTCTTCAGGCCGAATGCTGTCGGATAAGCTGCTCCTCCGCTCACTTTTTCAAAACTTTTGAATTTTCGATTGCGCCCACCCCCTCCTTTGGTGTAATCTACTCCTATAACGAAAGAATAGTTTTGCTTGACGGTGCTGGGAGGCGAGTGGTGTCAGCGGGCCGTTGGACAAAATTTTGAAGGTTTTTAAAATAAGGGAAACCGTAAGGCAGGCTTGGTTGAGATTGCTATAACAGGCAGTCAAAAATCAAACGTGCCAAAGCGCTTTTTCATCGTATGTTTGACAAAAGGAGGATTCTTTCATGAATCTTACTAAGTGGTTTGTAGTCGGTCTGTGCTTAACAGCTATGACCGTGTCTGCAACGATTCTTCAGAGTGATGCCTTTGAAAGCGCTCCTTACTCGAGTAGTTGGTCGGGCGTTAACCCCGGTCTTCAATTCGGCTTAAGTGTCGTCCTTGCTAGCGATGCCTCGCAAGCTAGTTATACAAATAGTCGTCCGATGATAGGTGTCACCAGTAACTACGTTCTCCGGCTCAACACCGACGGCTTCATCATAACAAATACGGTTAATCGGTCGTTTAGAGACAGCCCCGTCTATGTTGATATGCTCGTCAAGTTTGTGCCGAGTGTAGAACTCCCATCGCTAGATCCATCTGTGAAACTAGCAGTAGCGGTAACGAACGGGTATCTGTTTATTACAAAAAAGGGTGTTGAGTGGAACCAGACAGACCAGCAAATCGTAGCCACCGATTGGTACCGTTTCTCAGCGGTCTTTAAAGCAGTGACAACCTCAAACTGGGTAGTGGACCCCTTCTTGGAAGGAGGCGGAGGCTGGCAGGTTGACACACGAAAGAGAGCCATTGTTAAAATCAACGGACGAACGATTAAGGTCGGTGGTGAAGAAGATTTTGTCGTCGCTGACTATGTAGGAACATCGTTCTTAAAGTCTATCGGATTCTCTGGTATGGGTTTCATTGATGAAGTCGTGGTTCGTGACGATGATGTATTTGGCGAGGGTAAGTTCGCTGGAATCTATCCGGTTATAGATTACTCCAAGTATACAGAGTGGCTGGCCGCGAATCACATTGTGCAAGGAAGAGAAATGGAAGAAATGTACACTGCCTTCCTGTGGAACGTTCCTCCGGATGGAACCTTTTCACCCAATCTGAAGATAGGATCGATCAACGTTGGAGCAAACATTGTTTTGACGTTGGTGGCTGATTATGTTTCGCCAGCGGCGGTTGTGCCCATCAATACTGCAAACCTGAACAATGGCGCAGTGGTCACAGTGTGGGGAAAGGTCAGTTTGTCGGATCCGTCATGGCACAATTTTGGCCCATCCCTGACCTTCGATCCAGTGGTTGGGGTGAGCACCAATCAGTTCTTCAAGGCTGATATTTCAATCCCTTGATAAACAGATAAAGCGACTATAAGCTTTGAACGTAAGGGGTTCGCAGTCATGCGGGCCCCTTGCTTTTGGGGGAGGAAGGTTCGAGAGAGGGGCAGAGGCCTGGTTTCCTCGTGCCGAGACCTTGAGTATTTTATCGGAAAGCTCGGAAAGCACGGATAGTGCGAGACCCCCTTCCGCATTTCGATTTTTAACTTTCCTTTTCGTTCTTGCCTTTTGCGTGGATAAAGTGCATAATAACTAAACGCTAAAAAAGGATAATTGTTTTTTCGTGTGGTGATTTATGAAGAAGCAGTCACAGAATGGTTTTACTTTGGTGGAGTTGTTGTTGGTCATTGGGATCATCGGCATGCTCTCGGCTGCGTTGATTGTGTATGTGCCCGGCGCATTAGAAGCGAGTCACGCTGTGACATGTAAGGCTAATCTCAAGAATCTGGCGCAGGCTGTATCCAGCTGTACCATCAATAGTAACGACGATGCAGTGTTGCCCACAGCGGGCTCTTTTGAGTGGACGACCGTTGATCAGTTCAAAGCTAAAGTCTATTATCACTCTTCCGGGGCGTGGGTATCCTGGACACCGGGCGGGCAATGGCCGTATGACAGCGAAAAATCCGAATACGGCTCCATGTCCGATTCAATCTTTTTTGACAGAACCAGAGCGGACAGCAATTCAAAGGCCTTTTATTCCATCACCAATGGCGTGCTTTGGTCTGCTGTTGGAAAAGAGTACAAAGTCTATTTATGCGAGACCCATAAAAAGGTGCTCGAGCGTCAGACGGGGGGACGCGTCCGCCGGTCATACGTGATGAACCGCTATTTTGGATATGATGACCGTAACAGCGGAGCCCCCTATCGGCGTTGGTTGCATGTGGATTCTGTTGCTCAGTCCGGGACAGCAGCGATACGCTTGCTATTTGCCGAACTTCCCGGACAGCTCGGCAAGACCATTGACATCTCCACGAAAAAAGCGGACAGCGTATTGGATCCCGCAAGCGATGAATACATAGGCTTTAACCATAAAAGCGGCAAGAAGTGGATTGCTCATGTCGCCTTTGCCGATGGTCATGTGGATGGGTTGGTGCAACCTATGGGTGCCAATACCTCAGACCTGAAAGATCTCACCGAACATTTGTGCAATGGCGAGGAGATCGATGCCACTGTCCGCGCCAAGATGCAATAAGAGACTCCAAGAGGAGGAACAACCATGAATATGTTAAATACACTTTTAAAGATGCTCCGAAGAGCTAGCCTCTTCGTCTGCTTCGCTCTTATCAGCGCGCCAGTCTTGGCTGGTCCGGTCTCTGAATTGCCAGAAAATCGACATGTCAGATTTGATGATAATTATGCTACAAATGGTGTGAATACGATATGGACACGTCAGGGAAGTTCTTATACAGAAGACTCAAGGAAGGGGACAAATCATTTCTATCGTGCGAATGCTGAAACCAACGCGGATGTACAAGCTTATGTAAAATGGTCGTTTTACAATTTTCGCGTAGGTATAATAAATGCGATCGCGACTCTGTCCATTCCTCCTGCCATCAACTTCAACCCCTATCCTACTACAGGAGGCACAAATTGGTGTGGCTATTTTCAGAACACGACCCAATCATATATTGAATCTCCCATCTTTACAAACGGTATCGGCAAGATCTATTTTGATATACGTTTAGGCGAAGATGTACAAACAAAGCCCATTATTAAAGTTAGCATCGCAACGAACATTCTTGACGCAGGAGTGATTGTCCTTCCGATCATCCCCGACGCATGGCAGCAGATAGACTCAATTACGTTGTCAACGACAAACCTCCTTCGCTACAGTCTTACACTAAACTACGTAAGCCCAATAGCTATACGGCTTGAAAGGACAACATTCAATGGAACACCTGACTCAACCTTGCTGGATGATGCTTTTGTCGCCATCGACAATATTCGCGTCTCTGAACCTCCGGCGGATGTGATCATGGATCAGGGGTTGTCCCCGTTCAATGTCTATCCGAGCGTGAACGAGAACATGAATGTCCAGTTCAGGATTGACAATGTTCCCGGGCCCAATACGACCAAAGCTGTGACGCGGACGAATGTATTGCTGGTCTCGCGGTGGAATTACCTCAACCAGAAGACCACGCCTTGGGTGACAAACAAGATGGAGTGCGTCAACTCAGGTGATGGGGCTGGCAATGGGGAGCTTTGGCGTCCATTGGCGTCTCCCGCCATGCCCGTCTATCCGGATGCGGGCGACCTGGAGTACGTTCTCCTCTGCTATTTCAATGGTTCTTATTATGAGCCGAAGGATTATACTGTTTATCCTGCAGCCACCAATCTCGGACTCTTCCCGTCTGAAAACAAGTCCCCCCGGATCTATAACGCGAATGGCATCTTGCCGTTTACCGGATCGATCACAAACAATCCCTTTATCTTCCAGCTGCGCCTCTTCCCTTCGTTGCATAACACCGTGACGACGAGGCTCTCGGTCAATGGACAACCCCCCGTCGCTCTTGCCATGACGCTCGTCGGCACGAATAAGTGGCAGGCCCAATACGATGTGGTCACCCATCCGGAAGCGACCAACCTGCTCTGGTTCTTTGAAGCCACGGGTGCTTATACCAACACCTTTATGACCACTTCGGCGAAGAACTACTGGCAGATCACGAGCCAGAGCCGCATCCAGAATGGTGCCTTGCCCTACGGCGACAACTGCGGTATTGCGGATGCCTCAATTACGAATCGGCGTGCGGACTGGTTCGGAGTGAACGTGACTCGGGGCGAGTCTAGTTATGTGCTCTTCACGCTCGATACCGCCAAAAACAATTATCTGGCAGGACGAGGCGAATATCAGAACTTCAATAGATGGAACACGGGCGCCGATAACTATTTTCTAGACGTGGATGATAAAGAACCGAAGGTGTCCTATTCGCAGACCTTCACCAATGGATGGAATCAGAGCATCTTTTCTGCAAAGAGCAATTGGTTTTTTAAAGACGTCCAATATACAGCGGCAGAAACGTTGGCCACGCGCGTAGGTCCTGAAAATATTATGGATACAGTGGAATGGAATGCCGGCAGCTTCCAGTATGTAAATGAACGTACGCCCGGCAATGTACTACCGGATTATTCAGGAACAGCCGGGCAACGGCGAAACCAGGCGGTTCGCCTGTTGGGTGGCGGCCAGTCATTGGGATTGGGCTATTATCAGGGGAATGAAAATCAGAAGACTGGAATTAATGGCGTGGGTTTGGTCTCGTATAAGGCACGCTTGAGCCGTCCGATTGCTTTGGATGGAGACTACAATATGAATGTGGGCTGGCGCAGGACGGATATGACGAGAGCCAATTATGTGATCAGCACATCGATGAATGCGACGACTATGTCGCCTGAAAAGCCTTCCATGTCAGTGATTGTCTACTATCAGCACATGTTTATGTTCTATGAGTATCGAATCACGCAAGAGCCGGATAGTCGTGATCTGGGTGGGGGCACGGCCATCAACGCAGGATGGGACAAGCGCATCCGGCATGAAATTTGGAAATGGAATGGAACAAGCACCCCGATGTTGTTGGCGTCAGTGGTCCGAACAGCAGGGGGAAACGATGTGCCAGCAGGCTGGGATGCGAAATTGACGGGTTCATACTTGACGTATTTGACTGAGTTTCATGTGTATAATCCGTCCAGTACAGCCACGCGACTCAAGGTGAAGTTCAATCAGACAGACATTACTGGCTGGACGCTTTCAAATGGCGCAACAGCGGTGGGCAATGTGATCGAGGATGCCAATACCCCGATCTCGTATGGGTCGTATGGCTTCCATTCCGCTGACTGTGCCATCTTGGTTCCTGGGATGTGGATTGAAAATCTGGACACCACTGGAAGCCCGTTG
>JBAXCC010000225.1:0-7083 GCA_037141675.1 bacterium | reverse complement strand
TCACCCAAGAGAAGTAAAACACAGGAAAGCGAGTTAGTGAGAGAAAGCTAGGTTCCTGCAAACGATTCTGAACTGCGTCCAAATAGAATTGCGGATGAAGCCGCATGTGTGGCATACTTGAAGATATGAGATGGGTATCCTATAGAACAGAGATCGTCACACGCGCATGGCTCGCGTTGGCTGTGATGCCGTTGCTGGCAGGCGCTGTTGATTTTGGGTCGTCAAAAAACTATCCCAATATCGGAATGAAATTTCCGAATTTGCGCAATGCGAAGGCTGATCCTGTTCCGCCGCCAGAGGCGACGTCCTATGTTCGCGTTGGAGCGGATACGATGACACGCGTGGATCTGTTTGCGCCTTATGATCTGTGGTACCGACGGGTCTGTTGTGCGCGCTGGTTTGACCTTTCCGGTAATCGGTTGATTCTTGCCCGCATGTCACATCAGTTGCCAGAGGCGAGCGAAGCAATGGTCTCACGCCAGACCTTTGATACGCTGATGGCCTCTGCGGAGACCACGTTCAATTCGAGTACTGAGGCACAGATGAAGGAGTGGGTCGAGGCGTTCTCCGGCTGGAAGGTCTATAGCCCGAAGGGGCTGTCGCAGAGCGGGGCTGCGCTGAACAACGTCTATTACTATCCCTGTGATAAGACGAATGTGCTGATCTACACGTTTCAGCCGAGTCAGTTGGCGGGCTCCACGAGTCCAGACTGGTTCTGTGTGATTTTGGAATCACCGGGTGCGCGTGACTTTGGCAAGATGAAGGCACAGTTCGAGGAGCAGTTCATTGGCAAAATTGAGATACCCAGCCGTTCGTCGAAGGATGCTGGCGTTGTTGTCGAGGAGCTGGATGTTGCGAAGAAGAACGCTCTGCCGGTTGACCTGCCGGATCATCCGGTCAGGCTTGAGGCGCGTAAGAGCGTTGAAAATTACGATACGTGGTGGATTCATGAGACAGAGGGTTTTGTGATTCTCTCCGACGTCAGCAGCGAAATGGGCAAGCCAGTTGTGACTGAACTGCTCAAGACGATGCCGATGCTCAAACAGGCCTTCACCAAATTGGTGCCGCCCCTGACTTGCGAACCGGATGTATCGATTATTCGAATCTTTCAGGTTCCAGAGGATTACATTAACTATGTTGGCCAAGCGCGTGCATGGACGGGTGGACTCTGGATGCCAGCGCGCCGGGAGTTGGTCTTGCGGGAAGTCCCGAGTACAGCGGCACTCTCGAAGACATTGCGTCATGAGGCCTTCCATCAGTATCTCTCGTATGCGTATTGTCTGATGAGTGCTCCGCCGTGGATGAATGAGGGACATGCCTGCTTTTTTGAAAATACGAGCGTGACCTCCAAGGGCAAGCTCTCGTTTGACGAAGATGAAAAATATGTAGGACTGATTCTGGAAAATCTAGAAACGCTTGTAGCCTTCATCCCTGACCTTATGAAGGCCAATTATACGGACTTCTATGCAGGGACCGAAGCACAGCGCGAGATGAAATATGCGCTCGCATGGGGAATCGTCTATTATCTTCAAAAAGGGGCGCCCGTTGAACGCAACACAGAATTCAAGTCCATGTTGCCTGATCTGGCCGCGGCCTTGGCAGAGACACAGAGCTATTCGACTGCCATGGAAACTGTGTTAGGAACCGTTGACATGACGGTCTTCCAGAGTAACTTCAAAGAGTTCTGGACGCGCCGCCGTTCATCCGCCATGCAGTACGATCCGCTGAAGTAGGTCGGCTGTAACTTCACTGGAATAGTGGACCGATGGAATGATGGGGAATACAGGCCTTTGGAGGGCCACGCTTTGTCGTGGCCGGACGCGACAGAGCGCGTCCCTCCAGTGAGGATCTTTTTCCAGTGTTCCAGCATTCCACTATTCCTTTCCAAGTTGCCCCTTCGTTTGTTCCTGCATAGCGGTCGGTGGGCTTACAGTCCGGCTTCCTTGATTTCCTTGGTCAGCGCTTTCTGCTCATCGGAATTATTGTCGACTTTGGTCAGCGCCACCTTGAAATACTCATTCGCTTCAGCTAGGACTTTCTTTTGATTTTCAGTATCTGGAAGGGACGCGTAGATATTGGCAATGCGTACAGCATTGCGCCCCAGAATCCACTCGCGGCTGTAGGACATACCTGTTGACGGATCAAACTCTTCTGTCTTCTTGGCGTTCTTCCATACGGTCATGAACTGGCGGAAATTCTCAATGGCCTCGAGCGGCTTGTTCTTAGCCAAGGCGCGATGAGCTTTAACTTTTGGAAGGGTTGTGTCGTGCCATTCCTTGTCCTTGCCGGGGATACCCTTTTCCAGCATCTCGACAGCCAGGTCGTAGTTTTGGGCGATGAAGGCGCCATCCAACAGTTTCAGTTTCACGGATTGAATGACTGATTCATCTTTGCACCTCCCGAGAATCTTTGCGCCGACGACACATAATTGCTTCACGATTTCCGCAGAATCAATCATGTTGTAGAAATGGCGGTTAAATAATATACCGACTTGATCAGGGGAAATCTTATCCTTCAGCAACACTTCCAGGCGGTGGGGGAGAAGTGTTCTGTCCTTTGCAATGCCGATATCAACCCAGGTCGATGTCGCCATGCGAATGACATCATTCTTTTTCGTGGCTGCACGCCAGACCTGCGGACATGTATTATCAAGAATGTCCAGTTGCTTGTTTTTCTTCAGTACGTCAAAGCTTTGGCGCACGAGAGCAATAGAGGCATCTTCCGGCAACCGTGAGACGCACGTCATGATCAATTCCGGAAGGGTGTCCCAGCGTTTGGTGGCGATACGATTCTTGAGAATAAATGCCGCCGCCATCCCGTGAAAGTTTTTCAGCTTCTTTCTTTCCAAAATGGCAGCCATCGCCTTTTCGACGGCTTCATAATCTCCGGCACGGATCATCTGGTCAAAGGCTTGTTGGACCGTCTGCAGTGCGACTTCTGGTTTTAACTTGCTATTGGCTGTGTCAATGGCGGCGTTCAAGGCGACAAGGTCTTTGCTCGAGACGGCAGCTGATAATTGGGATTCGCAAGTCTGGCGCAACTTAGCTTCACGAGCCAACAGCTCTTTCGCATTGTGGGAACACCCGGAAAAGATAACCATCATGAGTGCGACGCTTAATCCGATTCCTTGGATAATTCTGTTCATAATAGCTCCTAAATCTTTTCAGTTAAAGGATTTTCAGTATATGAAAACGCCAAAAAAATCTCAATACATATTGTTTGGGTGCTGATTCAACTTTGCTGAATCAGCACCCGAGGGAGGAGAGAGGAGGGAGGAAGGAGGAGAGGGGAGGGTTTGAATTGTGTTAGAAATTGGCGTGATTTATTTCAACTAGAAAGAAGTATATCCAATCATTTTTTGACAGGGGTGGGCGACATCTCGAAGACGAGGGAGCCGCCATTCATGATGTCGCGGTGTGCAAGCTTGAAGCCGTTGACAGGCTTGCCATTCAGGGTGACGGACTTGACATACTTGTTGGCTTTGGAGAGTCCCTTGGCCTCAACAGTGAAGCATTTGCCAGCCGGCAGGGTGAGCGTGACCTTGGGCAGTTGCGGTGCTCCGAAGGTGTAGCCGTCGTTGCACGGATTGAAGGGATAGAAGCCCATGGCGGAAAAGATGTACCAGGCGGACATCTGGCCGCAGTCGTCATTGCCGCAGAGGCCTTCCGGCGTATTCTTGTACTGTGTATCGAAGACCGTACGAACCAGTTCCTCGCCCTTCCAGGCATCAGCCGCATAGTTGAAGAAGTAGATGACGTGATGGCTGGGTTCATTTCCGTGCGCGTATTGGCCGATCATTCCAGTGACGTCCAACACCTTCTCGCCTGTAACATGTTCGGGTTGTACAAACAAGGAACTCAATTTTTCTGAAAAGGCTTTTTTGCCGCCCATGAGCTGGATGAGGCCTTCCGGATCTTGCATCACGTGCCAGGTGTATTGCCACGAATTGCCTTCCACATAGTCGCTGCCCCAGTGACTTAGCTTGACCGGATCAAAGGGTGTACGCCAATTGCCCTTGGTGTCCTTGCCACGCAGGAATTTTGTCTCAGGGTCAAAGACGTTCTTGTAATAGCCTGCGCGTTTAGCGAAGAAGGTGGCGTCATCGTTTTTTCCGAGCGCCTTTGCAAATTGCGCGGCGCAGTAGTCATCGTACCCATGCTCGACCAGGCGCGAGACGCTCCCGCCCTTTGTGATGTCAAAGGGGAGGTAACCGTATTTGTCGTACGCTTCACATTCAAAGCCCTGATTCTGCTTGGTAATCGATTCCTTGATGCACTGGTAGGCTGCGGCTGCGTCAAAGCCGCGGAAGCCTTTGAGGTA
This sequence comes from bacterium, assembly GCA_037141675.1. Classification (GTDB taxonomy): domain Bacteria; phylum Verrucomicrobiota; class Kiritimatiellia; order RFP12; family UBA1067; genus CAIZQW01. Next base: position 2,763 of record JBAXCC010000225.1, on the reverse strand, counting down.
GGCGTCAGCGATGACAGGAATGGAGTGGATTCCGACCATGCAGTGATTCTCCTTGCCCCAAAGCGTCCAGATGGGCAGATAGCCTTGTGCCTTGTGATGCGCGATCATGGTGTTGACAAAGCCGTCCACGCGCTCAGGCGAGAGAATGGTATAGAGCGGATGCGCGGCGCGATAGGTGTCCCAGAGCGAGAGCGTCGAGTAGTAAGCGCCGCCCGGGATACTTGCGACCTTGTCGTCTGCGCCGCGGTATTGGCCGTCCACGTCCGCGATGTCGGTCGGTTGGATGAAGAGATGGTACATGGCCGTATAAAAATTCTCCTTCTGTGCTTGTGTGCCTTCGATGACTGCCCGGTTCAGGAGCGTATTCCATGAGGCGCGGGTCTTTGTCTGGACAGCGTCGAAATTCCAGTCGGCTGCTTCAGCCTTCAGGTTCTTCTTGGCTCCTTCGATACTGACACTGGAGAGCGCGATCTTGCTTTGGACGGTTTCGCCTGCCTTGAGGTTGAAATTAAGCACGTAACGAGCGCCCTTCTCGTTTTTCTTGGGCTCCAGTTTTTGCATGGCCGCGATCGGACGGTCAAAGGTGATCACATAATAATAATAACGGGTGACCCAGCCCTTGGTTTGGCTCCAGCCAGAAATCGTATACGCGTCTTCCTGTTTGGATTCGCCTTGCTGGACGCGGTTATCGATTTGTCCCTGGCCGCCGGCAAGGCCATGCTGAAGGTCAATGAGCAGACGTGCAGGCGTAGCCTTCTGATAGGTCATGCGATAGAAAGCCACGCGCGGCGTCGCCGTGATCTCCACGTTTACGCCAAAATCTTCGAGCGTGACAGCATAATAGCCGACGCGGGATTTTTGCGTCTCCTTATTATATGAACTGAAGAGGTCTGCGCGAGCAGCATCGCCTGTGAAGGGCTGGATCTGGATATCGCCAAGATCCGCGCAGCCTGTGCCGTTAAGATGGGTCTGGGAAAAGCCACGAATTTTTTTATCGGTGGAGACATAGCCTGAACAGTACATCCAATTTGCATTCCCCGTGTCAGGACTTGCTTGTACCAAACCGAAGGGCGCGCAGGCGCCAGGGAAGGTGTGGCCTGTGGCGGCACCGCCGATCAACGGGTTGACATACTGCGTGACGTCCTTTGTGCTCGTCTTGAACGGGCAACTGCATCCTGCAATCAGTGCGACTGCAAACAAACTGATCATGATACGTTTCATCCTATGAGTCCTTCCGTGTTATGAGTCTTGATAGTCTACTGAATCGTTCCTTATTGGGCAATCCCTTAACAATGAGTGCTTAATTTTTTTCATCGCTTAGGCATTTCCGGGGGGAATGGTTTTGATGCCCGGAAAGCCTGCGTCGCGTGACCGGTCAGCCACAGATAATGGTCGCTTGGCAATGTGCCATAATTTTGATAGGAGAAGTCGTCGCCTTGGGGCGGCCGGTTGTTGACCTTGAAAATTTGCGTGCCCTCGTCGACCTCGTCGAACATGGCGACATAAACGCACGATGCGCCGCTCCTTTTGGCTGCCTCAAACTGCGACCAGAGAAAGGCGCCGTTATGACGAGGGATATCCGTTGTGACTCCTTTGAGATTCTTCCAGCTGAACCCCGGGTAGACAACAGGCATAAAGGTTAGTCCTTCTTTTTGGCACCAAGCTACATCATCGCGCCATACGGCTTCGGCAGAGGAGCTCACCTGCTCATGGCGATAACGTCCGACGCTCCACGAATGGACCACATCCGCCTTGCGTACGATGTCAAGCAGGTGTTTGTCTGATACCGCGTCGTGTTGCAGCGTACGCCAGCGGAAGGGAACGCCCAGAAGGACGGCATAGCCCTCCTTCTTGAAAAAGTCCACCAGCCGTTCACAGGCTGCAAGGTCATATTTGCGGTTGTCATTAAAGCCGACACCCCAGAGGGCAATGAGCGGTTTATTTTTGTGATGTTGCCAAGCCGCATCCTGTTCTCCACGAATAACGCCTGAGGAGACCAGATGCTTCCAATCCGTTATGACAATATCCGCTGCCTGAGCATTGAGGCCAGAGAGATCATACATGAGCGTATAGGAACGTCCATATTTGACGGCTGCATCCCTGCAGTACCGCAACACGCGGTCACCTGATGCACGGAAATCCGATGGCGTGAGCGTTGCCTTGTTGTACATGTCGGTAGGAAAGCGTTGTACCATGACACCGTCAATGCTGTATTGCTTCATCCATGCAAAGTGGCGGTCGATGGTGGCAGGGTTGTCAGAGGAGATGACCTCGGCAAAGCCCCCATCCTTGCAGTTGAGCGGCAGGCGTGCACCATCCTGCGGGGCGGCTTCCGATATGTCAGGCAGATAATCGGTCACCGGCGATGCGGCGCCGTTACGTTGGCGCACATAATGTCGCCATCCAGCTTGCGCAGCATCGTTGGGTGTTCGGAACCAGCCTTGATATCCGCACAGCACACGGCCTTCAAGCGAGGGCCATAAGGGCTGCGTAGCGTTTGCAGAAAGTACGAATAGAGCGACTAGCCAAGCCCCAACCATTTTTTGTGTCACATGAATCATCCCTGTTTGCCTTTTAGGGTGAGACTATACGTGGCTTTTCCTAAAAAGGCAACTGATTAAAAGGGTGACAACGGGTGACAGGTGCGATTCAACTTTGTTGAATCAACACCCGAGGGAGGAGAGAGGAAGTAGGAGGGAGGAGTTGGCTGTCCCGTCCTGTGATACGTTGTCACTTCAAAGTGGAGAACCCACGAAGAAAAGG
>JBAXCC010000224.1:0-7107 GCA_037141675.1 bacterium | reverse complement strand
CGCCTGTCTCGACTATATCAACTTTCTTCAGCGAAGAATTTTAATGTTTTATCTCGTTTCGGAAAATGGCACAATAAGCAACATGAAAACGTTGAGCGCGATTAGACAAAGTGATCCGCATCCTGATTCATGCGAGCCTGTGAAGCTTGCAGTCGAGGCAGGAGAGATGGAGTTTTTTGGTATTGCGCGCAACAATTATCCAGGTACCCGTTTCAAACCGCATGAAGTTCCAGGTGTCAGCAGCTTCGGTTATTGGAAGACCACTGGCAAGCAGACCTACGGACTTCCTGTCCATCAGAACGAGGGCATTGAGCTCACACTCTCACTCCAGGGTGAATCACCTGTTACAGTCGACGGCGTAAAACATATCCTGGACCACGGCAAGATCATGATCACGCGTCCGTGGCAAAAGCACTCCATCGGGAACCCTTGCTTCCCCCAAGGACGCATCGGCTGGCTGATCCTGGATGTCGGCGTGCGTCATCCGCATCAGGAGTGGACATGGCCCGACTGGATTCTCCTGAGCAAGGCCGAATTGCAAAGTCTTACACGTGCCCTCCGGCAAAACGAAGATGCGATACGCCCAGTCTCGCCAGCCTGCGTTGAAATCTTTAACCGGCTGCTGCTCATTGCCAAATCGCCCGAGCAGCCCCACCGCACGTCACGTATCGCGATTCTTATAAACCACCTGCTGTTGGAGCTCTTTGCAACCTTTGAATCGACTCCGATCAACTATCAGGAGTCGCTGACCGACTCCATGCGTACCATCCGCCTCTTCCTCGAACAGCTTCCCAAACGGTTGCACGAACCCTGGACCCTCCAAACCATGGCCGAGGCATGCGGCATCGGACTCACCCGCTTTGCCACGCAGTTCAGCACACTCACAGGCGAAACCCCTGCAAAATATCTGATGCGCCTACGCATGGAGGTTGCCGGCGAACTCATCCGGAACCATGACCTCTCGCTCCAGGAGGTCGCAACACAGACTGGCTTCACCTCGACCAACTATTTCATCCAAGTCTTTTCACGCTATTATCACCACACCCCAGCCCAGTACAGAAAAAAGATCGAAAGAATGGAATTATCAACTTATTATCACTAATAAGTTATAAACAGGTTATAGCAACCTGTGAATAATATGTAAACTGTTGAATATCAACTGAAATAGGCTGTTGATAATTTGTTGATATCATCGACTTGTGAATCAAAATCAAATCAGGCATACTACTCTTCATTCACACGTTATGAACAGCCTGATATTATGACAACGTTATCACATGAGATTTGCAAGCAGATTGCCCGAGCCCGCCGGGAAAAGGGGCTGACCCAAACCGCCCTCGCAGCCGAGATCGGTTGCAAGCAATCCGCAATCAGTATGCTGGAGGCTGGCCAAGCTTCCAAACTATCTAAGGAAAACATCGAGAAGATTGCAATTGTATTGGGCCTGACCCTTCAAACGTCTGCACCCAAGATGATTTCGCCCAGAGAAGCAGCATTCGGTTTTTGTCCGAATGCCCTGTGTCCGTCGAACACGCCTTACCTAGTCCAGGATCAGCTCATCTTCCATCCGCGTCTTCAGAATGGTAAGCATTGTGCTAACTGTGCCGAATTATTAGAGACTCACTGCGCGAATTGCGCGACACCCATTCATGAGGTGGGAGCCTATTGTTCGGTCTGCGGAGAGGCGCGCGTCACAAACACGCTGCCACCTGAAATACCGGTCCTGACATGGGTTGCAGAGCGTCGACGCGAACTCATCGAGCTACATCAACTGACAGGCACGTCACATGCGGCTGTGTAGCATGACGCGGAAGCGTCAAAAGCCATTCCCGTAACCCAAGCTTTGACGAACACTCTAGCGCTACACAGGTGCCCCCATCAATGGGTTCCACGGAGCAGGCGTAAATCATTTTTTTCTTCAAGGCGCCTGGCGCAAGGTCGAGCCGCCAGCCTTCACCTGCTCTGCACAGCGTATGCGGGAGATGCAAGCTGGTCAGCCACTTACTGGCGGACTGTGCCACATCACGGGGCAGGAGTGCTGTATGCAACAGGCACGAGGCTTTTGAAAAGACTCCCGGCTGAAATCCAGTGCCGACCTCTCCGCCAATCAGCGGTGAGGCGGCAGCAAGCGTATTGACTAAAGCCTTGCGGTCCCATGCACGAAACGCCACGACCGTCAGTCCGCTCGGAACCAGGAACCGCTCGTCGTTGTCGCCAACCGTAAACAACGCCTCTTCAACTGAAAGCAGATTATCCATTAAATCGGGATGGTGCCGCAACAGATGGCGCATCAGCTCCGCGTTTACATAGGCGGACTGATGCCCCGAATACGCATCCGGCAAATTCACGGAGCGATAGAGCGGTACGAGCTGACGTTTCTGAACATCAATGCGTGCCAAGGCTTCAATGTCATCCGCTGATATGTCTTGCACACGCGGATGATTGACGAGACCGCCTTGCTCTTCCGGCGTCGAACAGGCGCCGCAGACAAAACAGGTTTCTCCCAGGCAGTAACCTTTGTCACGATATTCACACGCATCTTTCCACCGTTGTTTCAAAAACGGCGCAGCCACAGTGCGCAGGACAAACGGAAATGGATTTCTCTCCCCCATCGGCGGTTCAACAACAGCCTGGAGTTTCGCGGCATCGGAGGCTTGCCAGGGACCATGATATGAAAGGCCCTCAGAGGCCAACTTCACAATGGCAGGAGCATCTTCATGTCCGCATGCGGCCAGAAGTTGCGTGCCCACATAATCAGGCCAGTCAAAGGCAAAACGGAATTCGAGTTTTGCACGGCGGCAGGCAGCAGAGACGCCGTCAACGCAGAAACGCCACTCCGCCTCGTCCAACAACAGCCTGTCGTACATCAGCGGCGTATTGGGCATGCGTACCAGACGTCCAAAACTTAGCACCACACGCGTTCCGCACTTCGGCGCCTGAAGCTTGTCGCGCAGACGCAAGCAAAAGGAGCCGAATGCGGCCAGATCCGCAGGTTCTTCATGGCCTGTAAGAATATAAAAGAGCTTAATCTCGCGGACACGCCGCGTCAGCAAAGCCTGCAATGCTGTGTCGATCTCCTCATCGGTCAACGACTTGCAGAGGAAGGCCCTCATGCGCGCGCTGATACCTTCGATACCGAGCGTGAAGGACTGTTTTCCACACGCGCGCTCAAGGTCAATGATTTCCGGACAAGCCGATACGCCATCCGCCCGCTGACTCTTGAACGAAAGACGGTCAAAGAGTTTTGCGCATTCCTTCACCAGCGGAACAAATTCAGAATACATGTTCAGGTTGAAGGCATCCACCTCAACAGTGCGTGCGCCATATTCACGCTTCAAAAAACGGGCCCGCCGGAGCGCATGCTTCGCGGCAATTTCACGGTAGGGCTTACGCTCATAGCCTTCAAAACAGAACGAGCAAAAAGCAGGGCATCCCCTGCTGACGGTCAGCCGCACTGTCCCAGCATTCTCAACATCCAGCAGAAGGGAAGGTGCTTTCGTTGCAAAGGGCTCCGTGAGTTCACTTTTTTGAGTGTCCCGCGCGAGCGCCTGTCGAACCGTCTGGACTGGCAGTGAACCTGTCACCCAAAAGCCATCAAGCCCGTCTGTAGCCCACCGTAAGCGTTCACGCTTACCCATATCGACTGAAGTCCTTCTGTCCTTAAGTCCTTCCGTCATTCTCTTAACAAACAGCGGCAGCATCTCTTCCGCCTCACCAAAAAAGAGTGCGTCTGGAACAGCTCTTCCATCCAGACAGACAAGTGCCTGGGAGGCAAAGGCATTTGAACCGCCCAAAACAATGGGGGGGAAAGATTCAGGACGTTCCTGCGACCACGGTGAAAGATTAGACGCTGCGAGCAACCAGGGCAAGTTGATGGTCTCCTGGACAAAGGAGTTGGAGACGAAAATAATGTCGAACTCATCCCAGGACAACCCGCTCTTCACCCCCACAACAGCAGGCGACCTCTTCGACGGCAAAAATGCAAAGTCAATCAACGCATCAGGACAGGCGAACCGGCTTAGCTCAGCCAACACATGATGCGTCGATGACGCTGCCGTATCACGGCTATTCGACAATCGTAAAATCAGCACCTTCATAATGTTATCGACTCTGTTTCCAAGGGGAACTCTAAAGACATTGTTATGGTACTAGAATATTCAAGTCCCATCAACCGCAAAAAACAGAGTAAAAAATAAATCCTGCATTGACTTTTCTACAGGGAGAACGTATTCTACTAGTGGAAATTATATCTGGGGGACGACTCAATGGTCATGACGAAAATTAACCGCAAGGCACTCGCCCCAAGCAGCGATCGCTGCCTTGCTATTTTGGAACTGCTTTCGCTTCACGCGGAAGGCCTGACACTCTCGGATATCCATCATTTGCTTGGAATCAGCAAAAACATGATCTTCCGTATTTTGAATGACCTCACCTCTCGAGGCTACATTCATAAGGCAGAATCAAAGACCTACTCGTTGGGAAACAAGCTTCTCGAACTAGCTATCCCCCAGACCTCCGGCAAAAATCTCGTCGAAGAATCCATTCCCGAAATCAAAGCCTTGCGTGACCTAACCCAGGAGGGCGTCGGACTGCTCGTTCCTTGCGGCCATGAGGCCGTCCTTATATATTTCCAGCCCTCCCGACAACCCGTTCGGATCATTTATGATGTGGGTATCAAGGTTTCGCTCTATTGCAATGCCCCTGGGAAAGTCTTTCTCGCATTCGGAGATGAGCGAACACGCGCTTCACGCCTCAAGCAACAGTCTTTCAAACGCTTTACGGAACGGACCCTCACGGACCCGGCCAAGTTACACGCGGAACTGGAGATCGCACGGAAAAACGGTTTTACAGTTGATTGCGCTGAAGAGGTTGAAGGGGCTTACTGTGTTGCCGCGCCTGTCTATGATCATGATGACTATCTGGTGGCTGCCATTGTGATAACAGGTCCGCACGACCGAATCACCAAGGAGAAACTGCCCTCCTTTGGCAAGCTTGTCGCACAGACAGCGACACGAATTTCAAATCGTTTAAAATAATAAATAATGCACAAGGGGATTGAGACATGAACTATTTCTGGAAAACAATTGCAGCGGGATGGCTTGCCGCAACATCCACGATGGGAGCCGTGGATTGGCAAGGGACGACATGGATCTGGGCAACGCCGCCTGCAAGAAAGGCTGATGCTCCGACTCCTAAAGGTTCGGTCTTCTTCCGTTCTAACTTCGCTGTTTCGGAGCGTTCGCCAGTTGCTCAGGCGCATCTCATCATCACAGCAGACAACCTGTATGAAATCTCTATAAACGGTCGCCTCGTCGGCAGCAGTTCAACGGATCCCAATGATTGGAACAAGCCCAACCGGTTTGATGTCTCATCCCTATTGATTTTAGGCGAGAACGTCGTCGCTGTTCAGGCCGTGAACACGGCACCCGGAGCTGCAGGCCTCATTCTGAAACTCTTTGTGAAGCAGACCGATGGGGTCACCACAGAATTGGTCAGCTCAAAGGCTTGGCGTTGCACAACCAAAGCAGAGCCTAACTGGATCCAACGGGACTTCAATGACCAGGCCTGGAAGCCAGCCATGGAAGTGGGACCCCATGGATGCGGGCCATGGCACAAGCTAAACGTGCCGACAGAACTCCAGCCGCTGGGTCTCAAGGAAGAAGTCAAAGAAGAACCCCCGCCTGCCAATTTCAAATGGCCGGACAGCATACTCTATATTGAAGATGATTGTACGCCGGTTCTCTCCATGCGCCACGGAAAAACTCCCAGCGAAAACCTCTCGATTCTCATTTTTAATCCAGGACACACACGCGCATTTCCTGAATATGATTTGCCTGCTCCCGTGAAGGTCGGTCGTACATTATGCATGCTGAGTCCCGCAAAGCCAGGTTCAACACCGCGCGTCCTTGTTAATGCAGGAACTGGCGCGCTTAGCACCCCGACAGTCTCTTTTGACGGCAAAGTCATCTATTTCTCCATGGCCGCACAGAACGATCCTTTCTATCATATCTATGCCATCCCCGCAAAGGGCGGAACAGCCAAGCAACTCACCTTCGGGAACTATCATGATATCGACCCAGAAGCATTGCCTGATGGCCGTATCGTCTTCAGCTCTACACGTTGCGGATTCTTTGAGGAATACCACAATCCGCCATCACGCGCCCTATTCACGATGAAGAGCGACGGCAGCAATATCAAAGTTCTCACCAGCACCTTCGTCTTTGACAATGAACCGCGCGTGATGCCGGACGGACGTATACTGATTTTACGTTCGGATAACTTCTTTGACCGCGGCAAAGTCGAGACCATGCTTCATGCGATCCATCCCAGTGGATCACATGGCTATACGGAATTCGGACTCGATCTCGGACCTGCCGCTGGAAGCCGGCTTCGCGCCATCAACTTCGGAAGTCCAGCGCCGATGCCGGACGGACGCGTGGCCTACGTCACAGGCGCTGGTGTCGCCATTGGGCGACCAGGGACTCTGCAGAGCAATATCCGAAACTTTCCCTTCCTGTCGTGCGATGTGTCGGCACTCCCTGACAACCGCCTGCTCATCACACAGCGCGAACAAGGTTCACAGTTCCGCTCGGCCATCAATTCAGATGTTCCAGATGGCCGTTTTAGTCAGATCCGAATTTTTGATCCAGACCAAGATAAGCCAAAGCCTGTGCTGATTTATGAAGCCAAGGATGGAAAGACGCTTCACTCCCCTGTTTACATAGGTCCCAAGCAGATACCTGTCCAAATCGCCGAGCACATTGACGAGACCGCCACAACAGGAAAGTTCTATTGCCAGAATACGCTCTATACGCGTAATACGGGTGCTGGATGGTCGCATGTCCGTGCGATCCGTGTCCTCATGGGCCGAGGCCTCACCACACGTTCGTCAAACGCCTACATCGTCCACGCAGGAAATGAAACTGTCGAACTCGGAACAGTCCCCATCATGCCAGACGGCTCCTTCTCTGTAGAGGTGCCTGCTGACAGGGCCATCGCTTTTCAAGCAGTCGATGGCGAAGGCCGGTCAGAGTTGCATGAAATGTCATGGAATTTTGTACGCCCAGGTGAAACACGCGGGTGTGTCGGTTGTCACGCGATACGTCA
>JBAXCC010000223.1:0-7157 GCA_037141675.1 bacterium | reverse complement strand
CACAAGAACGGGACACATATTGCTGTGACCGCCCAATATTTTATAACTCTCTTTTTCATCCTTTTCCTTTCTTAGCAGTACCTTAATTATGGCACATTATTCTCTACCGGTTGCACTTCCGCCTGGCTACATGCTTCCGTCACAATAGCAGTCGGCTTTTTCTCTCCCCAGCGAAAACGGCTCAACGCGGCCCCTAGAGGCTTGAAACGATTGCCTGTGACAACCAGCTTGTCTGTCGAGGTCACATGGATGTTGGGCAACGGTGAATTCAAGATTGTGTTGTTGCGAATGACAATGTTCTTGTGGGCGCCGCTCGGCGCGAGCGCTCCAGTGCCGCCGCGGGCAACGACCTCTATGGCTGTTCCACGGCAGTCGGTAATCTGATTGTCGGCAATAACCAGATCACTGCTGCTGCCCGACTCCAGCCACCACCATTCGGGAGCGACTAACACGGAAGCCATCCAACAGCCCGTCAGACGGTTACCGATGACCTGCCCGTTGCTTCCCTTGATAAGAATACCGCGCGAGCGGTTGAAGCCGAAATCGCAGTCCTTGACCAAAAATCCGTTGCCGGTATGACGTGTCGATGCCACCACCGAGCCCATGGGCAGTTCCACTGCCCGATCCAGCGTCAGCGTCCAAGCATCCGTATCCGGCTTGGCCAATCCGTCCTTTGTGTTTTGATTCATGTGTTGAGCTTTGAGAAACGTCTGTTCCTCTGGCTTGACCTTGCCATCCGCTTCAATCGCAACAACCTTCGCATCAGCCAGACGTTCCCCCGTGTATGATACCAGTTCAACAGAATCGCCGACGGAGATGTTGCTTTTGCGACGCACCAGCATGCGAATCTTGTTCTGATTGCTCCCCATGATCATGTAGTATTCGCCGCAGATATTGACGCAATCATCGCCCTGATACTTGGCTGTGCAACTGATGATTTGCGGACCGCGGACTGCATGTTTGCTGTGAAAGGCATCGGCGTTGCTGGAGCGTAGACGCCGCAACCCGCGCGGCTGGAGATCCTCTGCCAGCGGACGGCGATCAATGCTGCAGCGGCGATAGGTGGTTCCGTCGCAGTCATGTTCCAGATAACTGAAACAGTTGGAGGCATAGAGCCGGATATCCTCGAGCACCACATTCGCCGAATTGGCCGTCACAATCGCATGGCCCGCCTGTCCGCCAGGCGCGGTCGAACTGTTGGTCACCAGAATATCGCCAACCTCCTCCAAATCTCTTTTGGGATCATAGCGATGTCCTGCGCCGCGGGACACGCGATATCGGCGGTTTCCCAATGGTTCGAACTTGCCCCAGTCGTAGCGCGTCTCGACTTTGAGCAATTCGGTGCGCTGATCAAAGATCTCGATCCGCATTTCGAGATTCTCCGGATAGCCGTCAATGATCTCAAACTCCAACCACGATTTGTCAGGGGCCAGCGCCACAATGCGTCCCTGCGTGAACGGCAACGGATCATAGTCGATGGTCAATCCGCGCAACGCCAGATTGCGGCAGTTGTCGATGGTCAAGGCAAGCGTGGTCTCGGTACAGACCATCTCGACATCCTTGGCCATGATTTCGACATCTTGAAGGTCGCGCAACCGCAGATGGCATTGCCGTTGCGGCTTCACGCGGTAACGACCCGGTGGCACGACAATCCGCTTCTGACCCGCAACAAGCGCCTGGTCGATAAACCCTTGCAAATCGAAGGGCGTTCCCGGTCCCTTGTGAACCATTCTCGCGGGCAATTTTGTTCCGAGACGGCACCCGCTTATTAAAGAAGGAACAGACAAGACCCCTATCGCAACAAGGGTGAGTATAACACATTTTGTTACACGATTTGATCCGAGAGAAGCGTGAGTATTCATTTTTTGCCTAAAGTTGCCTGATGTCATTTTAGCAATTCCGTGATCACATTGTCACTATCGGGGAGAAGCTTTTCCTGCCCGAGCAACTTGACTTAATCAAATCAACAGAGAAAAGTCAATGGGTTGTTAGCTTTACGTAAAGTGAACAAGCGAATAGACGGCCAGAATTAAAGATGGATGCTGAGTATTGAAACTTGAAACTGGCTACTTTTTAGCATCCGAATGGCGCGAACCACCCACCTTCGCGCATACGACTACGGTGGGCAGGCACGAATGAATAGGATGTTTTACGCGAAGGTCGCTATGAGAGGTGCTTGCACGGAAAGCCCCCGCAAGTGGCGGAATACCGCCAGGGCTTATCTCGTGCAAGCACCTGAGCGTCACGCATGGACTCCGGGTGAAGGACGAGCTGTGCCTCCCGTGTATCCACGGGCTTGCGTAGGCACGCCGTCCTTCACCCAAATAGCGCTCTTTGCGAAAAAGCACTCCTTAATACCAGCCAAGTTATAGACAAGCACGCTTACACGCCCAACAACTCATTTTCGATGCCGACAGGACGAGGAATTTCGCGGACTTGCACAGCGGTCTTTCCTTTGACCCAGTGCCCAGGGATCAGCCAGCGCATCGGATGTTGAGGCAAGCCCTTCTGCTTGCGGCTCACCTGGGAGGCCAGAAGATCAATCGCAGCAAAAGATACCTCGTCCATCTCTTGATCGATGCCTGTGACAGACTGTGTACTATTTCCCCACAGATGTAAAGAGGCAAAACCAATCTTCTTTGGCGTTGTAATGCCCCATTTTTTGATGTCTGGTTTGCCCGGAGAGATGACAGCATCCAGCCTGTTAAGCGCAATCCATACCTTCACGTTGTTCGCATCCAGTTCAGGTGCGATCAGCGGTTTAATCGTTACCGTGCGCAACTGACGCCACACGCCATAAGCAGCTGTCCAGCGATGATGCGTCCGTAGATCATCTTCGCTCCGCACGCAAAAGCCGATCCGCTGATAGCCCAGCGCCTCTAGCTCATCCAACACAAGGAACATGCCATGATAATGGTCATGCAGGACCTGATGGACATTCGGATAACGCAAGCTTCCACCCATTTCAACCACACAAAACTTATCCCATTCAATGGGCAGTGTCCCGTTATGTTTCTCAAAAAATTTTCGGCTAATATTCGGGATCACAATTCCCGTAATGCCCCGCGCCCACAAAATTTCATTTACACGTTCAGGGGTCAACGCAGGATTCGATAACCACCAAGGCTCGAGGTTATACCCTTTCTCCTCTGCATACGCCTTCATCTCATTAAATTTTTCAGAGTCATATTTCTTCCAGCCGTTTTCGGTAGGCTCGGTGGTCACAAACGCCAAGGTTTCGCGCATCACTCCGTTGCGCACACGGGCGACTTCCGCCATCAGATGACTCAGTTGCGGACTGCGCGAATACCCCATCTCGCGAGCAACCGCATGAATTTGTTTGCGCATCTCCTCGGACACTTCATGACTGTCGCGCAACGCCAAGGAGATGGTCATCTTCGAAACATGGAAATGTTTCGCAATGTCTCCTAAGCTCACTGATTTCTTTTTCATAGTTTTTTCAAAAACAAAAAGGCGGGTAGCCGTATCGCGATCGAGGCAACAAAAAGAACGCCATAGCCGCCGGCCAGCTCTGCGCCCCAGCCCGCCAGCAGTCCTGCGACAGCGACCACCGGCCCAGCCAGCGTGGCCAGTAAAGCAGACCCCATTGCCCGGCCATCAGGCGGCAAACATTCGAGCGTCAGTCCAAACATCGTCAGCCCATAGCCGCTTGTGAATAAGCCCATCACGCCCCAGCACCCATACACCAGCCACACGTGGTCCATCGGACACGCCACTAAAAGCAGCGGCACACAGAGCAGGCCGGCCATACAGAGGCCCATGACACGCTTGGCGCCTATGCGGTCAGAAAGCTTTCCCCAATATCGACTCGCAAGAACCGACGCGAGCGTGCTGATGATTATAAGCACGGAAACCCCTTTGAAGCTCCAGTGCATATTCTTGATCACATGCGCTTCGGCAAAAGGCGTGTAGACGGTGAGACCAGCCAGCCAAATCAGGTTGATGCCTGCTAAACACCGGAAGCGTACATCCTTCAATGACGCCAGCAGATAACCCCACTTGAATTCCGGCAGCCGACTTGAGTGTCCAGGATCATATTGCCGTTTCAAAAGAAGAAAGCAGGCAATGCCCGCGATGCCGGCAACGCCATGGAGCATTGAAAATCCCTGTCGTTCCAAGCCTGCATTCCGGAAGGCATCCAGCGCTGAGCCGGCAAGCACCATCGCGATCAGCCCTGTTGCATCGACAATCCGATTGCGGACGCCTAAATAGCGTCCGCGAATCTGCGATGGGACCAAAACAGCCATCCAGGCGGTCCAGCCAGGCCCGCTGGCATGATAAAACGCTTGAAAGAATGTATAGAGCACAAAAAAGAGCGGCAGAAACCACGCGGCCGAGAACCCCGCACACCAGGCCAAGCCAGCCATTAAAAAGAAGATGCCGCGTGCAAAAAGTCCCGTACACGCCACAATCCATTTCCGTTGCGGAGCAAAACGATCAACACAATAGGCTCCTATTAACTCTGTAAAGGCAACCCAATAGGGCAGCGAGGCAAAAAGCCCCAGTTGAAGATCTGAAGCGCCCCACGCAAGCAGAAAACCGGTCATCAACGGCCCGAGCGCAATCGCGGCAAAGACGGCATTTCCTGCTGTTTCAGCAGTGGCAATCTTTAACGTGCGGCGTATACGTCCGTGGGGTCCGGAATGCATCATGTCATAAGCCTTTCAACGGACCGCTCCAGAGTTTGCCCAGCAGGGCATAGCAATCCGGATCATGCTTTTTCAACTCCTCCCGAGTAAACGGGAAAAAGTCATTGCGCGAAAAATACGCTTCCGTGTTTTCAGCAAAATATTCTTGCTCGTTGCTCATGGCGTATGCTTTGTCAAACGTGTTGGTGCGATCACTCCCATGCCAGTGTTCAACCTTGTCGTAGCTCTTGCTCCCCTTCGCACGCTGATAGGCCGCCAGGATGTCGGCCTTTGCATAGCCCAATATGCGGTCATGGTAGGCATGGGCCAACTCGTGCAAGGCAAAATTCGTCATGCGATTGATCTCACGCTCAAAGATACGCACATTGGTAAACTCCACGCCCTTTGCCATCACTGGATCCCGTCCATGCTCCTTCAGCCATGCTGCGCTGGGATGAAATTCCGCACGCGGCCTGATATTCGGATATTCAGGCGATAAATACAAAGATACCTTCTGCAATTCCGACACGGCCGGGGCAGGCACGACGCGAACAATCTCATCCAGCATCCCCTTCAGCAAGTCCAAGGCCTTTGCTGTTGCAGTTGCCTCATTGGCGAGCAGATCTTTACTGATATTAACCGTCCATCCGGAGATGGTCCGCACCTCGCGTCCGTTCACCGCGTCATTGCGCGCCTTGGCCTGGGCTCGAATCGCCGCCTGCACCTTCAACAGCCGTTCCGGCCATTTGAATGTGGGCGCTGTTTCAGGATTGTACCCCGCCAGGTGCCCGGTCAGGCGAGTCGCCGGCTTCGTGTAGAGCGGCGCCGCCTCGCCGAAGACTTCTCGGCAGAGCGCCGCAAGCCCGGGATCGTATTCGACAAGCTGTGCCCGCGTGTGGACATGATTATGATCCGCATCATTAAAGCGGTCATGCCCATACCAGGAGGCGACTCCGACAGCGAAGTACTCGTGATGGTTGATCGACGCGTACTTGCCCTTAAAAAGCCCGGCCTTCATCGCAGCCTCGTAAGCGCTCCTGACCCGCGCATCAAACGTCGGGTCAACATTGACCATCCCCCGCAGGTGTGCACAGTGGGCAAACTCATGAATAAGGATGCGCTCTTTGCTGTAAGGGTCGCCCGCATAGCAGAGCAAATTTTCCTCCCCTACGGAACAATAGGGATCTGTTTCGCTGCCGCCCATGCCCCGCGCCCGCACATCCCGGTAGTCCTTCGTTGAGAACGCCTCGAAGCCCTTAACCTTCTCTTCCGCAAGCCACCTGAACTCCGGCAAGTCCGTGGTATATTCGTTGTACGCCATCACGCAGAGGCGCGCACCGCTCTTGATCAGCGCCTCGCGCAGATCCGGGCGCTGCGACAGCATCATCTTCACAATGAACGCGGCCTCCTTCAAGGCATACGGATTGACCTTGTCTGATGCGACAATGGGAAAGCCGTCCGCGCTGACCGCCTGCGTATAAAATTTCGGGACGCCATCGCGTCCCTCTGGGTCGAAGCGATACGCCTGAACCGGCACGACGCTGGTGACGCTTGCGGTCGCCTTGTTTGACCGCCCCACGATCTCGAACCGATGCCCCAGCGTCGTATCAATGATGGAATAGCGGCCAGGTTCGACCGTGCTATTCGGCACGCGCTTAGAAGCGGAGTTGAGCCAAAAGATGTCAACCGCCTGGCTGCTGCCATTGATGATCTGCAGTTTAGGACGCACCTGCTTCGGAGCGTCGTTCGCTAGAGCCGCAAGGGGGACCCCCAACAGTACGACACTCAAGCCCAGCATTGATAGCACTTTATATTTCGAATAGCCTGTTCGCATAGTTCCCCTCCTCAGCATTTATTCAACATGCGCTGGATTATACTCGCTTGAGGAAGGGTTGAACAAGCCGCAAGTTCGTTAATTCCAGCTCCGCTGGCGAGCGGCGAATGACGGGGTGACCGGATGGGCATGCGGCAGTCCGATACGCCTGGGCGCAGCCGACCCGTTCCGTCACTGAGCATCCTAACTCGGTTGTTCCCCGGCCATAATACGGTCTAGACGCTTCGAGAGCTCTGGCCAGCCAAGGCCGGTCTCGTCAGTGAGCCAGCCGTTATAGCCCACCTCTTCGAGCGCCTTTCGGACCTCCGGCCAGCGGACGCTGCCCTGCCCGATACCCGACCAGTTGCCGGTCTTGCCATCATCGCTGATCTTGTAGTCTTTGACGTGTATCTTGGCAATCCGCGGGCCAAACGTACGGATCCACACCTCGGGCATATAGGCGAGCTCTACCTTGTCACCACGCAGGATGCCAGCATATTTGACGTGGTTGCCAACGTCGAAATATGCTTTCACCCAGGGGCTGTTGAACGAGGCAACCACCCAGTTGTAGAGTTCCGGCCTGACACACCAGTTGTTCCAAACGTTTTCGAGGGCAATGACAACCCTGGTCTCCTCTGCCAGCGGGAGCAGCTTCTTCACTGACGCGCGAACACCATCCATTGAGCGATTGTGCG
>JBAXCC010000222.1:0-7197 GCA_037141675.1 bacterium | reverse complement strand
CTGCCTCGCCGCTGCCGTCCTGTACGCCCCGGCAAGCCTGTCGTGCTGATTGTCGAGGATAATCTCGACAGCCTTTGTGCCATCCGAGCCTTGTTGGCAGAGGACTATGAGCTGATCGAAGCGCTGGATGGTGAGACCGCCGTGAGCCTGGCGAAAAAGCACCAGCCCGACATCATCCTCTCGGACATTGCGTTGCCCGTCATGGACGGCATTGCGGTGTTGGCGGCTATCCGTGAAAACGAAAGCCTGCGCGACACCCCGGTGATTGCAGTGACTGCCAGCGCCATGAAGGGTGACCGTGAGACGATTCTCGCACACGGCTTCGACGGCTACATCTCCAAGCCGATTGATACTGAATTGCTGATCAAAGCACTCCGTGAAGTGCTCGATTGAAAGGGGAACCCTTATGGAAAAATCGCGCCTAAAAATATTGGCCATTGACGATAACGCAGACAACCTGACCACGCTGCGCGCCGTCATGCAGGATGCTCTGCCCGACTGCACGTTGCTGACAGCTTTAAATGGAAATCGCGGGATCGAACTGGCCCGCGAGGAAAATCCGGATGTCATCCTGCTCGATATCGTCATGCCCAGCATGGACGGGTACGAGGTCTGCCGCCGGTTAAAGGCCGACGAACAATTGCACCCGATTCCGGTCGTCTTCATTACCGCGCTGAAAACCGATCGTGACAGCCGCATCAAGGCGCTGAATTGCGGGGCTGAGGGTTTTTTGTGCAAACCGTTAGATGAGCAAGAACTGCTCGCCGAAGTGCGCGCCATGGCCAAAGTTAAGGCAGCCACAGTCCTGCAACGGGATGAATCGACGCGTTTGGCCGTTCTGGTGGAGGAACGTACGCACTCACTCCAGCTAAGCCGGCAATCCTTGATGAACATGATGGAAGATATGCGGAAGGAAAACGATGCTCGCAAGCAGGCTGAGCTCGAGGCACAACGGGAAGAAGCCCTCAGCAACACCATCATCGACAGTATCCCCGGCGCCTTCTACCTGATTGGCGAAAACGGTCGCTATGCACGTTGGAACAGCTATCAGCGCGATGTGATCCTCGGCACAACGGACGACCAGATGACAAGCAAGAACGCGCTAGATACCATCCATCCTGAAGACCGGGCGCTCATCCAGTCGAAAATAGTAAATGTGCTACAGGGCGGTCATGACGACATGACAGAAGGCCGTGTGCTGTTGCACGGCGGGCCTGCCTTTATCTGGATGTTGATGACGGGGCGGTGCCTGAAGATCAAGGGGCGGACGTTCTTAGTAGGCACAGGCATCGACATCACCTCGCTCAAGCAGGCGGATGAAGCTGTCATTCATCTGGCGACGGTGAAGTCCAAGTTCACATCGGTGGTTTCCCATGAGCTCCGAAGTCCGCTTGCAACAATTAAGGAGGCCACGAATCTTGTACTGGAAGGGGTGCTGGGGTCTGTGAATGACGAGCAGAAGGATATGCTGAACACTGCGAAGAGTAATATTGATCGCTTAGGCCGTCTGGTCAACAATGTCCTGATGTATCAGAAACTGGACGCCGGTAAAATGCTCTATGATTTCCATGAAAACGACGTGAATGAAATCCTTAAGGAAGCCCATCTCAACGCCAGCCTGGGTGCCAGAGAGCGAGAAGCGGATCTTGTGATGAATCTTGTGCCGAATCTTCCAAGGATAACATGCGATAAGGACAAGATCATGCAGGTGCTGATCAATCTGATCTCTAATGGCATTAAATACAGTGAGCGCGGGCCTGTCGTGATTGCGGCGCGACTGGGCACACGTGAAATACAGTTTAGTGTCCAGGATGCGGGTCAGGGTGTTTATCCGGAGGAGATGGACACTATTTTTACGCCCTTTTCGCAGGGGCGAGGCAGAAAAAAAGGCGGGACAGGGCTTGGGTTGGCGATTACCAAGGAGATTGTCCTCGCGCATCGCGGAAAAATATGGGTCGAGTCGGAAAAGGGGAAGGGCAGCACCTTCTATTTCACGCTACCACTTTAAGGATACAGGACAGGACACGTATGAAAAGAAAAATATTACTGATCGATGATGAACCGTTTCTGTTGAAAGTGCTATTGGTTAGGCTGAAGCATTGGGGCTATGACGCAACCGGGGTCGCGGACGGGCCTGAGGGCCTGGAGGGCATGCGCAAAAATAGGCCTGACCTGATAATCTTGGATAAGGAGATGCCGGGAATGAATGGCGACGAGGTCGTCAGGATCATGAAAAAGGATCACGCGCTGGAACACATCCCTGTCATGTTGATTTCCGCGGATGTGGAGAACCTGGCGACGAGCGCACGAGGGTGCGGTGTCGAGAGCTATCTTCCCAAACCGTTTGAGCCGGAAGAGTTGCGCGACATGATTAAAACGCTATTGCCCCCAGAGGAAAAGGAATAGTGGAATGTTGGAATAGGAATACTGGAATAATGGAATGGTGGAATGTTGGAAGAAGGCCATCACTGGAGGGACGCGCTCCGTCGCGTCCGGACACGACAAAGCGTGGCCCTCCAGAGGAGATGTTTTCCATTATTCCAACATTCCCATATTCCAGAATTTCAGTTTGAAGTTATAGACAGGGAAAGTATATGATGACGACAAAAACAGGTCAAATAACGAAAAAACTGGTATCAGAGCCGAAAAGCTCGGATAAGGCCGTGGCTAGTCCACGCAAGCTGTCCGCTGAACATAAGCTTCTGTTGATCTTCGGGTTGTTCACTGCTGGCATTATTGCCACGGGTATCAACTTTTGTTGCCAACACTCGAAGATGTATTCCGACGGGGTGTATCGTCAGCTTTCTGCCATAGCGGAGTTGAAGATGGATGATCTGAAGCAGTGGCGAGAGGACAAGAAGTCGGATGCCTCCATCTTTTTCAACAACCCATCCTTCAATGCTCTTGTGCGGCGCATTTTCGATAAGCCGGACGATAGTGATGCGCAACGCCAGCTTAAGGATTGGTTAAAGAAATACTCGGCGATGGAAGATTATGATCAGGTTAGCTTGATGGATACTCAAGGAGTCGTGCGCTTGGCCATTCCCTACGGGTTAAAACTGCCCCCTTGCGATACAGCGTTGGCGGCAGCCGAAGCGTTGCGGCTAGGTCAAATTTCCATTCTGGACTTTCATCTGCACTCGGACAACCAAAGCGTCTATCTGGCGGTGTTGGTTCCCTTGTTTGACGAGACAGATGCCAAGCGCCCGCTGGGTGTTCTGTTCCTGCGTATTCTCCCGGGAAAGTACCTCTATCCCCTCATGAAGCGGTGGCCTGTGCCCAGCGCGACCGCTGAGATACAACTCGTGCGAAAGGATGGAAATGAAGTTCTCTATCTGTCAAGTTTCCGCAGCCAAACGAATGCGTCACAGGGCTTGCGCATCTCGTTGAGGAAAACCGAGATTCTCGCAGTCAAGGCAGTCATGGGGCAGACCGGCCTCCTGTCCGACGTGAAGGACTTTCGAGGTGTGCCGGTGATTGCAACCATACACGCGGTACCGGATTCTCCATGGTTTCTGGTGACGAAGATTGACAAGGCTGAAGTATTGGCTCCCTTATACGAACAACTCTGGGGAGTCGTCATTCTGATTGTTGCTTTGCTTCTCGGTTTGGGTGAAGCGCTGTTGCTGTTCTGGCGACAGCAGGTCGTCACGTTCTATCGTGAAAGAGCGATTGCGGTAGAGAAGTTGCTGGCGAGCGAGGCGCAACACCGGGTCATCCTCCAGATGGCCATGGATGCCATCTCGCAGGTGGACATGGAGGGGCGTTTGCTGGAAGTCAATGAGGCCTATTGCCGGATGAGCGGCTACAGCAATCAGGAACTGCTAGCCATGCGAATGTCCGACCTGGAGGCTGACAGTATAAACGCTGTCACCGCCGCTCACTTTCAGAAAGCTATCGCGCAAGGAGAGGATCGTTTTGAGACTCGGTACCGCCGCAAGGACGGGAGCGATTGGGATGTTGATATCAGCCTTCAATACAAGCCATCCAACGTCGGTTGTTTTGTGGTATTTATCCACGACATCACCAAACGCAAAATCACGGAGATGACCCTGCAACAACAGGCGGATGGTCTTCGTGTCCGTAACGACATATTGACCCGGTTTAACGATCTCATGGTCGGACGCGAACTGCGCATGATCGAGTTGAAGCGCGAAGTGAACGAACTCAGCCAGAGGCTGGGTGAGCCGCCCCGACATAAGATAGTTGATACCTCTGAAGAAAAGCCAAGCTTGGTTCAAGAAATTGAAAGGCAACTATGAGCGATTCAGGCAACATGCGGATGATGGACGAACATCGTGACGTGATGAGCAGCGTCGCGAATCAATTATCGCTTGCCTCTCTTAACCTGCTCGTGGATGCCGTGGCAGCTCGGGATCAGGCGGAAGTTGTTAATCAATGCCTGCAGAAGGAGATTGTCGAGCACAAGGCAGCGGAGGAGGCGTTGCAGGCCAGCGAGGAGAAACAGCGGCTCTTGCTCCAATACTTGCCGGTCGGTGTGGTGGTCCATGCACCGGACACGTCGATCTTGCTCGCCAACCAGGAGGCGGAACGGCTGCTGGGGCTTTCCATAGAAGTGATGCAGGGTAAAATGGCCATAGATCCTGCCTGGCACCTTATCAAGGAAGATGGCAGCCCGTTGGCTGTGGACGAATATCCGGTGTCGCGGGTGCTCGCGACGGGTAAAATGCTGGAAAATGTAATCCTGGGGGTTGACCGGCACATGAGAGGAGACCGTGTGTGGCTTTTGGTGAATGCGTTTCCACAATTGGATGAGGCGGGTCAGGTGCGACAGGTAGAGGTGACCCTTATGGACCTCACGGAACGCAAGCGGTTAGAGGCGGCGCTCGAAGAGCGCCTGGTGGCGCTGACCCGTCCGTTGGATCAGCCGGACGGCATCACGTTCGCCGAACTCTTCGATCTGGCGACTATTCAGCGCATCCAGGATGAGTTCGCGGCGGCAACCGGTGTAGCGTCCGTCATTACCCAGCCTGACGGCACGCCGATCACCCGCCCCAGTCATTTCACTAGGCTATGCAATGACATTATCCGCTGCACCGAGATTGGTTGCCGTAACTGTTATCACTCAGATGCCATCCTGGGCCGCCATCATCCCGAAGGCCCCATTATTCAGCCTTGCCTCAGTGGCGGGCTGTGGGATGCCGGTGCGAGTATCAACATTGGCAACCGGCATATTGCCAACTGGCTGATTGGTCAGGTGCGCGACGAAACACAGAGCGAAGAGAAAATGTTGGCCTACGCCCGCACCATCGGGGCGGATGAGTCAGAGTTCCTCGCGGCCTACCGCGAAGTTCCCTCCATGTCGATAGAACGGTTCCATCAGATTGCCCAGGCGCTGTTCACCTTGGCTAACCAACTTTCAACCACAGCGTATCAGAATATCCAGCAAGCCCGGTTCATCAGCGAGCGCCAGCGCGCGGAAGCGGCGCTGAATAATGAGCGGTTGCAACTCAGGACACTGATTGACAACCTGCCGTATAGCATTTATTTCAAGGACACGGAATGCCGCTTTGTCATCGCCAACGAAACCCTTTTGCGACGTATGGGTGTGGCCAGTGCCGATGTATTGATTGGCAATGAAGACGCGAAGTTCCATCCGGCTGAACTTGCCCGCAAGTACCGGGACGACGAATTGCGGATTATGCGCGAAGGCATTGGCTTCTATGGCAAGGAAGAGCGGACCCGGATAGTCTCCGAAACCGGGGAGAGCCTGAGATGGTCGTCCACCACCAAGGTGCCCATTAAGAACGCTGCGGGTGACGTAGTTGGGCTGGTGGGAATTGGCATTGACATCACCGACCGCAAGCGGACGGAGAGCTATCGCGAAATGAGACGGGACGTCATACAGCTCCTCAACGAACCCGGAGAGCTGCCGGATGTCTTGCAACGCGTCATCACGGCTGTGAAGGCGCAGACCGGACTTGATGTGGTTGGCCTGCGCCTGCAAGAGGGAGAGGACTTCCCGTACTACGTCCAGCAAGGCTTCCCCCAGGATTTTCTGGTAACGGAAAACACCTTGTTTGCACGCGATGCGGATGGAAAGATTTGTCGGGACAAAGAGGGTAATGTCAGCATGGAATGTACGTGCGGACTGGTTATCTCCGGCAAGACCGACCCATCCTCGAAGCTCTTCACAAAGGGGGGAAGTTTCTGGACGAACAATTCGTTTCCGTTGCTTGACCTGCCGGCTGATCAGGATCCTCGGTATCATCCGCGCAACACGTGCATGTATCGTGGTTACGTCTCCATGGCTCTGATACCGGTCAGGGACAAGGAACGCATCATTGGACTGATTCATTTCGCCGACCGGCGCAAAGACTGCTTTACCCTCGAGAATGTCGAACTCCTGGAAAACATGGCCTCATACATCGGGGGGGCATTGATGCGCAGGAAGGCTGAAAAGGCTTTACACGATATGGCGGAATCGAAAGCCAAGTTCGCATCGACGGTCGCCCATGAGCTCAGAAGTCCGCTTGCCATGATCAAGGAGTCCACGAATATTATCATGGATGAGATTATGGGGCCATTGAATAGCGAGCAGAAGGAGATGCTGCGCGTCTCGAAGAATAATATCGAGCGCTTAGGCCGTCTGATCAACAATGTTTTAGCGTTACAGAAAATTGACGCTAAAAAAATGGATTATGACCTCCAGGAACATGACGTGAATGAAATAGTTAAGGAAGCCCATATAAACGCCAAGCTTTTTGCCGGGGAGAGAAATTCGGATGTCATGATGGAACTCGGGGCGGATATTCCGAGAATCAAATTCGATGAGGATAAGATCATGCAGGTGCTGATCAATCTGCTGGCGAATGCCATCAAATACAGTGAATGCGGGCCTGTCGTGATCCAGACGCGATTGGTGAATAGCGAAATCCAGATCAGTGTCCGGGACTCGGGTCAGGGTATTTATCCGGAGGAGCTGGATGAGATATTTAAGCCCTTTGTGCAAGCGAAAGGCAAGAAAAAGGGCGGCACGGGGCTGGGGCTGTCGATTACCAAGGAGATTGTCCTCGCACATAACGGAAGAATATGGGTCGAGTCGGAAGTTGGAAAAGGCAGCACCTTCCATTTCACGTTGCCTATAACTTGAATGGAATGATGGAATGGTGGAATGGTGGAATGATGGAATGGTGGAATACTGGAATCTTGGAATACTGGAAGAATGCCCCCACT
>JBAXCC010000221.1:0-7199 GCA_037141675.1 bacterium | reverse complement strand
AAGCCTTCAAGCGCGACTGGGACGGGACGCTGAACTCCGACCTTGGCGCACACCTCTCGGATCTTCCCCCTGAAGTTCGTGACGCGCCTTATACAGCCGACCGCGCAACCGCCTACATCCGTGAAGCCGTCAAGGCCGGTAAGCCCTTCTTCTGCTGGGCAACCTTCCATGGACCGCACCAGCCTTACACGCCACCTAAAAAATGGGCAGACCTCTATCCAGTGGAATCCATTCCCTTGCCGGCCAACTGGAATGAGCCCATTGCTAACCTGCCCCCCGCCATGCAAGATCTACGGCGGAACGAGAAAACGCCATGGAATTGCGCCAAGGCAGCACGTGAACCTGAATTGTACAAGCGCATGATCGCCTACTATTATGCGCAAATCACGGAAGTGGATCACTCCATTGGCGAGATCGTGAAGTGCCTGGATGAGCTGGGCGTCCGCGAAAACACCATCATTGTCTATGCCTCCGACCATGGCGACTTCATGGGGCGACATGGCATGGTAGAGAAAAATTCGGTTGGACATAATGTCTATGAGGACACCCTCCGCGTTCCCCTTATCATCTCTTGGCCGGCGCGCGGACAGCAAGATATGACCTGCGACAATCTCGTCGAGCTGGTTGACCTCTATCCGACGCTCTGTGAAATCACCGGGCTGGGCCTCAAGCGGCCACAAGGCACATGGCCGTTGGCAGGCAAATCCCTTGTACCCCTCCTCAAGACAGGCCTCTCCAACAATCGCCTGTATGCCTTTTCCGAAAACTGGTCACAGTCCACCATTATTGGCCAGCGTTACAAGCTAGGCGTATGGACAAATCCCATGCCCGCCTATCAGAAGTGGAACTGGCTCGCCAAGGGCGCAAAAGACCAGCTCTACGATTTAAAGAATGATCCGCTCGAGGTCAATAATCTCATCGGAACCCCCGAGGTGGCAGCCATTGAAAAGGAGTTGCGGGACGCGCTCACGGAGTGGAAGGTGCGCACCGGTGAAACAGAAATGCAACGCGTCTCCGACGCGATTGCTGCACGCCAAGCGAAACCCAAGAAGAAGCAATAACTATTGGCGTTAAGCTTCTCAAGGTGTTATGATCATTTACGTTTAATACAAAAAGATACTATGAGTAAACGGGATGTCATACGGGATGTTTTTTCGGGTAAAATTCCGGCTTATGTTCCCTGGCACTATCAGTTCACCAAGGAGCCCTGGGAGCGGCTGTGTCATCATTTTGGGAGCAAGGATGCCACTGAAACCGCGATAGACAATCATATCCTTGAACTGGGTTCAGCTATTGGCTTCTTTGACGATATGGGAAATGACCGCGTCAAAGATGCGTTCGGTGTCATTTGGGATCGTACCGTTGACAAGGACATCGGTGTTGTCGAAAAGCCAGTGCTACCCGCTCCGACACTCGAGGGCTACACCTTCCCGAACCCGCATGATGCCCGCTTCTTCAGAGACATTCCGGCGCAGATCGAAAAATATTCCGACCGTTTTCGTGTCTTCTACATTGGCTTTTCCCTCTTCGAGCGAGCATGGACCATGCGCGGCATGGAAAACCTGATGTTCGACTTTATCGATCATCCGGAATTTGTGCAGGAACTCTTCACGACCATTGCGGATTACAACATCGCGATGGTCCAGAAAGCCGTGACCTACGATATTGATGCCGTCTACTTTGGCGACGACTGGGGACAGCAACACGGACTCATCATGGGCAAGCCCTTCTGGGACGAGTATATTAAGCCGCAATTAAAACGCATGTACGGCGCCGTGCGCTCCGCAGGCAAGTTCCAGATGATCCACTCCTGCGGCGACGTAGATGAACTCTTCGATGACTTAATTGGCTGTGGCCTCCAATGTTTCAATCCCTTCCAGCCTGAGGTCATGGATACGAGCGCCATTCTAAAGCAGTACAGAGGACGTCTGGCCTTTCATGGCGGGCTCTCCACGCAACGCATTTTACCCTATGGAACAGAAGAGGATGTTCGAAAAGAGAGTCGGCGTTTGATCGAAGAGGGCAAGAACGGTAGCTACATTTTCGCACCTTCTCACGCTGTTGAAGATGACGTGTCCCTGCAAAACATTCTCGCCTTCATTGACGAAGCCAAGAAAGCACGTGCGTGATTAAGCCACAAAAAAGAACGTTTGAAACATGTGCGATTGTATGCCTAACCACCTTCTTATTAGGCAGTCGTATTCTTTTTGCATCTGACAACCATAAGCCAGCCATCGACATTCGCATGGAAGGCAAGATTCTTGCAACAGGAGGAGATACGGATATCACCTTCCATTTCCGAATGTCAGGAACAAATGACGCGAGTCTGATTCGCTATCAATACAAGCTTGATGGGGTTCAGCCGAACTGGCAAGAGCGATCGGATGTCATGCGACTCGTGGCCCTGTTTCATGACAGTAAAGCCAAACTGTTGCGCATGCAGGAAGTGACCTTCAAAAACACGAGTGCTGGTTGGACGGGCGATGTTGAAACCTCTCCGATGATTCCTGGACGTATGATTGTTGATGTGCCGGAAGCTGCGGCCAGCATGCTGGTGACGTTAACTTCAGCAGGTCCCGCCGCGGGACTCGGCGTCATTGCCCTGGGCGATTTGCGTGTGACAGGAATAGACGCGGAGGGGATTAACTCACTCCTTTATCAACTGGCATTTACAACAAACAAGGTGACGGGAAGCAACAATGAACCCATCAATGCCTCAGTGGGCGGCATCAATCGGTCTATGGCAAAAGTCCTCCATGTCAATCAGTCACCAGGCAATTATGCACTCGCCATCCTAGACAACGATAAGACCAGCCATGCTGATTGGGAGACGACGTGGATTCCCATAGACCCGAGAAAGGCAAAACGTGTCATACTGGAATGGAGTATTTCCCACAGCATCGGACTCGCAAACCAATCATCCGTCCGCTATCCTACGTTAACGCCTGGGCGCTATTGCTTCCGTCTAAAGCCCATATTCGCTTTAGGTTCATCACTGGGTGATGAACAATCTTACCCCTTCCAACTCTATATGCCATTCTGGGAAGAAACCTGGTTTCAGGGGTTAGCGCTACTCGCCATCCTGTCCGGTGTATTCGGGGCGACCCGCTATTATTATCGTCAGCGCTCACGGCGCATCATTGAACGGCTGGAACAACTGCAAGCCGTGGAGCGTGAGCGTATGCGCATTGCACGGGATATTCACGACGACCTCGGTTCCACACTGGCACAGATCTCGATGTTGAGCCAGCCTCTGTCCGCCAGCGCAAACCTCGATGACGCCAAGCAGGTACTCGAACAGATTAACAGCGCCACCGTGGATATGTCTGTCACAATGGATGAAATTGTCTGGACGCTCAATCCGACAAAAGACCGACTTGATCATCTGCTCAACTATTTTGACAACTTCGCTCAGGAATTTCTGCGTTTTTCTCAAATCAATTTCCGCTTTGAATGTCCGACCGCGCTGCCGCAAACAGAGTTAAGCTCCACCGTAAGGCATAATCTCTTTCTCGCCTATAAGGAAGCACTCGCGAATGCGGTCAAATACTCAGGATGTAAGGAACTCCGCGTCCGCTATGAACCGAAGGACAACGGATTTACGCTCTCCGTCATAGATGATGGTTGCGGCTTTGAGATCGAAAAAACGCCTTCTCTAGGGAATGGACTGTGCAATATGCGCCAGCGGCTTGCGGACATCGGCGGCGAATGCCGCATTGAAAGTACTCTTGGCAGGGGAACGCACATTTGTTTTGTAGTTGAGGTTTGATATGGCTATACGAATTGCAATTATTGAAGACAATGCACCGATTAGAAAAATTCTTTCCGGCTGGATCCAGCAGGAGAAGGATTTCGAACTTGTCGCAGCCTATCCCGATGCTGAAAAGGCCGTGAAAGCGAATGTGCCCGCGCTGGCCGATGTCGTTTTAGTCGATATCAACATGCCGGGCATGAACGGCATTGAATGCGTACGCCTGCTCAAACCGCTCAATCGCGACGTGAACTATGTCATGCTCACCGCCTATCATGATGCGCAACTCATTTTTGATGCACTCTCGGCAGGCGCAGGCGGCTATCTGTTGAAGCGCGCCACACGTGAAGAGTTGATGGCCGCAATCAAGGACGTCCATAGCGGCGGGTCGCCCATGAGCAGCAGCATCGCGCGGATTGTGGTTGAGGCGTTTCAAAACAAGCCCTCCAAGGATGAACAGCTCGACCAGCTCTCCGCACGCGAACGCGAAGTGCTGGACCTCCTGGCAAAAGGGTTGCTCTATAAAGAGATCGCCGATCAACTGAACGTCAAACACAATACCGTGCATACCCTCGTCCGCCGCATCTACGAAAAACTTCAAGTGCACACCCGCCGCGAGGCCATCGAGCGCCTGCAAGAGCGCGGCGGATAGCTCGGTTAGCGCGACAGGAATTCTGTGCTGTCCATGCTATCCGATTCTTCCTCCTTTTGTCACTCGTTTGTTACCCGAAGGATGCTTTGCGTTTTTGCGCCTCTTCTTGTACTATTCTCCCTATTCGTTAGAACCATAAGGGGCGCAACCATGAAAAATCTTACATCCTTAACCCTCGCAGTCCTGCTACTGGCACCGCTGGCTACACTCCATGCTGCTGAAACGAAACGGGGGCAATCTCCAAAGACCGCCTCTACGCCTTTCGATACCGCAACGGCTCGCGCCCATCAGGATGCATGGGCAGGTGCCAATGAGCCGACCGTCTATCCGCCGTTGCCCAACGGCCAATTCCAGTCGGATCGCTATGTGGTCTCCATCTACCAAGGCGGGAAAAGTCACGCCTCGTTTGTCTATCGAGACCCGAACAACGATCCCCGGTGGCTGACTCAATGGCCTTCGGATGAAAAGTTGATGACGGCGGAGAATCACTTCACCACGTTTTCCTTTAGCGGACTGGTGGAAGTGCAAATAAAACTGCCATTGCGTACCAACATTGCGTCAGTGGTGGTGCGTCCGCTCAAAAAGCGACTGGAGGCCACCATCCGCGGCAATACCATCTGCCTGCTCCTGAACGAGCCAGCAAATCTCTTTGTGGAAGTGGAGGGCGAAAAAAGACACCCGCTGTTTGTCTTTGCCAACCCTCCGGAAGTGAACATTCCTTCGCCCAGCGATCCTCACGTGCTCTACTTTGGACCGGGCATCCATGACGTGGGCCTGAGTAATGGTCCGGCTCAAAACATTGACGTGGGGAAAACTGTTTATCTGGCGGGCGGAGCCTACGTCAAAGGTGTCCTTAAAACCACTGGCGCTCCGGGAACAACCACGATCAGGGGGCGCGGCATCCTGTCGGGCATTGATATTCCCGGAAAACACGCCTACCACGGAATGATCGAGGCGCGACGGTGTGCCCTCCATGTGGAAGGGATCATCCTGCTCGATGCGCCGCAGGGCTATCAGGGGATCATCGCCTACGGCAAAGGCGCGACGCTCGAGAATGTCAAAATGCTGGCATGGGCCATGGAATCGGATTCGGGCGTACTGGGTCCGCACTCGCGGATCACCAACTGTTTCTTCAAGATCAACGACGATGTTTTGAAACCCATTCAACCCGGTATGCTGTTTCAGAACAACGTGGTGTGGCAGCAGATGTGCGGGTCCGCGATTATGCTGGGATGGAACAGTATCGAACACGGAATCAACGCGACCGTTTCGGGCCTCGATATCATCGGCTGCGATCGGGGCGTGAAAACCAGGGCCGATGTCACCAGCCAAGCCATTGTCAGCCTCAAGAACAGCAACGGCGCGACTTATACCGGCATGACGATTGAGAATATCCGCCTGGAGAAACCAGCCTACATGCTATTTGGCTTGAGTATCAAACAAACGGATCACGGCTGGACCGATGATCCCCTTTATAACGGCGGCCTGGGATGTGTGGACGGCCTGATCTTCCGGAATATCACGACTCTGCAGGTACCCGCCCGAATCAGTGAATTTAATGGCAACGGCAATGTTACGTCATCCAGCAGCGGAGACATCAAAAACATCACCTTCGAGAATATTCAGATTGCCGGGACCATGGTAACCGCGACGAACGCCGCCAAATACATTGTCCAGCGCGGCAAAACATCCGGCTTCCGATACATCGTATCGAGGAGATTGGCTTCAGAGAAAAGCGCGGATAGCACGCAATAAACTCCATGCTATCCGCGCTATTCGAGCGCCCTATAGCCACTCGGTGACTTGCCTGTCTTTGCCTTGAAGATCACGGAGAAGTGCGTCAAGGTCTGAAAGCCTGTCTGCTCGGCAATGCGTGCAATCGGGAGCTGGGTATTCAGGATCAACCGTTGAGCCTCGGCGATACGACAGTTGAGCCGATACTGCGAGGGACTGATACTAAAGTGTTCCTTGAACAGATGCCGGAACATGGAGTAGCTCATACCAAGCGAACGCGCCAGCGTCGGAATATCGTAGGCCGTGTCAAACGGCGGATTCTCAAGGCGTTCTCGCGCAAGGTTCATCTTTTCTGATTGGATGGCTTTACCGGATGACTCTTTAATAAACGTATGCAGATCGTGCTGGGCTTGATCGACAAGCGCGCGGAGCTCGGGATAGGTCGCTTCCATCTGAGGAATAGAGAGACGGCTGGAGGGCCCCGTATACCAAATGCCTGCAAGGGGTTCACCATTGGGCGCAAAGATCGGCACCGCAATACAGAGGCAGCCCTCCACCTCCTCCTCGCGATCCAGCGCATAGCCGCACGCTCGAATTTTCGACAACTCCGCAGTGAACGCTTTGCGAGAACATAACGTGGTGGGTGTAAATCGTTTGTAGCGCAGTTTTGACAGAACAGCTTTCTGCCGCTCTTCAGGTAAAAAAGCAACAATCGCTTTCGTGGGCGCGCCGGTGTGTATCGGGAAACGGCAACCCTCCGTCAGCATAAAACCGAAACGTTCCAAGGGCGGCACAGAGGCGAGAATAAGCCCGTCAAGCGCACGCTCATCCACAATAGCCATTCCGACCGCCTCCCGGAAACGATCCCTGATGCGTGTCAAGTGCGGTAGCATGATTTCACGTAAATCTACTTTCATATCACTATGATGCCTGAGTTCGAATTCCCTTTCAAACCTTGTTTTCGGCTTATTATTATCAACGGATTCTGAAATAGCCAGCGTTCTTTCGGAAAGCTCGGAAAGCACGGGAAGCTCGGATAGCGCGTAATAAATCCCGAGCTGT
>JBAXCC010000220.1:0-7219 GCA_037141675.1 bacterium | reverse complement strand
GTAGTGCGCCTTATACAAGACCGTCGCGATCTTCGTACGGTCATCCGAGAGACGACGAAGCAGAATATGCAACACTCGAACTGTCTCGGGAACCGCCGGCACAGCATTCTTGGCAGGCTGTTCCTTGTTGTGAGCTACCACCTTTATGATATGAAACCCATACTTAGTCTCGAAGACTTGGCTAATTTCCCCTACTTTCAATCTAAAGGCAACTTCTTCAAACGCTTTATCCATCTTCCCGCGGCTAAACTCGCCCAAGTCCCCGCCTTTCTTCGCGCTTGTACACTCCGAAACAGTTCGTGCAACATCTTCAAAGGAGGAGCCACTGACAATCTGCTTGCGAATCGCCTCAAGTTTGGCGCGCTTGAGTTCATTCGTCACCGAAATGGTCGCGGCAACTTCTTCAACTTCCTTGTCGCTGACTCGGATTTTCTTTTGCACTTCCTGGTTCAACAACTTGTCAATGATCAGCCCATCTTGGAAATCACATACCATAATTTCAGGTGCTTGAGGCCCTTTGTTGAAGAAGTCATTGGTATTTGAATTCCTTTTTGAGAGCGCGAACGCCAATTGTTGCAAGCCCACCGCACGCTCATTGTCACTGACAGAAATCTTCAGCCGAGCAGCTTCGTCCAACATCACTGTTTTATAGACAAATGTTTCAATCGCTTTTTTACGATAGAACTCCTTGGCTTGCCCTAACATGTTTGAAGCAAACATCAGGTTCTCTACTTCCCGGGCATATTTCAAATAACCATCGGCTCGCTTGCTCATCTCTCCAAAGAGCAACTGCTTTCCATTGACCGTTGCCACAACCGTTCCCGCGGGCTTGTCTCCCGGTGCAATCTTTTCTTTTTCCTTGCATCCCATGAGTACGCTCACGCATACGCAGCCAGCCAACATCCATTTATAACCTGTCATAGTAGCCCTTTCAGAAAAACAACTAATTCGTGTACTGGAGCACACACGAACCTGATTCTTAATGGAAGATGAGGCCGGTCGCTAAACTTGGATCAGCATTCCGCCCCACGTCAATCCGGCACCAAAGCCGACCAAGGCAATATAATCGCCAGGTGTAAAGCGCCCTTCACGGCTCATTTGCGCCAGTGCGAGGGGTATGGTTGCAGCCGACGTATTCGCCAGTTCTGCAATGTTAATATAGAAACGGTTCACATCAATCTCTAGCCTGCGCGCCGCAGCATCAAGAATGCGAAAATTGGCCTGATGAGGCACGACCCACTTAATCTGGTCAAGCGCCAACCCCTGCTTTTTCGCCAACTCACGGATCACCTCTTCACACGCCTTCACAGCAAAGTTAAAGACCTTTTTGCCGTCCATGTGCAAATAACCCGGAGGCGAATGCGGCGTCTTCGGATGACGATACCCGCCGTCACAGTAGAGTACGCGTTCGCCGCCACCATCGGAGCGGAGGAATGACTGCAATAGCCCGCCAGGGCGATCCTCTGCCTTGAGAACAACAGCACCCGCACCATCACCGAACAGCACGCACGTATTGCGGTCGGTCCAATCGACTGTCCGCGTCATCACATCCGCACCCACCACGATGATCGGACGCGGGTCCATGATCATCAGAGAACGTGCGACCTGCATCCCATAAGCAAATCCCGTACAAGCCGAAAGCACATCAAAAGCGCCTGCATTGACAGCCCCGATGCGATGCTGGACTAAACACGCGCATGAGGGAAAAACATTATAGTCAGGCGTACTTGTAGCCACAATGACCATGCCGATCTCTTCTGGCTTGACCCCCGACATCTTGAGAGCCTCTTCAGCAGCTTTGGTCGCAAGCGTCGACGAACTTTCGGTTTTAGAGGCCATGTAGCGAGCCCGAATGCCGGTATGCGACACAATCCATTCGTCAGTCGTGTCGACGGTCTTCGGAAGCTCGTCATTTGTTACCCGATGTTCAGGTAACCCAGCTCCGAATCCAGCTATGTGAATATTCATGCCCATTTCCTTCGATTTAAAAATGAAGGGAATAATATATCAAAGGTGCTTAAAAAATACAAGATGACACTTCCCAAATCTTTGGGCATTGCAGGGTCACTCGGCCAACTGCCCCATCGCTTCGGTAATACGCACGATTTCTTCGGCGGATGTCACAAAAGGGGGCATTGTATAGAGATAATGGTCGAAGGGACGCAACCAGACACCTGTTGCCCGCACAACGGATTGGACACGTTCAGGCGACGGCATTTCATGGAGCTCCAGTACGCCAATTGCGCCAAGCACACGCACATCCTTGACGTTTGAACACCTGCCATACGGGGTCAACTGGTCCTTCAATTCACGCTCAATACGTAAAACAGCCGCTCGCCAATCGTACGAATCCATCACGCGCATCGCGGCGCATCCTGCAGCGCAGGCAATCGGATTGGCCATATAGGTTGGCCCATGCATGAATGCACCTGGCGATGTCCTACAAATGGCCTCCGCTACATGTGGCGTCGTAATCACGGCAGCCAATGAAACACTTCCGCCAGTCAGAATTTTTCCGACGGTCATAATGTCAGGCGTCACACCCGCATGTTCCATGGCAAACCGCTTTCCAGTCCGACCAAAGCCAGTTGCGATCTCATCAAAGATTAGCAAAATATCCAGCTCATCACATGCCTTGCGCAACTGTCGCAGGTATTCGGGATGATAAAACCACATGGCATTGCCGCCTTGGAATATCGGTTCGACAATCACAGCCGCAATTTCATCGCCATGCTCATCCAGTAGTGTCCGCATCGAATCAAAATCAGCAGCATCCCATTCTGCGCCGAAACGGATCTTCGGTTGCTCGGCAAAAAAATGGGTCGGCAACATACCCTTGAAAAGTGTATGCATCCCATTGGGGTCGCTCAGCGCCATTGCGCCTAAGGTGTCGCCATGGTATCCGCCCTTTAACGCCGCAAGCCTGCAACGCTTTTCGTGTCCGAGCGCAAGCTGATATTGGACCGCCATCTTTGCTGCACACTCAACAGCGATCGAGCCAGAGTCTGCAAAGAAAACCTTATCAAGTCCCGCAGGCACCTGTTTCATCAGTGCCTGTGCCAACTCTATGGCCGGCTCATGCGTAAAGCCCGCAAACATCACATGCGCCATGCGCTCCGACTGTTCGCGGATAGCTGCCACAATCGCAGGATGATTATGCCCATGCGCCACGCACCACCAACTCGAAACAGCGTCAATAAGCTCTGTCCCGTCCTCAAGACGAATCCTCGTGCCCTGTGCGGAAACAGCAAGATTAACAGGAGGCGGCACGGCAATCGAAGCATATGGATGCCAGACATGGTGTCGATCAATGCGTATATTTTCCTCGAATGTCATACGTCCTCATTCAAAAATCGGCGAGAAGTCGATATCCGGAAGAGCAGCGAAATTGACTTCTGGTATTTTGACAAGTCTATCGGCCCACTTCGCAATTTGGCGCGGCGTGTCTTCATCGATGACAGGATGTGCAGACGCACAAAAGTTGTAGACAATTCCCGCCACGTGCACATGACGATTGGATGCCGCTTCCAAAGAAAGGATGGTGTGATTTAAACTGCCAAGTTTCCCGGAAGTCACGAGAATCATCGGCCACTTTTCTTGCGCGACCAAATCAATCGTCAGTATATCCTCCGTCAGTGGGACTGCCACCCCCCCGACCCCTTCAACCAGCACAACATCATAACGTGCCACCAACAGGCGCATGGCACCACGTATTGCGTCAACATCCACCACGCGGTTTTCCAGCTTCGCAGCAAGATGCGGCGACGACGGGAACTTGAAGATCTGGGGCGCGGTCAGGCCCTCCTTATCCTCTTCAAAGGAGCCCACCCCCATCATTGCACGATGCTTGAGAAGGTCTTCTGAAAAACCGTCATTGCCTGTTTGTACCAACTTGGCGGTGATGACGCGAACCCCTTGCTTCAGCAAATACCGCGCCATCAGGCCGACCGCAACGGTCTTCCCTGCATCCGTATCAATTCCGCTGACAAAATAGATCATACCCATAACTTGTTCTGAAGAATATAGTCTTCAACCGCCTGAGGAACCAGATAACGGATGGAACGGCCTTCAGCGATACGTTGACGAATTTCCGTCGAGGATATGTCACAAAGCCGGCCGCGAACCATATTTTTTAATATCTTATCCGCCACATCCAAAGGAAAGTGCAAATCAGACGGGGACGGTTTCACATCGCACCCCGGTCGTTGCACAGTCACAATATCACACAGGGAGACAAGCTCATTAGCCTGCCTCCAGCGATACAAGTCCAGCAAGGAGTCCATGCCCATGACGAGCGAAAAGCGCGTATCCGGATAGTGCGCCATCAATTGATGAACGGTGTCTATCGTGTATGACACGCCTTGCCGTTTAGCTTCAATATCGCACACGTCAAACCGTGAATCTGAACCCACTGCCAGATGCAACATATCGAGTCGCTGCGAGGCATCCACGACAACAGCTCCTTCCTGTCCCTGCTTAAAGGGTGACACTTGGCACGGGACCAGCAGCAGTTTATCAAAGCCAAAGGCCTCAAATACAGCTTGCGCAACAAGCAAGTGTCCGTTATGAACCGGATTAAATGATCCGCCAAATATGGCAATGCGTTTCATGTTCAGTTCTTTCACTCAAGCTTGAATACGTAAGCCCGTCGAATCAAAGAAGCATGACTGCCCCTCTTGAATTTTGAATGCCACAACATCCCCAACGCGCACGGGAACATCCGGCGCCACACGTGCAATCAGTTTATCCTTGTTTTCGGTTACAAAATGAATATAGGTTTCGGCACCCATCGGCTCCACCACATCCACAGAACCCCTCAACACGCTCTGCGCTTCCGTTGGATCACTGAGCTGCAACGATTCCGGACGGAAGCCCATGATGCGATGTCCGTCTTTGACGAGGTTCATGGGCGGTGTCCCGACAAATCCAGCAACAAAGAGATTGGCCGGCCGACGGTAAACATCAAGCGGCCGATCACATTGCTGAACAACGCCCCGGTCCATTACCACGATGCGGTCGCTCATGGTCATGGCCTCCACCTGGTCGTGCGTCACATAAATCATGGTTGCGCCCAAGCGACGATGCAACCGCGTGATTTCACCGCGCATCTCGACTCGCATTTTTGCATCCAGGTTGGAAAGAGGTTCATCAAACAAGAAGACTTTGGGTTTCCGAACAATCGCACGCCCAACAGCCACGCGCTGGCGCTGACCGCCTGACAGGTGCTTCGGCAGCCGCTTCATATACTCTTGGAGCCCCAGGATCTCGGCCGCCTCATTGACACGCGCCTGAATCTCACGGCGAGGCACATGGCGCAATTTCAATCCGAACGCCATGTTTTCAAATACAGTCATGTGCGGATACAGCGCGTAGTTTTGGAACACCATTGCAATGTCCCTGTCCTTGGGTGCCAAGTTGTTCACACAACGACCACCAATGTAGATCGAACC
Source organism: bacterium (assembly GCA_037141675.1). GTDB lineage: Bacteria > Verrucomicrobiota > Kiritimatiellia > RFP12 > UBA1067 > CAIZQW01. The sequence goes on along the minus strand of JBAXCC010000220.1, from coordinate 1,769 downwards.
GGACGTTATTTCTTCGAGTCCGGCAACCATGCGCAAGGTCGTTGATTTGCCACAGCCAGAGGGCCCGACTAGGACAAGAAATTCGCCATCTTGCACCGTAAGGCTCACGTTGCTAACCGCTATCGAGCCGCTTTCATAGCGCTTGCAGACATTTTCTAGGACGACTTCAGACATAAAAATGGCGAGAGCGAGTGGGAATCGAACCCAACCGAGGCCGTTAAAAACCCCACACCGGTTTTGAAGACCGGGAGGCCCACCAGGTACCTATTCGCTCTCAATAAAATTCAGTGGTGGAAGTATGCCAAAAACGGCGCATAAAAACAATCAGGATTGTCATTGGGGCCTATTTTTCGTACACTATTACTTTATTTTTGGGGGAAATGAATGAATACGCATCCCATATCTCGTCGTGATTTCGTCCGAACTGGATTCATATCCAGCGCAGCAATTGGCTTTCCAACCATCATTCCTGCACGCGTGCTGGGGGCAGAAGCCCCTTCAAAGAAGGTACAAGTCGGCATTATCGGATGCGGACGCATCGCAGGCGGCATGGACATCCCGGGGGTCTGGCAGAATCAGGACATGGCAACCCCTATTGCGTTTTCTGATCCGGACATCAAGCGGATGAAGGCAACCCAAAAGAAGACAAAAGAATTGTTTAACGGCGACATGCCAGAGACAAAATGTTACCAAAATTACAAGGATTTGCTGGCTGATCCCGCAGTAGATGCAGTCATGATTTGCACACCAGACCATTGGCATGCACAGCTTTGCATCGATGCCGCATTGGCAAAAAAGGATATCTATGTTCAGAAACCGCTTGCCCTGTCCATCGCGGAAAGCCGGATGATTGCGGATGTCGTCAAGAAGTCCGGCTGCGTATTCCATCTGGGCACCCAACAACGTTCCGAAGGCAAGAGCACATTTGGAGCCCAGTTTCGCAAGGCTGCAGAATATGTGCACAATGGACGGATCGGACGCGTGAAGCGTGTTGAAATTGGTTTGCCTCAAGACCCTAAAGAACCCATTGACCTGCCTCTGTCACAACCTGTCCCCGACACCTTCAACTATGACTTGTGGCTGGGCTGCGCGCCACAGGCGCCCTATTGCGAATTACGGACCCATCGCCAAGGAGAAGGCGAAAACGCTGATTTCGGCCGTCCAGGATGGATGACCCTCCAAGATTACTGCATGGGCATGATTTCCGGATGGGGATCTCATCACATTGACATTGCATTGTGGGCATTGGGTCTCGGACATACACCTGTAAATGTGTCAGGAAAGGCTGATTTCCCTAAACGTCGCCTGTGGGATGTCCACGGAAAAGTAAGCCTTCAATACAAGTACGCCAACGGCGTGACCATGTACATTGGGGACGACTCCCTCTACCCTAACGGCATCCGGTTCGTAGGCGAGGAGGGCTGGATTTTTTGCAGCCGTGGCTCTGTCAAAGCAACCATCAGCGATCCAGGGGCTGGAGGAAAGCATGGTTATTGGCGCCCCTTGGAAGCAAGCAACAAGAAGATCATTGAGGGCGAGGTGGAGCACACGCTCACACGAAACACGAACAATCATCATCGCATTTGGTTTGAATCAATTCGTTCGCGCCAACCAACCAATACGCCCATCGAGAGTGCGCACGAATCAACCGTAACCTGCATCCTTGGGTTTATGGCTTTGAATTTGAAACGCCCCTTAAAGTGGGACCCAAAGACTGAAAAATTCATCGACAACGATGCTGCAAATGCTGCTCTGTCACGTCCTGAACG
>JBAXCC010000219.1:0-7221 GCA_037141675.1 bacterium | reverse complement strand
CTCTATCCTTATCACCACTATCATTCCTCGACTCACGAGGCTATCGGCGTCCTCAGTGGCTCAGCGACCGTCCAATTCGGCGGGCCGAGCGGGCCCGAGCTTAATATTCAGGCGGGGGATGCGATCATGATCCCTGCTGGTGTTGCCCATTGCCTCAAAGCATCCAGCCAAGATTTCCAGGTGATCGGAGCCTATCCGCCTGGTTTTTCTCCGGATATGTGCTTCGGCGAGGCGGGTGAACGTCCGGCGGCCGACAAAAAGATCAAAAAGATATGCGCTTGCTCTTTGCCATCGTTTTTAATAAAGTAAAGAGCGTTAGAGTATTATGTTTCAAAGGTAATCTCTGTTAGTTTCAGTTTACGTGTTGTATATCGGAAACTTCCCATAAATGATTAACGAGTTGGACAGCTCAAGGAAAGGAACTAGCATGATTTTTTCTGGAAAACTTAAAGTGCTTCGCGGGAACTTGACACAAACTGCTTTTGCAAAAAAGCTAGGAATTCCCCAAAACACGTATCATCGATACGAAAAGGGTGAACGCGTGCCAGACATCAACGCTTTATCGAAAATCTCGAAGAGCCTGAATATATCGGCTGACGAACTCCTTGGACTAGCTGATTTGAAACATTCGACTGGCCGCAACGGGCATCTATCGAACAGCAACTTAGCATTTGACACAAAAGATGCAACGATTGCAAAACAAGCTGAAACGATTGTCACTCTGACGCGCTCACTCAAAAAGATCGTTGATAGCTGCACGTCGCGCGGCTGAAAAACGCCTATTTAGCGGCCGCATCTCACAGGCACATGAGGGTGCACAGTTGCTTTATCTTTTGAATTCTGCGGCAAGCCTAGATATCTCTTCGGCATTCAATGCGCGTTTATAAAGACGGACCTCATCCAGAAGCCCTTTGAAATGAGCCGTATGATTTTCCTCATAACTGCCCAACATAAGTGGGTAGTTATTCGTTTTAATGGCTCCTGTGCGTTCAAGGGTTCCAGCAAGAACCCCATCCATATACACACGCACAACAGACCCATCACATGTCCCTGCCACATGCACCCACTGCCCTAACGGGACATTCGCTTTGCTTCTGGCCGTATGACTCCAAGCAGTCTGCGGCACATTAAAACAGAGTTGCCCATCCATCAGGCCGAACCGATAGCCTGTAGCCTCACACCCGCCAAAAACATGGTTGAAAAACCAGCCCTGGCTCTGATGGGCGATCTCGGTTTTCACCCAGCACGCCACCGTGACTCCGGATGTCATGGAGAACGACGGATGATACGCGATCTTCACGGAGCCGCCATTACAGGCCATGGCCAAGCCATCGATTCCCGGCTGGCGCGCCGCTTTAAAGGCCCCGCCATTTCGATTCCCTGAATAATCATACGACACGCGTTCAGACTCAGACTCGTCAAACGACCACATCCCGACCAATCCTGCATCAATCGGCACCGGTTTAACAACATGTTTGATCATCATGTTGTGGAGGCGATTATCCTCCATCCATTGCTGGCGAATCCCCTTGTCATACGGCCCCATACCAATGTCTTCAGGCACGAGATCTTCATGTGTCCCAGCATCAGGGGCAAACACCTTACGAACAGCATCCAGATAGCCAAACCCATATTCACGATAGGGCGCAATATAGTGTCCCTCGCCCCATTCATTCCAATTATCCAGCAACAGCATCTTGCTTCCCAGTTGCTCGGCAGGCAATGTGGAGATGAAGGCTTTAGCCTCGCGCAGCAGCATCTCAAAATTATAGGGGGGGATTTTCCAGATCGACCCTTCATCGCGCCAACCACTCCAAGCCTGAGAAACCGTCACAACCTGCGGCAAGATATTCAGTTCCTGGGTCTTCCGGATATAGGACATCTGTATCTGGACCGCCTTCTCTGGTGTCGGGCTGTTGGGAATGCCCCAGCAGTAGGCGAAGGTGTAGTCAAGCCCGAGATCCTTTAGCAACCCCAAGTGTTCGGGCTTAATTCCGCGATACTCGCCAAGGATGAAGAGTCCGGCGAATCCAACCTTTTTGCAGGCTTGCCGCATCTGATCAAATGCGCGGGCTACTGCTTGCTTGCTCCCAAGGTCCTGCACCAGATATTCCGGACGGTAAACAAAAAGCACTGGCTTGTTGTCGATCTTGAGATAGCTGGGATGCTTAAAGTAATTTTCTATCCAGTATGGAAGCAGATTCTCAAATAAATCCGCTTCATCCGCCACACCGGCGCTACCCCTGTTTTGATTCTCCCACATGATCGTGAACTTCATCTTATCGCGATAACGCGACTTGAAAAGCGCATCATGAATGGCAGATCCGAAGCGCGTCTTAACAGCACCGCCTTGAGATGTGCGGTACCAGCAGTATATAAAAAACGAGACGCCATGCTCAACCGCCCAGGTGGTCTCCCAGTCAGAGACCTGCGGATTCTCCTGCGCATAAAAGCCCAGCGCCGGCGTGCGCTCGGGATGCTTGAGCACGTTGTCCCACATCTGATATTTGTCCGCTTCCCATAGCGGACAGTGATGCGCGCCGACTAATATTTCGGATTTAGCAGGTTTAGGTTCTGGAATGTAGGAGAGCTTCCTCTGCGTCACTGGCGGCATAAAGCAGACTTTTATCTGCGCTGTCGTCTGCAGAACTCCTTCCAGAGAGACCATGGCATTCAAATCCATCACCCCTTCAGACTCTGTCTGGAGCGTCCAGATAACGTCCTTCTTTTCTCGCGGCGCGAGTGCCACTTGTTGCCGAAGCGCCGAGATCAATCGAATAGCGACGGGATTCGCCAGTTGAACATCAACCACTATCTCCCGCTCTGAAACGTTTTCGACTATAACGATCACTGACTCTGTCCGGCCAGCCCGGCACGTATTACTAAGCGGTTCAAAGCGCTTGATGACAACCCCATCAGCTATCGCGCAACAGGTCGCCAGCGCTACTGCGACACTATGAATTAACCTTCTCATCATTACTTCCCCCTTAAATGGCAACACTTATCATGCGAATGATAGGCAGGAACATGAACACAGTCAATAGGAATTTTCCAAACTCTTCTGAATTCTACTTCACAGGCTGGAAGTGCTCCAACCTTTTTGTTATGCTCTCACACATCGGGAGAAAAATTACGTATGAATAGTCTGCTTTCAATGATTTGTGTTGGTTGCTGTTTCACGGTGAGTATCGCACTGGGGGCAGTTAGTGCCCATACACAGAGATACGATTTCGGCAATGACCCGATGCGCTATTTATCGAATAATCGCCTTCGGCTTGGAGTGGACTTGAGTTTGGGCGGTGCGGTTACATTGCTGGAAGACAAGCAGCACGGCAATACTAACATGATCAACAGCAGTGACTGGGGAAGACAGATCCAGATGTCCTATTACAGCGGACCCAATCCGTACATCGGACCGAAAGGCGAACAGCCCCACAAGGATTGGACCATGCTGGGATGGAATCCCATCCAGTCCGGAAGCGTTGGAAATATCAAATCCCGGACGATCGCCTTTGAACAGCCTGACAGCAAGACGATCCGCGTCCGTTGCGTTCCCATGCAATGGCCGCATATCAATGTCGAAGGCGATTGCATTTTTGAAGTCACCTATACCCTCGTGGACGAGAACACCATCGAGATGAAGGCGCGCATCATCAATCAGCGTACGGACAAGACACAATACCCGGGCCGCCACCAAGAAATGCCGGCGCTCTACACAAACGGCCCCTGGTATAAGCTTGTGACGTATGCAGGTGATGCACCTTTCACAGATGCTCCGACGACTAACATCGTGGAGAAAAACGACGGCAAAGGCTGGCCATGGATCGGGTTTAACGCAACAGAACGCTGGACTGCACTTGTCAACGATGCAAACACAGGAGTCGGCATCTTTCAGCCGGACGTCATTCAAGTCATCGGCGGATTTGCCGGCGGCGATAAAAACAAGGGAACTGGTGGCGTCAAGGATGGGCAGACTGGATATATTGCGCCGGTTGGCACGCACATCCTGGATTACAACATAGACTGGACGTATAAATCGTACTTGATCGTGGGGAGTGTGAACGAGATTCGACGAACAGCACGAACCCTGCACGGCCCCATTTGCCCGCCCTCCTGGATATTCGATAATGACCGCAAGGGCTTTTCGTATCATGGGGCAGCAAAAGATACAGGATGGCCCATCAAGGAAGCTCTTAACATTACGTACGGTGAAAAGCCGCGTGGCGTTGTTGTCTCGCCTACCACATTCTGGAAGGCTTCTGACATGCCGGTTCTCGAACTCGATGCCGCGTTCACGTGCGCCTCAACCAGCAAAGCCTTAAATGTGATTGTGGAAGTATCCCTTTATTCAGGAAAGCGAATCCCCTACCCTCTAACGGTCGAGCCGGATGGGACACGCAAAACCTACGAGGTCCAACTCCATTCCAAGCCTGAATACGCAGGAGCCATGAAACAGATCACCCTCTATTTGCCACAGACCGATGGTTCGGCGCGATTGTTCAAGATGGCATGCGCTTCAACAAAGAAGCAGTAGTCAGTTTATTTTCCGAACCCCCGCATTGGCGGCTTACCAGGCGGATGAGGCCGCGTGTAGGTCTCAAATTTAGTGATGAGATCCGGCATTTCTGCGTATTTTTTCCAGGCATACTGTGACGTATACGATTGCATGAGTTTGCCATCTGCCCATGCCTGGATAATGACACCTTTTAACTCGAGACCCGCATCAAACTTCTCATTCTCTCCAACAGGCTGACACGCAACTTTGAATGATGATGCTTTTGTACTGAGGACCTCAGCCTCTTTATCAACTATTTCAGCAATCATCAGCTTCTTTCCCGATTCGCCAATAAAGTATGCCTTCACACTCACATCTTTCTTGGGGATATTCAACACTTTTAGTTCGACTGTGTAGCCAAGTGTTCGAACCGTGAAAGACCGACCTATTTTTTCTTCTGTATTCTCCGTTCGCGTACACTTCATAGTTAACATGAACGGCTTTTCACTCTGCAATGACGTTGGCTTCTTGACACTTTCAACGTTATTGGTCAAAGCGAATACATCATTTTCAGCAGAAGAAAGATGGATCTTCTTCCCTGCAAATCCATTATGGACAAAATATTTGTGATACTCCGTTGTACATAAGGGCATGACCTCCATAGCAACCGGCCGAGAACCTTTGGGCAACTCATAGATTGAGCAGATTTTCTTTTTCAAATTTGATGGTAGGTTCATTTCCAAGTTGGCATATTCTTCTGGCAGATATTTTCGCGCGTCCCTGTGATCCATCGGCAAAAAAGCCCGTCCTTTATCATCCATTACTGATACCCAAGGTATGCTAGCCGGCGCCTTCTGCAAATTTTCAAGTGAATAGGTTACAAAGACATATTGGCCTTCTGTAACAAGCGAGGGAACGGAGGGCGATCTCGACTTCACTTCTTTGCCTATACTGTCGACGGAATGAAATGTCCACTGTGAATCCTCAACCGTTTCTTTCGTAGACTTCATTGTAACCTTCAGTTTTAACGTATCCTCCAATGCTGCAGAAGCAGACGCCCCGACTTCCTGAAGTCCAAAAGGTTGCGTATCGGAAAATAAAAAGGCCACGGGTATCTCCTTGGCGCGTTTTTCCTCTCCATATAAAGATAACGTGAGTATTCCGCATATGATCGCCAACAATGATCTCATAAAGCTTCCTCCATAATGTAATGAAAGCATATTAATTGTAATAACGACATTGTTCAATAAATATTGCGGATTCCTTTATAAATCTTTCGACAATGTATAATAGACATACAGGATCAAAACGGTTAATCTACTCAATATTCAAAAAGGGAGAGACCAAGATGAACGAAATGAATCAGATGGCAAAGAGATCAATGGGGTGTGGCGGATGTTTACTCTACCTGCTCGGAGGAATCTTACTTACGATTGCCCTTGTGCTCGGCGGTGGCTATTACACCCTGATGTACACAGCCTGTCCGATCAGACAAGTTGCAAAAATCATCGAAAGAACATCCCCCCTGGAATCACAAATTGCCATCAAGGATATTTCAGGCTCATTATCTTCTGGCGCCCGCATTAAGACCCTCAAATGGGCAAATGGTGAGATTGAAAACCTCTGCATCACCTATGATAACCCTTTAACCTCCATCCGCTCTAAGCGCTTTATCTTCCGTGAAATCAGCGTCACCAAAGCTCATATCAGTGTGTTTGAGCCGGAATCCGCCGCCAAAATACAAAACTCCTCGACACAAGGCAGTACTGGCACACCGCTAAAATGGGATTTGTTCCAGATTGACAAACTCTCTTTGTCGGATGTCTTTTTGACCAACCGCCTGACAGGCTTCAGCATCGCGATTCCGAAATTCGAATGGACCGGCTTCAAATGGGAACAAGGCAAAACCGAATTCGGCACGATCAAGGCTGACACAGACCAATTCAGGATTGAAACAGGAAAAGCAACAGTCCCTGGCTTCATCACACGCCTCACAGGCACGTTACGTCCGCGCTTACATCCCTCCATCCTGAAGGAATTCAGTTTCGACGTAGAGATCGGGCCCCTCGGCAGCAACACGCCGTGCCGAGTCACTGCATTTGACAAAGCACTCTCGCTCAATATCAACCCGGACAAGACAGGAACGCTCAAGATTCAGTCCCTTGACGTAGCCTCATATTTCAAAGACCTTTGGCTACAGAATGTCAATCTTGATGTTGAGACCCAAAAGCTGGGAGCAGACTTCCCTTTGCACATTAAAAGCGGCTCATTCATTCTGGGTAAAAACCTCTTCACAATCACACCCGCGACGATTGAAACAAAAGAAAAGCCTAAAGCTTCCCTCTCGTTACTTGAAGCGCGAGCAGACATCAACGGCACAAAAATTCAGTACACCCTGAGCGTGAAGGAAGGCTCGGAGAAGATAGTCCATCAGATAAAGAGCCAGCCCGCCCTGAAGCCTGATGAGCTTATTGCCTTAGTCCTCTTCGTGAAACCCCTAGATGCTTTAACCGCTGCTGAAAAAGCATCGGCCGAAAAGTTCCAGGCACTCCTGACGTTCTAAGTCCTCCCCGCCCTGCATTCGTTGGAGTGCAGGGTTACACCTCTGCCGCATGACGCATCCCAATACACCATTCAGTTCAGCGGACTGAGTTGGAGTGCGATGACAAGCACGACACGGCCGGGTGCTGCATTGCTTTCCGGTCCGTGCAAGGCGAAAGCGGTAT
>JBAXCC010000218.1:0-7232 GCA_037141675.1 bacterium | reverse complement strand
GTACCGCTTCTTGTACGTCTTTATGACCGCCTCTTTACGGTTCCTAATCCCATGGGCGACGAGACAAAGGATTTTCTTGAATTCATCAACGAAGACTCTGCAAAGACAATCACGGCTTATTGCGAACCCGCTCTGGCACACGCATCCCCGGGTGAAAAATTCCAGTTTGAGCGCATCGGGTATTTCTGCGCTGACAGCAAAGACACGAAACCGGGCGCACCCGTCTTCAACCGTACCGTCACCCTCAGAGATTCATTTGCGCCGCAGAAAGCATAACTCATGAAATGCTGCCTCACGAACCTCTCGCCTCAGCGTCCTGCATCAGCGAATATCAACATTACGCTGGGAACAGCCGGTCACATTGATCACGGCAAGACATCCATCGTCCGATGTCTGACAGGGTGCTGGTGTGACAAACTGCCAGAAGAGCAGGCGCGTGGCATGACGATTGACCTGGGGTTTGCAGTCTGGGAACGTCCTGATGGCCGCCGCGTGGGCATCGTTGACGTGCCGGGCCATGAGCGCTTTATTCACAACATGGTGGCTGGCGCAAGTGGCATCGATGTCGTCATGCTCGTCGTGGCGGCTGATGACGGTGTCATGCCGCAGACCATCGAACATGTACAAATTGTGCGCATGCTCGGCGTCAAGCGCGGCGTCATCGTTATGAACAAGGTTGATCTTGCTGACGAGGACAAGCGTGCCTATGTTGAAGCTGACATTCGCGATTGCGTAGCAGGGACCTTTCTTGAAAAAGCACCCATGGTGCGCTTCTCAGCAAAAACAGGCGAAGGACTCAACGATCTCCTGACGACGCTTGAAAAAGTGGTTGACGAAACTGTTGAGCGAGATGACTCCGGCCCCTTTGAATTGCATGTCGAGCGCGGGTTCGTCCTCAAAGGGCTTGGCACCATTGTTTCCGGTATTCCGCGTGCGGGGTGCGTCAAGATTGGCGATGAAGTGGAACTCCTGCCTGACGGGACTCGGCACACCGTCAAGGGCATTCAAGCGTATGGTGCGCCTGCTGATCGCGGCCGCGCGGGTGAATGCGTCGCGCTGCGCCTTTCAAACATCACGACAGAGGCGGCACAACGCGGCAAAGTTGTCGCAGCCACAGGCTATTTTAAGCCTTCACGCTTCCTCAATGTCAAATTCTTCTACCTTCCACATCACGAAAAACCATTGGAACCACGTACGGCTATCCGTTTCCACGTGGGCACATCAGATACGCCTGGCCATCTGGTCTTGTCTGAACTCGCGCGCCTCACACCTGGCAGTGAAACCTATGCCCAAATACAGCTCAGCAAACCTGTGGTGGCGGCTCCCGGCGATTTCTTCGTATTGCGCCTTTTAAGCCCGGTCAAGACGTTGGGCGGTGGCACAGTTATTGACAACTCCGACTCGAAGCTGCGTCGCGGACGAGGCAACTGGCTCGAAGGCCGCATGGAGAAGGAAAAAGCCGTCGACGATGAAACCCTTGCTCTGATGCTTGCTCTCAAAACAGCAGGCGCAACCCCCTGCCACATCGACAACTGGGCACGCCAGGCGAATGTAGCCAAAGACGTAGCAAAAGCTAAAGCTGGCCCGCTTGTCCTAGAGGAGGAAGTCATTGAATTTCCCGGGGAGCGTTACATCACCGCCGAAGCCTTGAACAGTGTTGTTGCTGACTTAGTGAAGCGGTTGACTGAACTCTGCACAGCGCATCCGCTCTACCGGGGATTCGAGAAGAAGGATATTCTCAAAGGATTTTGCGGGACACGCATGGTCATTGATCGCGCCTTTGATCATCTGCTTGCAGAGAAGCAGGTTATCCAGGAACAGGAACGGATTTTCCTGGCGGATAAAGAGCCCCATTTGTCTGACAGCGAGCAACGTGCGTCGGATCAGCTCGCCCATCTCTTTCTAAAGGCCGAATTCGTGACGCCACGTCCTGATGAACTGCCTGCACTAACGGGGATGAAGCAAGGTATGATCGATGAGCTGTTGGTCAACCTCCGTCATCGAGGACTTCTCGTGGAGCTCGCTGACCAGATCCTCGTACACACCATTCATCTTGAAAAATCAAAGCAGATTCTGTGCAATCACCTTGAAAAGCATTGCCGCATTAGGCTTGCCGAATACAAAGATCTGCTGAATACATCACGCAAATTTGCTGTACCTCTGCTTGAATACTGGGACAAAGCCGGGCTGACTAAACGCGTCGGAGACGACCGCGTATTGAGAGCATAACAACGTAACCACAAGGAATAAAAATGAAAATCCTGAATATCCTGTTCGCCTGTATACTCTGCACATCCATCACTCTTGGGCAAAATAAAAAACCGAGGCCTCCTCTTCCTGCCGGTGCAACGCTATTAGCAGATCTGCATTACGTTGAAAACGGACACGAGCGTCAGACGCTTGACCTCTATATTCCCTCAGAAACAAAAGGTCCATTGCCGCTTATTGTCTGGGTTCATGGGGGTGCCTGGAGAGCGGGAAGCAAAGAGCAATGCCAACCGTTCAATCAAGGATTTCTAACCAAGGGATACGCGATTGCGAGCATTAACTATCGGTTGAGTCAGCATGCCCTTTTCCCTGCTCAACTCGAAGATTGCAAAGCAGCCATTCGTTGGTTACGGGCCCATGCAAAGGATTACAATCTGAATCCTGATCGTTTCGCAGCGTACGGCGGATCGGCAGGCGGACATCTTGTAGCCTTGCTTGGAACAACAGGCGATATTAAAACATTTGACGTAGGCGCAAACCTCGGCATGTCCAGCAAAGTTCAGGCTGTCTGTGATTATTATGGACCATCTGACTTTTCCTATGACGAGAGCACCGCGTTGCCAGAATTTATCAAGCGTTTAAACGATCCTAAGGACGCTGTACCCCAACTCATTGGTGGCCCGGTAAATGAGAATCGCGAGGCCGCACGGAAAGCGAGCCCTGTAACGTATGTCACCACCCATGCGTTACCGCCATTTCTCATCATGCATGGCGACAAAGATCCCCTTGTACCTTTCTCACAGAGCGAATTACTCTTCAATGTCCTGCGTGATGCGAAAGGCGATGTTCACTTGCACTGCATTAAGAACGGTGAACATGGGAAGGGATGTTTCAACGCAGAAAATGATGCACGCGTTTTAGCCTTTTTCGACTACTGGCTCAAGACTCCGCCACCCGCGCATACCCCTGTTGCCCAACGCACCGAAAGCTTAGCCAAGTAACCCTTCAAAGTGAACCCTTTAAACATGAATCAAGAACAACTTGCCAATCGTAAAAAGGTCATGGGTAGGAGTATTCGGCTGGGGCACTGCGTGTGCGACCCTGTAAAACCATGCCCCTGTCCACTCTTCCAAGAGAAAAACGTCTGTCTGTGCGCAGGCGAGCATCTGCCTGTCGACGGATCTGTCAAAGTCAAGCTGACGCAACATGTACGCAGTGCAGGATGCGCAAGCAAGATCGGGCAAAAAGATTTGCATGCCGTGCTTTCACAATTGCCGGCCGTGAGTGATCCTCGATTGGTGGTCGGACTTTCCAGCGCCGATGATGCGGGCGTTTTCGAAATTCAGCCAGGACTCTTACTCGTCCAGACTGTGGATGTGTTCACGCCAGGCGTCGATGACCCCTATACGTTTGGACGCATTGCGGCATGCAATTCATTGAGTGACGTCTACGCCATGGGCGGTAGGCCCGTGACCGCACTGTCTGTCATCGGTTTTCCGATTCACACATTACCTCATGCTGCTATGACTGCAATCCTGCGTGGAGGCATGGATGTGCTTCAGGAGGCGGGCTGCGTTTTAGTTGGCGGACATAGCATCAATGATGAAGAAGTTAAGTTTGGTTTTGCCGTGACTGGCGTGGTCAATCGTGAACACCTCACAACAAACGCAGATGCAAAAGCCGGGGACAAACTCATCCTAACCAAACCGTTAGGAACAGGCATCGTCTCCCTTGCTGGACAGATTAACCGCGCATCTGAACGCTCGCTTCTGGCTATTGCGCAATCTATGTCAACACTCAATCGCACAGCCGCAGAAATCATGGCGCGCTACCACGTAGAGGCCGCAACAGATATTACCGGGTTCGGACTGCTCGGACACTTGACACGCATGATGATAGAAAGCAAAACCTCTGCAGAAATACGCTTCCATACGTTGCCACTCTTCCCAGATGTACGCGACTATGCACGCGAAGGCATGTACAGTGGCGCCAATGAGCGAAACGCATCCTTCAGCGCAAAGCACACGACCTTTGATGAGAGCCTGACCGAGGCAGACCAAGCCATTCTCTACGACGCCCAAACTTCAGGCGGATTATTGATCTGCGCTCCATGCACTGAAGCAGACGCACTTCTTCGTGACCTCCATGACTCAGGCGTGACATACGCCACGATAATCGGAGAGGTTCGCAAAATAGGATCTGGAACCGTCATTGTCAGTCCTTAAAGTATGTTTGAGATTGCAAAATCAGACTGAAAAAGAGAAACCATCAAAATGTTAATTACGAAATGTTTATGCAAGGGGACTGAATGAGTTTGCGCAATTTCAACTGGGTATTAAGCTTTGCTCTTTTTGCTGGAATGGTTGTGACAGCACAGGCACAAAAGAAGCCGAACATCATCTATATTTTGGGTGACGACCTGGGTATAGGCGAACTCGGTGTTTATGGTCAAACGAAAATCAAAACGCCCAATATCGATCGCCTTGCAAAAGAAGGCATGCTCTTCCCCCGTCACTATTCAGGATGTGCGGTCTGTGCCCCATCCCGTTGTGCGTTGCTGACTGGGAAGCATACGGGGCACACCTTCATCCGAGGAAACAGTGAAGTCGGCACTTGGGAGTCGTATCTGGGACAACTCCCGTTGCCGGAATCAACCCAGACGATTGCGACTGTTCTGAAAAAGGCAGGCTATGCAACTGCATGTATTGGGAAATGGGGACTGGGTGGCGTCGGAACATCCGGCGACCCCAGCAAGCAAGGTTTTGATTATTTCTTCGGCTACAACTGCCAGCGGCATGCTCATAATTATTACCCCAAATATTTGTATAGAAACCAGGAAAAGATTGAACTCGACAATCCTGATATCAAAGAGCATTCCAAGTTTCCAACAGGCAAGGATCCCATGGACCCTGCCAACTACACACCGTACATCGGACGTGTCTACGCGCCAGCGCTCATGGAAGAAGAGACCATCAAGTTCATCCAAGCCCATCAGGAGAAACCCTTCTTTATCTTTTTTTCAACCCCCCTTCCCCACTTAGCCTTACAAGTGCCGCCCGCGGAGGTTGAGCCCTACAAAGAGCTCTTTGATGACAAGCCATATCTTGGAGACCAAGGCTATGTCCCCTGCCGCTATCCACGCGCAACGTATGCAGCTATGGTGACCTATTTGGATAAATCCGTAGGTCACATCATGGACGTACTCAAAATACTAAAACTTGAAGAGAGCACCCTCATCTGCATAGTAGGCGATAATGGTCCCACCTTTAACGGAGGCACTGATTCTGCCTACTTTAAAAGCGCCCTCAATCTGAAAGGCCTTAAAGCTTCAGTATACGAAGGCGGACTTAAAGTGCCTTGTATCATGCGCTGGCCCAACAAGATCAAAGCGGGTACGACCAGCGACCATCTTTCAGCCATGTGGGATATGTTCCCCACGTTTGCCGCAATCTCCGGCGCTCCATTTACGGGGCCAATCGACGGCATCTCCATGTTGCCAACCATGATTGGACAAAACGATGCCCAGAAGAAGCATGAGTATCTTTACTGGGAATGCGCAGGCAATCTTCAAGCCTTACGCTGGGGCGACTGGAAACTTATCATCCGACGTTTGAAGAAAGAAACCAGCATGGAGCTGTATAATCTGAAGGATGATCCGGCAGAAGCCAAAAATCTAAAAACGTGTGCCAGTGTGGCTGAGCGAACAATCACCGCAACGGCTCCATATTTTGCTGCTTCACTTGCCCCGGTAGCACGGAACTTCACTGCTTCTCCATAAGCACCAAAAGTGTAATATATTGCTGGATTTGCTGGATGATTGAAGAAGATGATTTTCCCGGCGATCTTCTCTTTCCCAAGTTTTTTCAGATCATCATAATCATATACTTCAATCACTTTTGAGGTAATCCCGTTCGCAGGTGTTGGTACAGACCCCCCGATCGCACATGCATGAAGCTTGTAGCCTGACGCCTGCTTCGGATTTACAATGACCTCCTCTCTTCCCCTGACCCAATGCTTCACTTTGGTCTCCTGAAGGAAAACGGTATCAAGGTTCATTCCCTCCAAAACCTTCTTTGCCCATTGAACCGCCTTTTCCGCCTGGGGAGAGCCACACAATCGCCCGCCGATATTGGTGCATAGATGTCTCAGGTTGTTGTATGAGGTGGTATCGGTCATGGCGGCGTTGAAGAATTTCCGCACCACAAGGGAATCAGGATTTTGGGAATAAGAAGTTAATGAGATAAAAATTATTATGATGATAAAAATCGTTTTTTTCATGTTTCTGGTTTTTTCACCTCAACCCCCGTCCCCTTCTCCTTAAGGAGAAGGGGTTCAGAGGATGAGGTCTTTTGGTTACTTTCTCGCACACTACTGTGAAAACAGTCATTTTTTAACTAAAGCCGACAAAGGTAACAGTTTTCAAAACAGTTCATTCACCAGCTCACCAGCTCACCAGCTCACCAAATCACAAATTATTTTCAAAAAAACCTATCACCTTTTGGCATTTTGGCTGATTAATAGTGATTATTCATCAATTTTTTAACCAAACCGATCAAAAAAATGAAAACAATTCAACCATTTGCCAGGAAGCAAGTGACGTTCGCGGGGATGATAGGATATCTGGCAATCCTTTTCATTCTTTTTTCCGGAAGAGAGCTCATCGCCCAGCGAAGTTTACCTACCACCGATTCTTTTGATTACACGGCCGGGCCATTACAGACGGTCGGACAGGATTGGACACGCATTAGCGGAACCAGCAACGACCTGTTGGTTGCCAATGGGAGTGTGACCTGGAACGGTTACATGGGCGCAACAGGCCGGAAGGCGGTGATGACCAGTGGTGCAATCGATGACCTTAAACTGGGTTTTACAACTCAAAGTGCGGTTGGAACCACTATTTTTATCTCATTCACGATGAACCTGACCAATACAACAGGTCTCACGGGTTCAGGTACCTACTGCTTTATCCTTGGCTCAGGAACCAACAATTTCGCGGCAAGGATTTTCATTAAAAGTTCAGGAGG
>JBAXCC010000217.1:0-7236 GCA_037141675.1 bacterium | reverse complement strand
CCAATATGTTTTAGCTTGCGTTTCTCCTATTCACTTCTATATGCTTACACGTAATAAGGAGGTTTGTATATGTTTGAAAAAAAGAGTTTTAATCCGTCTGCG
Organism: bacterium; assembly: GCA_037141675.1. Taxonomy (GTDB): domain Bacteria; phylum Verrucomicrobiota; class Kiritimatiellia; order RFP12; family UBA1067; genus CAIZQW01. The sequence goes on along the minus strand of JBAXCC010000217.1, from coordinate 7,134 downwards.
CGTACGTCTGCTGAGCAGGCAAGCAGTGGACAAGCCAATAATCTACCTGCACTAGCAGCAGTGCTGCCTGTTGTGCTTGTTTTTCTCATGATCGGTGGCGCATTGTGGTGGTGGTATGGATGGCGCATTGAACCTGATAACGGGAAGATGGCAATCCTTGTGAAGAAGACAGGGAAAAACCTCCCTGTGGACCAAGTGATCGCTCCGTCTTTGGACTATAAGGGTGTCCAATTGGACGTTCTGCCTGAAGGGCGCTTCTTCTATAACCCGTATGTGTGGGATTGGTTTATTGTTCCTGCAACCGATATTCCTGCTGGTAAATTCGGCGTGCTGACCCGTAAGTATGGCAAGAATTTGCCAGGCGGTAAAATCATTGCGATCGATGAAACCTACAAGGGTATTGTGCGCGAAGTTCTCGGTACGGGTAAGCACCGTATCAATCCTTATGCCTATGAGTTTAAGCAGTTCAGTGATATTAAAATTGCACCCGGACATGTGGGCGTTGTCACGGCGCTGTGTGGCGTGGATATCCTGTCGGGCACTTCAAAGACGGGTACCGTCACACAAGGCTTCTTGGTCTCTTCGGGGGAGAAGGGTGTCCAGCACGATGTGTTGAAAGAGGGTACGCATCGTTTGAATCCATACGTGTATGCTGTATCGATCGTCAATATTCAGAGCCAACGGTTTGAGTTGAGCGGTCCTGATGCCATTACGTTTTTAACGTTAGATGGTTTCCCGATTACAGTCGAGGGCACATTGGAGTTTAACTTGAATGTTGAAAAAGTGGCTCAGTTGACCCATGAAGTGGGCGACATGGATGACATCATGAAGAAGCTGATCTTGCCGAGTGCACGTGGCTTCTCGCGCTTAGAAGGCAGCAAGAAAAACGCAACGGACTTTATTGTGGGTGAGTCGCGCCAGGCTTTTCAGAATAATCTTGAAAAGTTTTTGCAAGCGGTTTGCCAGACCTGGGGCATATCGATCAACTCCGTCCTGGTGCGTGATATCATTGTGCCCCAGCAGATCGCCTCTGTTGTTCGTGACCGCGAACTTGCTGCACAGGAAGCAAAAATGATTGAACAGCAGATTGTACAGGCCAAGTCATCGGGTCAACTCGGGAAGCAGAAAGCACTTGCAGAACAGAATCGCATGACCGTCTCTGCTGAAACGGATCGTATTCGTCAGACCATTACTGCTGAACAGCAAAAGATGGAGAAGACGGTTGCAGCACAAACGGAACTGGAAGTTGCAAAGATCGGTCTTGAAACCGCGAAGGCGGATGCCGAGGCGCTGCTGAAGATGGCGGAAGCAGAGCGTAAGGTTGTTGAGACGCAGAACAAGGCCTCTGCAGACGTGCTTCGTCAGCAGGTCACAGTTTATAAGAATGAGGCCGACTATATTCGCGCAAAGTTGTATGAGAAAACAGCTCCGCGTCTGGAGAGCATCCTGACAACGGATGAAGGTGGCGGTTTGTTTGGATTGCCACTCCAGTCCATCCCTGAAGTAAAGAAGGACGCTGTCAAGAAAGAGGTGACACCATGAAGAATACGGTAGCTGCAGTTATGATGTTAATGGTTGGAATATTCGTGATGGTATTTGGGTTTATGTGGGTTTTCTGCCGTATTCAGGTGGAGCCCGAATATATGGCGGTTGTCACGGCAAAGGTCGGCAAACCCTTGCCTCCGAATGAGATTTTGGCTGCGCCAGGCGAAAAAGGCGTTCAGCGTGACCCCTTTCCTGAGGGGCGCCACTTCCTCAATCCGATCAACTACTCCTGGGAAATTAAGCCTGCGGTGAAGATCCCGGTTGGCAAAGTTGGCGTTGTCACTTCGAAGGTCGGCAAGGAGCTGCCCCCAGGCGAAATCATCTCGGCGGATGCGCTAGGGAAGGGTATTTGGAAGGATGTCCTCGGCCCCGGAACCTATCGTCTGAATCCGCAAGGTTATGAAGTGACACAACTCGATGCCATGAACATCCCTATTGGCTATGTGGGTGTTGTGACCTCGCAGACAGGCAAGCCTGTTCCGCTTGGACAATTCGCAGGACCTGGCCAACAGGGGGTCATGCAGGATGTGTTACACCCCGGGCTCTATTATATTAATACGCGTGCCTATCAAGTCGATATTCTCGAAATTGGTATGAACCAGGTTTCGATACTCGGCCGTTCGGGCAGTGTGGTGATTACCAAGAGCCAGATAGGTTCTGAAAATGGAGGCGAACTGCAATCGTTGCAGATGAATGCAATGCGTGCACAACAGGCCAAACGCAATGAATACCTGGAAAAAAACAAGGATAGCGGTTTTATGGTGAATCAGGCCTTGCAGACTGATCAACAAGTGGAAGCTAAAATGAAGGCTTCCGTGCCAGGTTCGCGTGCACGCGCTGTGCAACCACAAGCCCAGACGAGACAAAATACGGCGCAACAAGTGGTGGACCCATTTGCTGAGCAGCAGGGGCAACAGGTGAAGATTCCCGAATCTGCCGCATTTGGTATTACGCGTTTTGTGGAATTCCCCTCGCGCGACGGCTTCCAGATATTGCTCGATATGACTGTCGAGTTTGAACTGCTGCCAGAAAATATTTCGCGCATCTATATGCTCTATGGAGACTTGCCCGCAGTTGTGGAAAAGATTCTGTTGCCACAGATTCTCTCTATTTCGCGCATCAAGGGCTCCAGCTACAAAGCTCGGGACTTTATTGATGGCGAGGGCCGTCAGTTGTTCCAGAATGAATTGACGACAGAACTGATTCGTGTGCTCAAGGAAAAGCACATCCTCATCCATAATGCGATTATCCGTCATGTCGAGGTGCCGAACGATATCCTGGCACCTATTCAATCAGCCAGTGTTGCCAAGGAGCAGGACTTGACTAATAAGGCGCGTCAAGACACTGCACGCAAGCAGGCGGAGCTGAATACGGAAACAGCCATGGTCGAGCAGCTTAAAAAGCAAGTTGATCAGGAGACTGAAATGTTGGTCGCAACAACGGCTGCTAAGACCAAGAACGAAGTGGCATCAATTAACGCATCTGCAACCCTGAAGGCTGCTGAGCTTAACCTCCTCAAGGCCGCGACGCAAGCGAAAATCACACAAGTTCAAGGCGAGGCGAGGGTACAAGCTGGCTTTGTCGTTGACAATGAACGGGCATTGGGTGAAAAACTGCGCGTTTCAGTCTTCAAGGACTCCTCAACGCTTGCAGACTTAACCTTTGTCGACAAGCTGAACGAAGGGCTGAGTATCAAGATTCTTCATTCCGGGCCTGGAACTCTCTGGACCGATATGAAGGGGCTGACACCGACGGTCCCAGTAAAGACCGCCAAGTAAAAACAGAAGAGCCACCCAGTGACGGGGGGCTCTCTTTTATACTTATTGACGTGATCGCGATTATAGAACGAGGATGTTTAATGGGCGCGAACCTGTTGGCGTCAAGCGTTTGGCGATGAAAGGTGTGCAAAGGAGCGTCAGTTTTTCAGGGGTGTCTGGGATCCAGACAGCCTCACAATCCGGATGGCTCTTAAGGAGTTCTCGTCCTTTTTCAGCACCTAAGACAAAGAGTGTTGTGGATAGAGCATCTGCCAACATGGCCGTGGGCGCAATGACCGTGACACCGGCCATGCCCCTTACAGGTTTGCCAGTCCGGGCATCCATGATGTGCGCATATCGGATGCCGTTGATTTCAACAAAACGCTCGTAGTTGCCCGATGTGGCTACAGCCTCTCCGTTGGTTAAAAGAAACTGGGCTATGCAGTTCTCTTCGGCAAAGGGATCGCGTATGCCTGTGCGCCATCCGCCACGCCCGGACGAAGCTTCACCGATGGCACGCAGATTTCCCCCTAAATCAATGAGGATGTTGGTGTATCCGGATTGAGTCAGCTTGTCGTAGGCGACATCAACGGCATATCCCTTGGCAATGGCCCCGAGATCAAGCTTCATGCCTTTGCTAGGCAAATAAATCTTTGCAGGAACAGTTTCAGCACTGAACCGAATGGAACTCCAGTCCGCCAAGCGGGTCGCCACCTGGAGCGCGTCTCCGGATGGAGGCTCTGATGGCGTGGCGCCAGTTCCAAATCCCCATGCCGCCATAAGAGATCCGACTAGCGGATTGAAAGCACCCTCGCTTTCGCGCGACATGTTGAGGGCGGCCGCAATGACGGTTTTCAATTCAGGCGAGATCGCAACGGGTGTTTCTGTCCCCGCCGCACGGTTGATAGCGGCGAGTTCCGTGTCGTCTTGCCAGGTTGAAAAGCGGGCGTTGACCTGAGTGAAAATGGGCTGCACGCAGTCTCGGCCGCGTTGGGCGTCTTCCAGTGTCGATGCTTGAATAGCTGCGATGGTGCCCATGGTTAACCACTGGCAACGCTCAATGTTACGCTTCGAACCGCATCCAGTCCCTAGCATAAACAGGCTGGCCAGCATAAGCGTGTACGAATACTTCCAAAATTTCATGGGCTGCAGTATAAGTGCTTTTTTGCCGGTCGGCAATTCAAAATTTAAATTGAGGCGATCGAATGAAAACGGTATTGTACAGGGTAATTGTTTTGGGAGTGAAAGGATTTCGTTATGGATGAACCGCTGTCTGTTGTGGAAACGTATGGAAACGTTCAACGCGTGATTGCTGAAGCATGCGCAAAAGCAGGGCGTTGTGTTGGCGATGTCGAGATTATTGGCGTCACGAAGATGCATGGCCCTGATGTCGTGCGCGAAGCCTGGGATGCGGGGATTCGGATTTTTGGCGAAAACAAGGTTCAGGAGGCTGCCGCAAAGGTCCCCGAGAGCGTGAGTCAGGCGGAGTGGCATCTGATCGGCCATCTGCAGCGCAATAAGGTCCGCCCGGCGTTGGAGCTCTTTTCAGTAATTCATTCAGTTGATTCACTGCGCCTGGCAGAGCAGATCGAACGCGTCTCGGAGGAAGCCGGACAGCGTCCCCAGATTCTTCTTGAGATTAATGTGTCAGGTGAGGCAAGCAAGGACGGAATGCGTCCGGAAGCAGCGCCCGAAGTCATTGACTATATCATGGGCTGCCGCAATATCACCTGGACAGGCCTGATGACCATGGCACCCTTCTGTCCAGACCCCGAAATGGCCCGACCTGTCTTTGCCAAACTTCGTAACCTGCGTGATAAGTGGGAGCGCGACTACGGCGTTGGCCTACCTCGGCTTTCCATGGGAATGAGCAACGATTATCGTATTGCTGTTGAAGAGGGCGCCACCTGGTTACGCCTCGGTACTGTCCTCTTCGGCCACCGCCCCAAATGGCGGCCTATGGCGGAATCTATTGAGAACTAGCCGTCAAGATGCTGTTGAAGGTAGCCTTGCAACCGCGCGGCGCTGATGGCGTAAAATTTCCCTTCATCTTCGAAGATGCGCTGGGTGAGGGCCATGTACCCTTGGTAATAATCCGGGGCGATCTTGGCATGCAGGGCTTCGACCTCCTTGGGGAAGCGTCCGCGGTTGTGTACTAGCTCCCAGCAGCGCGCAAACCGTTGAATACGGCAGAGAGTCTCAAAATCCATGACATCGGAGTGAAGCAGCTCGTAGGGCGGTTCAGCGCTGAAGGCGAACTGGAGTTGCGCAGCATCGCGGACAATGCGCGTGCCGGGCAATCCCTTGAGCCAGTTGACTTGGACCTCTGGCGCGCAACAGGTCTCCACGACCGTATTGAATCCCTGGGCAAAGGATGCCTCGTCCTCGCCTGGCAAACCGAAAATCAGATCAGCATGAACAACTGCGCCGGTCTCTTGGCAAAGCTTACGCAGATTTTCAAGGGAGTGATCCGTGTTGACGCTGCGTCCGATTCGCTTGGCAACCTCGGGATTGAGGGTCTGCAAACCCACCTCCAGATGGAGCGCGCCTTTTGGAAAGGCCTCCATACGCTTAAAGACATCCGGATGCAAATGGTCCGGATTGATTTCAAAATGGAGGCAGGTGCCAGGCGTGACGCGGGGAAGAAAGAAATCCAGTATTGCGCATGCATGTTCCACGGGCGAGTTAAAACTGCGATCCAAAAATTTGAACTTTCGGACTCCCCGTTGCCAGAGCTTGTCAAAAGCCGGCAACAATGTCCCAAGCGGAAAGAGTCTCAGTGTTGTTCCGTCCGAGGTGCAATACGAGCAGGAGTAAGGGCACCCCCGTGAAGTCTCTGCATAGATGGTGCGTTGGGCAATGTCGGTGTCGCTGTATTCGTCATACGGCAGGAGGAGTGATGAAAGATTTTCAGGTGCGGCTATTAGCTGGTTTGAGGAGGGGCTCTCTGAAGAAGGGGCTCTGAAAATGGCTTCACAGCAGGAGCGAAAGGCTGACTCCCCCTCACCCGTGATGACGGTGTCCCAGAGCTTTTCAGCAGATGGCGTTTCAGTCTCCACGAGTTCAGGCCCTCCTGCGATACAGATGATCTCGGGGTGCGCCACACGCAGAATACGGGCTGTTGCTTCAACGAGGAGACGATTCCAAAGGTAAACGGAAAATCCGACGATGCGAGGCTTACACTGAGCAATTTGTTCGGCTAGCTGAATCGGTGTAACATCCAAATCGGTTTCGAGGTATGCGGTAACCTCGGCAAGCGCACCTAGATTTGAACGCAACGTCCGTATGGCGTACGAGGCGTGACTGTATCGCGCATTGACCGAAACAAGGAGTATGGGGGTTGCTTTCATTGGAAATTGTGATTTAACTTACCATAATTCTTCTGCGCAAGCCAATTCTTTCGTTCCTCTCTCACCTCCTTGGTGTATGTTACAACCCACTATTTCACAATTCCAACATTCCAATATTCCGTCCATTTATGTGCGATTAGGCTTGCACGTTATCTAAAATTCGGTATGTTGTACGCCTTCTAAACAGAAAAGGGATTGGCTATGGCTGGTGAATATGCTTTTAGTTTGGTAAATGTCACAAAACAACATGAAAAGAAGACCATTCTTGAAGAGGTCTATCTTTCGTTTTACCACGGTGCTCACATTGGTGTGATTGGCGCGAATGGTTCCGGAAAGTCGTCGCTCCTGAGAATCCTTGCGGGGCTTGACAAGGAATACATGGGCGAATGCCAGATCGCCAAGGGGACCAAGGTCGGCTTTCTGTCGCAGGAGCCTGAACTTGATATGACGAAGACCGTGATCCAGTGCGTGGAAGAGGGCGT
>JBAXCC010000216.1:0-7262 GCA_037141675.1 bacterium | reverse complement strand
CTGGCCTGCGCAGCTCGGAGCGGAAAATTCGGTAATATTCTTGAAGTATTTGCGGATCCAGGTGGGCCGCCCCGGCAGTGTTATTTGCCCGGCGTCGAGATCCCGCCGAATACGATCAACTGGGATCTCTGGTTGGGGCCCGCACCGATGGTGCCGTATCACCCCTTCCGCTGCGGCCAGGCCTACGGGCTCGGGGGTCAGGGATTCCGCACGTGGTCCGACTACTCCGGCGGCATGATGACCGACTGGGGCGGACACAAATTTGGCGCCGCGCTGCACGGTATGGGACTGGATCACACCGGTCCTACCGAAATCCTTCCGCCTGACGGCAAGGACAACAAGTATCTCACCTATGTCTTCGCCAATGGCATGAAGCTGCACGTGGGCGATGGCGGACCGAAGTACATCTGCGAGAAGGGTCAGGCCACGACGTTGCGCGAATTCAAGGTTCCGCCAGGCTTGCGCTGGTATGAGGACGGCGCCAACTCGCCGATCAAGGATCTGGTGAACTGCGTGATCTCACGGAAGCGTCCGTTCCAGGACGTGGAGTACGCACATCGCACAGCGACAGTATGCCACCTGGGCAATATCTGTTACAGCCTGAATCGGAAGCTCAAGTGGGATCCCGTGAAAGAGGACTTCATCGGCGACCCCGAGGCCAGCAGATTGGTGGACCGGCCGCGGCGCGGGCCTTGGCAGATCTAATGAATGTCTGATAACAGGTGATAATTAAAGGATTTTTATGTGCAAGATTAAAAAAATGATTCAGATCATGATGGCGGCCTGTCTGGCAGCCGGGATGTCGTTCGGCGATGTTTGGCAGGACTTGGCGAAGTACAAATATGGCGAAGGAACTGCGGCGGGCGATGCGGAACAGCTTCTGCAGAAGACACCCGTGGATCAGCATGCTGCGATCGAAGATTCGCTCATCGCGGTCGTGTCGGCTAAGGACGCCACGCAGGACGGCAAGGCATTCGCCTGCCGCATGCTGCAGCAGATTGGCACTGAGAAGTGCATATCTGCTGTGGCGGGCCTGCTGAAGGACGAGGTGCTCTCGCATTACGCTCGGCTGGTTCTGGAACGGATGAAGTGCCCGAAGGCCGATGCAGCGTTGCTGGCTGCGCTGGAGAGCGCACCTGATGCGGTGAAACCCGGAATCATGGCGAGCTTCGGTGTACGGCGGGATGCCAACGCTGTCGAGCCGCTGGCAAAACTAGCCTCGAATAGCGACGCGTCAGTGGCCAGAGCGGCCATCGTTGCACTGGGTAAGATCGGTGGCGCCTCCGCTGCAAACGTGCTCGGAAAACTGAAGCCGGCTGAAAGCCTTGCATCGGTTTATACAGATGCCCTTTTGGACTGCGCACGGAGCCTCATGGGGTCGCAGGCTGTCGCCCTTAACGAGCAGGTCCTGGCAGGCAAGTCAACGCAGCGTATCCGCGCTCTGAGCGGATTGTTGGTTGCGGACGAGAAGAAGGCTGTCGCGTTGATGGTTGACTTTATCAAGGGCGATGATGACCAGATGCTCGGCGGCGTGCTGACGTTGGTCTGCGGCGAGCCGAGTGCGGCACTGACGAAAGCCATGGCTGACGTCCTGGCCTCGCTCCCGGATGCAAAGAAGACGGGCTTGCTCATTGCGCTCGGTTCACGCGGCGATCCGGCTGCACTGGACAGCATCGCAGGGTGCATGGCCAGCACGAACGAGGTTGTCCGTAACGCCGCGCTCGCGGCCGTGGGCAAGATCGGCAACGAAAGTACAGTGAAGCTTCTGCTGGCAACAGGCGGAAGCGCTACAGATGTACTCGCGAAGATGCCGGGGGCCGGCGTTAATGACGCGCTCATCCAAGCCCTGTCTGACAACAAGCTCAAGGAGCCTGCCATTAAGGCTCTGGTCGCCAGAAGTTGCGGCAACGCAGTGCCGGCCTTGTTCAAGCTTGTGGCCGACAGCGATGCAGCAGTACGGAAAGCGACATGGGTCGGCCTCGGTTCTCTGGCGTCAGAAGAGGATATCAGTGCGATGGCCAAGGCCGCCTTTGCCATCAAGGATGAAAAGGAGATGAGTGACGCGATTGCAGCGGCACGTAAAGTGTGCGCGCAGGCCAAGGAGAAGTCCACGTGCTTCGACGCGGTAGCTGCCTATTATGAGAGCACCACGGATGCCGGGAAAGTGGCGATCATCGCCCTTGCCTCGTCTGCCGGAACCCCTCACGCGCTGGACGTCGTGAAAAAAGCGCTGGGATCAACGAACCCGGAACTGTCGGGGAGCGCGCTACGTTCGCTAGCAGCCTGGTGCAATGAAAGCGCGGCTGACACCCTGCTCGAACTTGCGAAAACCTCAGCCAAAGACAATGCGCGTATTCTTGCGCTGCGGGGGTATATCAACATCGCAGGTCTGGAGACCGTCAACATTAAGGCGTCCAAGAGATGCGAAATGTTTAAGACGGCAAATGCGCTGGCCACTCGTCCGGATGAGAAGAAACTGATTATTGGCAATTTGCGGACGGTCCGTCATGCAGATGCCCTGGCCATGGTGGGCACCTATCTTGATGATCCTGCACTGCGGGGTGAGGCTGAACAGTCTGCGGCCGATATGATCGGGAATTTCCGCAAGGATAAAGCGCTTGCTCCGGCAATCAAAGAGCTGGCGACTAAGCTCCTGACCAGCAAAAATAAAGGGATTGTCGACAAGGCGAAGAAAGCTTTGGCTGATACGAAATAAGCAGGTTGATCGCTGCTCTTCTCTGTGCGGGCCTTGATGTACTATCGAGGCCCGCACGTTTTTTGTCCAGCTTTGAACGTCTAGCGGCCACCAGCCACTGGAGCCGAAGGCGAACGGCGGTTCGGGGGAAAGCGTTGTTGTTGGACTTTTGCCTTGGTGTTTATTGTAACCGCCCTTAATTCGTTTGTCCCGGAAGGAATCAACTCAACGCCTTTCTCTTTTAGGCGCGACTCAAGCTGTTTGACGAGTTCATCCTTCGGAATCGCATTCTCTGACCGAAAGGTAATGTTGCCGACAGGTGAAGTAGTCTCGTTGTTGACTTTCTTGCCAGTCAGTTGCGAGTATACATTGAGGCAGAGGCATAGGGATGCGTTTTCCAAACGAATAGCTCTTATATCCGAATGTGGAATACTATTGGTAGTCACTTGAGCGCAGAGTGAAAGGGTAAAGGTAAACATCACGATTGTCGCACTTATCAATTTCATTATGTCTCCTTTCTTGCCCAACGTTTAATGTGCCTCAGGTGTCTATTGGTGGCATTCAAACCAAAGTTGAGTTAAGTATTGCTGGCTCTTTCTCAGTATTTGATCACACGGACCTCGCCCTTCTGCAGGGTCAGCGTCACCTGAGGGCCTTTGCCCAGTGGCTTGTTGTCTAGCGCGTCCACGACCAAGCCCGGCTTGCCAATGTCGATGACCAGGGGGCCGGTCTCGAAGGCTTGGACGGAGAGGTACCCTTCTGCAGCCCAGAGCGTCGCGTTGCCTTCGGTGAAGACGTGCACGCCGGCCAGTTTGGCCAGCGCGCGGAGTAACTCGGGCGTCAACTGCGGCACGCCGATGAAGACATCACTGCCTTTCTCCGAACGCCGTACTGCGACGGCGGTTGATCCGTCGGCATAGGTCGCCAGTGTCTCGTCGGACGAGGCGGTTACGCTGAAGAGCGGGCGGATCTGTTGCTTCTGGCCCCATTGTTCGCGAAGCCCCAGTTTCTTGCCGGCCTCAGTCGGCGTGACGACAGCTGTTCCCGAGGTAATGGCCTTGGCTTCGAAGCCCGTGATTTCTTTGATACCGCTAATGTCCACACGATCCGGGTAGAGATACCCCGGCGCGTAGCACCAGACGCGCATGGTGTCGGGCTTGCGTTGTGCGGCCAAGGCTGTGCGTTCTTCCGGCGTGAGTGCCCACGCTGCGAGGAAGACCTGCAACTTTGCGGGGATGCGCCCGGCGACGGCGTCGTCCAGCAGGTACTGGCCATACGGCGCACCGGAACGGCCGAGCGCCGCACGGCCGTGGCAGATCAACTCGGCGGCAAACGCGGCCGAGCCGCCGGGCAGGTGACACATGCTGTCCTCGTCCACGATGGCTGCGATGTCCGGCGTGAAGCACGTTTTCCGGTTTAGCATCGCGGCGTCTACGGGCTGAAGCAGCGAGATCTCTTCCCAGATGCGCGAATCGTTGAACCAGCCTTGAGCCGGCAGATCCATCCACCACGTCCCGAAGCCGCGGAGCGCCGCCTGAGCGGTGTTTCGCCTCATGACCTGGCGAGTCTGTTCCAGATTGACCAGGCCGCCCTCCTGAGCATGCGCGTCCTTGCGCGGGTCCAGGAAGGTGCGCGAGTCATCCTCGTTCAGCCACAGGATGCCGCTGCGCGTGACGCTCTCGGCGGCTGTCATGCTGGCCGACGTTCCGAGCCATTCGCGGTCACTGTAGGAAATGGGCGAGCAGAGGATGTCGATATCCTTTGCTTTGAGCAGCGACGAGAGCGCATAGTGGCCGCTGGACGCTGCGCTGTTCTGGCAGGGGGGGAACTCGAAGAGGTATCCGTAGAAGAAGAGCACCAGTTTCTTGCCGTCGGTGCCACGGCGGCAGGCGGCGGCCATGGCCGTGACGTGGTCAGCCATTTCCTGTTGCTGGAAGCGAGCGAACTCGATCAGGCGCCTTTCCTTGGCGGGATCGCGCAGGAGACCGTTTGGATGCGCGCGACGTTCGTCGGCCGTCGGGGGCTCAGCAAAGCCCGCCTGCGCATCGCCGCGCGTTTTCAACCAAGCTTGGAAAGCGGCCTTCGTGGCTGGGTCGTAACCGCTCAACGGGCGCCCCCACGTGTCTTGGTAGAACCATTCGCCTGTGTTCTGCCCGCAGGGATGGATGCCGGCGAAACGTTCGGGGAAGGCTTCGAGTAGGTGTCGGCTGAGCTTCTCCAGGTGCGCGCAGACGTCAGCGCGGTACTCACGGTCCGAGACGCAGGAGTGGTTGGCGACCTGATTGCCATCGTAGACCATGCGCGCTGCGGGGTGTTGGTTGAGCCACCACGACGGCGCATTGGCATCCACACGAGGGACCAGGAGCACGTTTGGGTTGACCTTGATAATCTGTCGGCAGAGCGTGTCGAGCGGCGTCCAGTCGATGGGCTGATCCTGCGGCGTCCAGCAGTTGGGTGCGGTGAAGGAGACCAGGTTGACGCCGGCATCTCGGGCGAGGGCGACCTGGCTGAGGAACGAGCCGGGAGGGCCGCCCATGTAGGTCCACGTTCCCCCTGCGACGTTGTAGAGGGAGACCCGGAGGTTCTTCTCCGGTGTGGCCTTGGTGCGGAAGGTGCAGCGATAGGTGCGGCCGGCTGCGAAGCGTAACGTCGGCTTGCTGTGCAGGTGGAAGTCCGGCCAGTTGCCGTTGGCCGGTTTCTGGAGAACGATGTGGACTGCGCCTTCGGCGACGTTGACGGTGCCGACGGTGTTAGCGGCACCGACAGGCCACTGATTCCAACTCTTCGCAAAGCCTTCATCAGTGGCAAAGGAGTTGGGCTGCAGGACGTCTTCCTGGGTCTGCACGTCCTGGATGCGCAGGTCGGCCAGCCAGACGTCACCGGGTTCGTGTGCGAAGCGGAAGTGGAGTGTGCCGGTGCCCTTCACGTCGCCGGGGGAGAAGTCGAACGTGTGGGTGGTCCACTCGGTTTTCGCGGCAAGGACGCCGCTGTTCATGCTGCCCCAGAAGAATCGCGGCGGGATCGACTTGTTGTCGACGTGAATCTGCGGTCCGCCAGGCGTCTCCTGGACGCGGACCGTGACGGTCGCGGCTGTTGCTACAACTGGCATACCGGCACCTAACAGAATGGCGGTTATGACCGTGCGGATTACGGGAAAGCCATGAGGGGCTCGCACGCGACAGACAGTGGCGAGGTCATTTTTGATCTGCTGTTTCAATTTGATTTCTCCTTCAACTGCTTGCCGTAGCACTGGCGGCAGAACTCGATGCTGTTGCATCCTGGTCGCGTTTGTAGGCGATGGAAGCGGCGTTGCCTGATGCACCGGCGACCGAAGCAAGCGTTGCTATTCCGTAGCCGCATCCTTTCAAGGGATTTTCCCATTGGATGCGGCCTGTTGTTGCATCGAGACAGAATAAAACACCCTGCGTGGCCGCGAAGACGCTTCCGCGATCAAAGAACAGATTCACGAAGGAGTCTCCGAATGCTCCTCCCTTCACCTTTGTTTCCCAAAGCGTGGCACCCGAGTTTCGGTCAAGGGCAAGCACTCGCCCTTTTATCCCGACAAATAGCATATCTTCTTGCCTCATTTTATCCTCCTGCCCCAACGTTTAATGGAGGTTCATTGTCTGTTACTGGCAAACGAACCAAAGCTGAGTTAAGTATTGCTGTTTGGAATTGCAGAATCAAGGGAAATGTAGAAGAAACGTGAAACGAATCGAGCTAAAATGACAAAGCCGTCATTTTTTGATGCTGGTTCTTGTCATAATCCTGTGGTATTGTGATAACAGATGTGTACGTTTATGTCCGCTAAAAATGGAGGCGAGATGAAAATAATAAAGCATGTGGTGTGTTGTATAACGATGGCCCTGGCAGCAAGTCTGACAGGCTATGCGCAGATTTCAACCGATCCTCTAGAGGTGGCACTCAAGGCTTCATACGCATCCGAGGCGAAGAGCGATTATCAAGCCGCCATCAAAGCGCTCACAGCCTTAGGATCAAGCGCAAGCTCCTCTTATATCGCTCAACTGAGGTTGGGCTGGCTGAACTATTGTGCTACGGAGTATCAACAGAGTGCCACGTATTACAAAAAAGCGGTCCAGTTGGCGCCGTTAGCCATTGAACCTTTGCTGGGGCAGATGTTGGCGCAGCAGTTGGCCGCAAATACTGATGAAGCCATGCGTACAGGCAATGCTATTCTTCGGCGCGATCCAAATAACTATACGGCCACCTCTCGCCTGGCCTGGCTGTTCTGTGTGAAGCGTGACTACAAGCAAGCCGCTATCCTGTATCGCAAGCTGGTCGGCCTGTATCCGACGGACACAGAGATGTTGCTGGGATTGGGCTATGCACTCAAGTATTCGGGCGAAAAGAAAGATGCCGACAAACAATTTAATATGGTCTTATTGCTGAGTCCTGACAATGCACGCGCACTCGAGGGTCTGAAGGATGTGCCGATCGGCCCCCATGCTGGCGGTCAGGGCAATGGCATGCGGCATGGAGCGAAATAAGGTGTCGACAAAACAGGGAGTTGCTATGCAGATCCTTTCACGATTAGCGATCAATAACG
>JBAXCC010000215.1:0-7357 GCA_037141675.1 bacterium | reverse complement strand
CGTCCGAAGATCGGCTCATAAAATACCATCGACAGGCATGAATTGGACATGTTACACTTATACGCTCATTTACATGTCAAAATTGAAGTTATGAAGGCTGTTTCAACATATATCCAGATTTGCTGTGTTCTGCTTTTCATGGCTGTGCCAGCGATTGCTGAAAATGCTGCGTCCAAGTGGCCAGGCGTGGATAAGGTGGTCATAGAAGATATTGCCAGTAAAGCCGGCCGTTCTGCTCGGGAACCCTTTATTAATACGGATCAAGGTGATCTTTTGCTGTTCATGTTTCTTATTGCAGGGGTATTAGGAGGATTTGTTGCGGGGTATGCCTATCGATCGTTAGCTAAGTTTCCTTCGGATGGAGAGAGAAAATGAAGCATACATTCAATCTCTTTTCCGACTATTTCTCACGTCGCGATAACTGGGTGCACAGACTGGATGTGCGTGTGAAGATGGGGATTGCAGCCACGCTGTTTGCTGTTGTGCTTGGATCATCGCGATGTGTATTGCCCTTGGCGCTTTTTGGAAGTGCGTGGATAGGATTATGTCTATTGCGCATTCCGCTCAGGATTGTGTTTACACGCTTCCTGCCTCCCATTTTGATGGCAGCGGTGCTTCTGTTGTTGCACGCGTTGACAACCGGGCAAACACCTGCCTATACGTTTGTGGTTGGCCATTGGACAGTTGTTGCCAAACAGGAAGGAATTGCATTGGGGGCATTACAGGCTAGTCGCATCGTGGGCGCAGTCGGCGTGTTGTTATTGTTGAGTTCTGTTGCACCGGCGCATGAACTCTTTTTGGGGTTGAGGTGGTGCAGGTTCCCGAAAATTTGGGTTGAGATTGCTTTGTTGATGTATCGCTACTTGTTTGTTTGCCTTGATGAGGCGTCGGAGTTGGTGGATGCGCAACGCATCCGGCTTGGATATGGACGGGTCAGAACCGCAATCTCCTCCGCTGGCAGTCTGATTGGCACAGTCATGGTCCGCTCAATCGAGCAAAGTGCGCGTACGCATGAAGCCATGGTGGCGCGTGGCTATACGGGAGATTATCCATTTGGGCAGATGACGTCCATGACGAAGAGAGATTATGGTGTGCTTGGCATATCGGTGTGCATGATTATCGTGATATATGTGTGTGTGGAAAAGGTCCTTGTTTTATGGTGACAGATAAAGAAACATCCTTGTTGAACTGCCAAGGCGTGACGTACTGTTATGAAGATGGCTTCCATGCCTTGACGGAAATTGATTTCCATGCCAACAAAGGTGAATTTGTCGCATTGCTGGCCTCTAATGGTTCAGGAAAGACCACGCTTCTTAAGGTGCTGGCGGGCTTGTTGCCTGTACAGAAGGGGCATGTCTCTATCGATGGACAGGACATTCGAAAGATGAAGGGTTTGGAATTGTATAGCCGCATTGGGATCTTGCTACAAAACCCCAAGGATCAGCTTTTTGGCGCAACGGTGTTCGAAGATGTCGCCTTTGGTCCGAGGAATCAGGGGTTGTCTGATGCGGAAGTCCGTATACGTGTGCAGGAGGCATTGGCCTTGGTGGGGGCGTCTGCGTTTGTAGAGCGCGCGATTCATCACTTGAGCTTTGGCGAACAGAAGCGCGTGGCTCTTGCCGGACTTCTTGCCATGAAACCGTCCATCCTCTTGTTGGACGAAGTGACGGCTGGCTTGGACCCTGTGGGCGAAACGCACATTGTTCAGATATTGAAACGACTTAGCCATGAGCAGAAAATGACCGTCGTCTTTGCCACCCATTCCGTGGATCTGTTGCCCTTGATTGCGGATCGCATTTATGTGTTGAACCGAGGATGTGTTATCACGTGTGAGACACCAGAAAAACTGTTTGATGATCAGGAGAAGCTTAAGCAAGTCGGATTACGGCTGCCCTACATTTCCAGCCGTTTTCATGCGTTGCGAGCACATGACGGCTTGCCGATTCGTGAACTCCCTCTAACGGTCCAAGCCGCCCGGGAGGAAGTATTAGCATGGTTGCCCGATGATGTATGGCAGAAGAAGTAGCTACTAGTTTTCTAAATACACATCAAAACTATGCAGTTGACGCACAGGTTATGCAAGTATGTTAATCATGCATCCGGGATGTTCAAGGGATCGTGGGTCTCTTAATAACTTTACGCATCTTAAGTTGGATGTCAGGCAACTTCGCGAATTTGTCCCATTGTGGTGTAGATGTCCATGTTGCTACAATAGCGCCATCTGCCCATAGTTGAATGATCACGCCCTTGAGCTTTGAGCCGTATGATTCAGTATAGATCGAACCTTCTGTGATCGGTTTGGATTCCAGGGTGGTTGAAAAAGCCTTTCCTTGTGGCAAGCTGATTTCTTGATCAATGATATCTGCAATGGCTTCTCCTTCTGAATCAGTAGCAATAAAATAAGCCTTGAGTGTCACATCCTTTTGCTTAGGCTTGGTGAGGCGTAAGTCAACGGTGTAGGATAAAACGCGCGTCTTTGTATAGGTGCTTGAAGAGCCTTTTTGCATCTTGGGTCGGCATGACATAAAGATGCTTGCTTTATCGGAAGAATTATCTGTTTTTGAAACGCTGCTTGATGCCTCAGCAGGCGCTGTCACGTCAGGACGCACGTCGATGCTCTTGCCTTGAAGTTGTCCGCCACGGATGGTGGCGCCATATAATGGATTCCGTGTTATGCGGATCGGAAAAACATCGATGTTGCAGACGACGCAATCTTTGGGAAGCTCATATATGGAGCAAAAACGCTTTTTGAGTCCAGGCGGGAGAATATCCTTTTCAGCTGAAAGCATCCCGTCTGGCACGTAGGCGTCAGCATCATTATCTTTAGCTGACAATGGGTAAAACTTTCGATTTTTTGAATCCGAAACAATAGGAATCGGAATTGAGAGCGGGCCTTGCGTATTGTTCTCAACAGAGTATGTAAGGAAATAAAACATACCGTCGGTCTTCAAAGATTGTAGTGCGTCCGTTCGAGGCTTGAGCGTTCCGCTGATGCAATCAAGAGCCTCGATCGTCCATGCTGAGTCTGGCAAAATCTCTTGGTTGTTTTTTCGGTTGGCCATGTTCACGTTCAACTCAACCTTGTCGTTCAGCTTTGGGCGAGGTGATACGCCGAGCTCCTTTATGGAGGGGCCCAAAGGATTCGGATCAACAATCAACGTAACCCTCACCACTTTTCCTGCGCTCGTTGCATCGCCAAACAGGTCTTCCTTGGCAGGTGAGGAGGGCGCAACGATTTTACTTGTACTATTAGTTGCTGAGGGTGTTGTAGCGGCTGAGGTTGTTGTCTTTTCGGATTTAAGTGTCGCTGCCGGGGAAACGACATCCGTTTTCCCCTCTTTAGGTTCAGAAGTAGAGCCAAAGGAGACTTCGTTCACATAATCGACATCTGCTGGAGACAATGCATCCAGTTTAGCCTTGAAGATTTCCCCATTTGGTTTCTTAATAAGAACCATTCCATCTTCAACACCGGCCATTGCCCCCTGAAGAGTCACCCCTTGTTTGGATGTCCACGTCCTAGAAGGCGCCTCGGCCATGACACATGTGGAAAAGATAAAACTCAAAACTATAAAGTGCAATTTCATCACGTACGGTCAATTAAACAAAACATATTTTAAACAAGTGGATATGATAGCATTTTATTTCAAGAATTGTCACGGTGTTTTTTTTCTTGTTCTTTTTGAGGGGACATCTTGCTAATATAATACCTCAAATGGAACAACAGAAGGAACATTCGGGCTGTGTTGATGGATTGCCGGACGATTTGTGTCAGTTGCGAGAGGGGTTTGCCACTGGCGCCTGTGCCGCTGCGGCTGCAAAAGCTTCGATCTTGGCATTGCTAGATACCCTTGTTAGCCCCTCAAGTGTTGAAATTCCATTCCCCAGTGGTGAACGTTTTTCTTTTTCCGTGGAATGGATCAAGCGGCACGAGGGGTATGTGGAATCGGCTGTACGGAAAGATGCCGGGGATGACCCTGATATTACCCAAGGTGTCTTGGTGGTGGCGCGTGTGGCTTGGCGGGTTGGGGAAGACATCTTGTTTGAGGCGGGAGAGGGTGTCGGGCGTGTTACAAAGTCTGGGTTATCAATCCCGCCAGGCGAGCCGGCTATAAATCCCGGTCCCCGCAACATGATTCGTGCAGGGATCAGGGAAGTTACAGACAGAGGCGTAAGCGTGACGATCTCGATTCCAGGAGGAGAGGAACTCGCGAAGAAGACCTTCAATCCGCGACTGGGTATTGTGGGCGGACTTTCCGTACTCGGAACAACCGGACGTGTCCGCCCCTTTAGCTGCCAGGCGATCCGCTGTTCTGTGGCATGCGAACTGGATGTTGCAAAGGCAGCAGGTATTACGCATCCCGTACTGGTGCCAGGGCATATCGGCGAACGCTCCGCAAGGCGGCATTTGAACCTGAAAGAAGACCAGTTGATCGAGGTGGGAAACGAATGGGGCTTTGTGCTGGAAGGATTATCGAAATACACCTTTGAACATGTGCTTCTGTGGGGACATCCTGGCAAATTGGCGAAGCTGGCGGATGAGGAATGGGACACGCATTCGTCCCGGTCGGCCTCTGCAGTCGAGATTGTCAAACGGCTGGGACTGATGCCTAAGATTGAGCCAGAACCTGTGACAATGGAGGGACTTTTTGAAATGTTGAAGCCAGAAGAGCAGCAAAAACTGGCGGCTGAATTGGGTGAGGCCATTTCCCGTGCGGCCTCCCAAAAATGTGGCCAGTGTTGTCGGATTTCCGTTGGCCTTGTGAATATGATAGGCGAGTTACTAGGAAGCTACAAAAGTTTAGAGGATTTTCAATGAGTAAACAACTGATGATCATCGGATGCGGGCCAGGTGCGGTCGAATACATGACCGAGGCCGGGCGCAAAGGAATTGCACTGGCGGATATACTGGCTGGATCAGCGCACTTGCTGAAACTGTATGCCACAGAAGGGAAAACGCGCCTGCCGATTGCGTCGGACATCGAAGGCGCAATAGAGGCTATTGATATCTACTTGAAGGAGGGAAAGCGTGTTGCCGTGTTAGTCAGCGGCGATCCCGGACTGTGCAGTTTGGCGACACCTGTTATCAGGCGCTTTGGCCTGGAAGCTTGCGAAGTTATCCCTGGAATTAGCTCGGTGCAACTCCTGTTTGCACGTCTCGGGCTTGACTGGATGGATGCGCGTATTATTTCCGCACATAAGTCGTTGCCGACACTGAGCCCCGAAGAGTTGGAAAGCGTAAAAACACTTGTCATTCTTTGTGGTCATCATGTGTCGCAGCAATGGGTTATCGAATTGTATTTATCATTAGGGCAAGGGCGTAAGCTTATCGTTTGCCAGGATCTCTCCCTTCCGACAGAACGTATTGACGAGGTCGATGGTGAAATTTTCAGCAAAATGGAGCTTTCCTCTCGGACGATCGTGGTGATAACATCGTTTTAAACGAAAGAGACGAAATGGAAGCAAAAGGGACGTTATTTGGAATCGGGATTGGGCCTGGGGATTCAGACTTGGTCACAGTTAAGGGCGCAAAACTCTTGGCTGCGTGTAAGCATGTTGTCGTGCCGAAGGCATCCGAGGCTTCGGAGAGCGTCGCGTTACGGATTATCCAGCCGCACCTGAATCCTATTGCACACGTGCATGAACTTGTCTTTCCGATGACCGTAAAACAAGACGAGTTGGTTTCAAAATGGAATGAATCCGCTTGCTATGTCCACGCCCTTCTCTCTAAAGGTGAAGATGTCTGTTTTCCGACATTGGGAGATACGTTTCTGTATTCGACCTATATCTATCTTGTGCAAGCGTTGCAAGTGGTTGATCCATCTGCGCGTATTGTGACTGTGCCAGGCGTGACAGCGTTTAGTGCGGTGGCGGCGATGACGCGCTTCCCTGTCGGAGTCGGAAAACATCCGGTAACCATTGTGCCGTCAGCAGATGATCTGTCCACATTAGATGCGGCATTGCAGACGAATGGAACGGTTGTCATTATGAAGGTCGGCAAACGTCTGGACGCGATCCTTGATAGGCTTGAAAAGCAAAAATTGTTGGAGAAGAGCGTCTTTGCCGCCCATGTCGGTATGGAGGACGAACACATAGAGACGGATTTACGGAAATTGCGCGACCTGGGTGAAAAGACCGGGTATCTGTCCATTATTCTGGTGGATGCAAGCAGAGACTAAGTGAAATGAAAGTTTATTTTGTGGGCGCTGGCCCTGGAAATCCAGAGTTGCTGACCGTGAAGGCGCTGCAGTTGCTGCAGGGCTGCAAGATCTGTATCTATGCGGGTTCATTGGTGAGCCCTGCGGTCATTGCAACTATTTCACCGACAGCGGAGAAGCATGATTCCGCTACGTTATCGCATCCTGAGGTGATGGCCTTATGTCAGGATGCACAGAAGAGGGGCCTAGATGTTATTCGGCTACACACGGGCGACCCCTCCATCTATGGCGCCATTGGCGAACAAATCAGTGATTTAGAGAAGCTGGGTATTGCGTATGAAGTGGTTCCTGGTGTCAGCGCATTCCAGGCTTCCGCAGCCGCATTGGGATGGGAGCTCACGGTTCCGGAGGTCGCGCAAAGCATTGTGCTGACTCGCACGCCCGGACGTACGCCCATGCCTGAAGCGGAAGCGCTTGAAAACTTTGCAAAGACCGGTGCGACGCTCTGCGTCTTCCTCTCCGCGCATGCCATAGCAGCGCATGCGCCTCTGCTGGCCAAGTATTACGGTGATGAGTGTCCTGCTGCGGTTGTCTTCCATGCCTCTTGGCCAGACCAGAAGATCGTCCAAGGGACATTGGCCGACATTGGCGAGAAGATCCGTGCCGAAGGCATTGAAAAGACCGCCCTCTTTATTGTCCGACGCGCCTCGTCAGGCGCGCAGTCGCGCCTCTATGCGCCTGAATTTACTCATGGATACAGGGAAGCCAAGAATGATTGATATCATTACACTTTCTGAGTTAGGATGCCGCGTAGCGAAGCGCTTGCAGGGCACGCTGCCGAATAGTGCCATTCATGTTCAGGACAAGGCAGTAGAAAAATGCGCGAATGCGGGAATGCGCGAATGCGCGAATGTGAAGGTCTTTTCTCGGACCTCTGATTTGATCGCGGAATGTTTTAATACCACTGAAGGTATTGTTTTCATTGGTCCGTGCGGCATCATGGTTCGTGCGCTTGCGCCGCTGATCAAGAGCAAACTTTCGGATCCGCCGATTGTGGTCGTGGATGTCATGGGACGTTATGCGGTGAGCCTTTTGAGCGGACATGAAGGCGGGGCGAATGACTTGACATTGCGGGTGGCGAATATCATCGGCGCAGAGCCTGTGATTACCACAACCAGCGATGCTGAAAAAAATCTGATTGT
>JBAXCC010000214.1:0-7411 GCA_037141675.1 bacterium | reverse complement strand
TCCCGCAGCGATAAAAAGAAAGGCCCTCCTTCGTGGCCTCAACCATTCGGCCAACTACGGAGGGCATCCTTAACCCTCCGCTACGCTGCGGGCGAAGGATGGTGGAGGTAAGGAGGTTCGAACTCCTGACCTCTTGAATGCCATTCAAGCGCTCTACCAACTGAGCTATACCCCCAAAAGGTCTTTTTGTAAAAGAGATGCGTAGTTAACCAAATATTCTGATGAAAGTCAATTGCAGGATGTAGATTTTTTGGGTTTTTTCAAAAAGGACGCTTGCCCGTCTGTCTCATGTAGTGTACATTTTTACCCCATGCAGATTCAGGGTAGACATTTTCGCACCATTTGGGAAAAACCGGACGAGCCCGGCATTGTCCAAATCATCAATCAGTGCCACTTGCCTCATAGCTTCGAAATTCTTGATCTAATCACGGTCGAGGACTTCCGCAGAGCCATCGCGGATATGAATATACGTGGCGCAGGCCTCATCGGCGCAACAGCCGCTTATGGCATGGCCGCTGCCGCACGGAACGCACCCAAACATGACGCAGAGGCCTGTATCAAGCAGGCTGCAGCGACCCTCATATGGACCCGCCCGACCGCCGTAAACCTTTCCTGGGCCATCCAGCAGCAACTCGACGCGTTGTTAGCCGCTCCATGTGACACGTGGCCAGCGGTCACATTGCAGGTTGCCCGAAAGATCGCTGATGGCGATGCTAGCGCCTGCAAGCGCATTGGCGAGCATACGCTGCCACTCATCCAATCCATTGCCGCACGCAAAAAGGGCAAGCCTGTCAACATCCTGACGCATTGCAATGCGGGCTGGTTGGCTTTCGTAGATTACGGTTCAGCTACAGCCGGCATCTATGCAGCCCATGATGCAGGGATTCCTGTTCATGTATGGGTCGACGAGACACGTCCCCGCAACCAAGGCGCAAGCCTCACAGCATGGGAACTGGGTGAACACGGCGTGCCGCATCACTTGATTGCAGATAACACCGGTGGACACCTCATGCAACATGGCATGGTTGACCTGGTCATTGTGGGAGCAGACCGTGTGACACGCCGGGGCGATGTCGCTAACAAGATCGGCACCTATTTGAAGGCGCTTGCAGCAAAGGACAACCGCGTACCTTTTTATGTCGCCCTCCCCTCTTCAACCTTTGACCTCTCCATGTCCGACGGCATTGCGGAAATTCCTGTGGAAGAGCGTGGCGCGGAGGAGGTGCGCATGATGACCGGCCTGCAGAATGATGGCACCCTTGCATCTGTTCGCATCTGCCCAGAGAAGACACCGGCCTGCAATTACGGTTTTGACGTGACCCCTGCCCGTCTGATCACAGGGCTGATCTGCGAGCACGGCATCTGTGAAGCGAATGAAGATGCGATTGGAAAATTGAAACTGGAAACTTGAAACTGGAAACTTGGCCTAGCCTTGACGTATGATGGTGCCGGACAAGAACAAACTGAATGGTACTTGAGGAATACTGGAATGGTGGAATATTGGAATAACAAAAGAGAAATGGCTGGCAATTTGGAGGGACGCGCTCTGTCGCGTTCGGCCACGACGACCTGTCCGCCGTAGTCGCTTGCGCGAAGGCGGAAGCGTGGCCCTCCAAAGGCGTGTATTCCCCAACATTCCATTATTCCAACATTCCAGTAAGGCTATTAGGCAAGATCATATGATAACAGAAGGATATGTAAAATTTTCGGTCCGCCTGCGCGAGGCTGACATCGAGTCCCCGGACGGTCTGGAGGCGCTGAATTCTGTACGGACAAAGCTCTTTGACCTTAAGATGATCGGCATCCTCCCGGATGGCGTCGGCTTTGGGAATGTCAGCATCAAGGTGGCGGGGTCGGATCTTTTCTTTATTTCCGGCACAGCGACAGGCGGGAAGCGCATTCTTGATCTCCGCGACTATTGCAGAGTGGACACCTGCTCTGTTGAGCGTAATGAGGTGTGTTGCTCTGGACGCATTCGCGCATCCGCCGAGACCTTGAGCCATGACGCTGTTTATCGGGCAAATCCAAAGATCGGTTGCGTCATACACGTGCATCATAAGCCATTATTTATTAACCTGTTGAAGAGTACATGTCCGGCGACCTCTCCGGAGGCCCAATACGGTACGCCAGAAATGGCCTATGACATCGAAGCTATTGTGAAAGAGAAATCAGAGCCGCATGGAATCTTAGTCATGACAGGACATCAAGATGGCGTAATCGCGTGGGGTAGGACGGTTGCTGAAGCTGACAACATGCTTATGAATTATTTTAAACAAATCTAACACTTTACACGAAGGCATTACATGAAATTCAGACTATTTGCTTTTCTATCCCTCACAGCGATCATCGCTAACGGTGTAGAACCCCCAGCCAACTTCCTGCTCGACACCGGTGCGGTCATTGAGTCCGCAAAAGGCGTGACAATGGAAAAATATGCGGATTCCGACCGCATGCTGGTTGACAATCATACGTTGGAAGCGTATGAAAAGGATGGGACATCTGTCGCATGGGATGACGAATTCACAAAGGTGCTGACTGAAAAGGGACGTCGCCAAAGCAGTTCGTTCTCGTTGGAATTCAACACCCATTATGGCACGTCGATGGTGTACCGCGCGGAGATCATCAAGCCGGACGGACGAGTCCTTCCGATCGACGTGGACACCTATTCGCGCATCATGACGGATCCCGGGCAGATGGGGATGAACATCTACGACCCTGCGGACAAAGTGTTAACCTGCGCCATACCTGGACTTGAAATCAACGACATGTATCATATCGTGACGTGTCAGATTGTGAAGAAGGCACGCGTGCCTGACACGTGGAGCGACATGGGCATCGCGGAATATGATAACCCGATCCTGAAGCTCGATTATGAAATCTTAGCCCCGGCAGAACGTCCGATTTATCATAAGCTCTTACGCGCACCGCTTTCAAACACAGTCACCTACACTGAAACTAAGCTGCCCAACGGTCGCACACGTCACCTCTGGAAGCTCCGCAATGTGCCGCAGATCTTTCCGGAGCCAGACATGCCGCCGCTGCAGACTGTCGCACAGCGGATCATGCTCAGCACGATCAAGGACTGGCGCGAGGTCTCCCGCTGGTATTGGAACCTCTGCCAGCCCGCGTTCCAGAAGGCTGATCCTGAAATGCAACCGATGGTCAATAAGCTGATTGAAGGAGCAACCACACGCGACGAGAAGATCCGCCGCATCTTCAAGTTCGTCTCGCAGGAAATCCGCTATATGGGCATTACGACTGAAGATACTGCCCCGGGATATGAGCCGCATGAAGTCGGCATGACCTTTAAAAACCGTTATGGTGTCTGCCGTGATAAGGCGGCCCTTCTCGCAGTCATGCTCACCATGGCAGGCATTCAAGGCTATCCTGTGTTGATTCACGCCGGTGCGAAGATGGATGCGGATGTCCCGACCCCCTACTTCAACCATGCCATCACTGCTGTTGAAGACCCTGACGGCGGCTATACCCTGATGGACTCGACGGATGAAAATACGCGCGACCTCTTTCCAGCCTATCTCTGCAACCGGAGCTACCTTGTGGCCCGTCCAGAGGGCGAAGGGTTGCTCACATCCAATGACTGTCCCGTCGAAAAGAATCTGATGCGCATCCAGTCAGACGGCACCCTGGACAAGACAGGCTCCCTCGTGCTGAAGACACGGCTTGACTTCGAGGGCATCAATGACAATGCCTATCGCGGGATGCTCTTAAGCCAGAAGGAGGACCAGCGCCGCAAAACCTTCGAAGGATTTTTCAAAAATCGCCTGGCAGGAGCTGAAGTCTTGGAGTGCGTCATCAAGCCACATGATTTACAGGATATCGAGACGCCGCTGTCTGTCGAATTCACCACGCGTGTGCCGAACTATCCGATCCGGGGAGAGGGACTTGACACGCTGAATTTGCCCTGGCTCGGGGGATCGATCGGCTATGTGAACTTCGTGATTGGCGCCACAGGGCTTGAGAAGCGCCGTTATCCCATGGAGACGCAAATCACGTGCGGTCTGCGTGAACGTATCACGCTCCAGGTCGGGGAAAGCTTTGGCAAACCTTACGTCTTGCCGTCTGACTTCAACCTCAAGAAGCATGGCCTCGAATACAGCACGACACTAGCCCTCAAGGACAATGTGCTGAGTGGAACGCTCAACTATTTGATTACGTCATCTGAATTCTCGCCGGAGGACTATCTTGTGTTGAAACAGTCCCTAAAAGCGATCGAGGCGAACGCGCGACGCAGACCGCTGTTTGAGTCCGCAGCTAAAGAATCCGCCGATCAAGAGATCCTTTATTCGGTCAATGACGTGACCCTGTTATCGGCATCCTCCTTTGTCACAACCAACACCTGGTCTAAACGCATCCTCACCTACGCAGGAAAGAAGAACAACTCCGAACTGAAAATTCCCTTCAATCCTGCCTGGCAGGAGATCGAAGTGGTCTCTGCCATCGTCTCCAACACAACAGGGAAGGTCCATGCCATCACTCCAAAGGAGATGAATATCATGGATGCGCCTTGGGCAGCCTCTGCGCCTCGCTATCCCGCGGGCAAAATCCTTGTCGTCAACCTGCCAAGTGTTGAGACCGGCAGCGTGATCACGGTCACGACACGTTATGCACAGAGCCAGATGCCCTTCTACAGCCAGTCCAAAGGCTTTGGCGGCACAGAGCCCGTTGGACGCGACACCTATCGCATCACCTTCCCGAAATCGCTGCATCCTAAACTGCAACAGTTCAACTGCGACACGATTGGCTTTACAGCAATCACCAACAAGAACGTCATCACGTGGACATGGCAGGCCATCAACCCGCCACTCATCCGCTCGGAGGAGTCACTCCCCCCATGGCACTTCTTCCAGCCCGAGTTTTACCTCTCCTTCGGCTCATGGCAAGACTATGCGAAACTCCTTGAGAAGACCATTGACCGTGTCTCCGATGGCAATCGTCTTTCATGTAGCCTTGCCAAGACGCTTGTGAAGGGCGAATCTGACGCCTATACGCGAATGAAAAATATCCGCGATTATGTGTTGCGCACCATCCGTCCGTCTGCCATCTCCTTCATCGACTTGCCATTATCCTGCCTCTCCACTCCAGATCAGACATTGACCAATCAATATGGTCATGTCCTAGATCGAGCCATCCTGTTGAATGAAATGCTGGACGCTGTCGGGCTTGATCCGGAGATCATCCTGGCCTCAGGCGATATTACCGACTATCCCAAACATGGTAAGCCCGCTTGCGACAATCCCCAGCGGCGCATCTTTAGTAATCCGCTTGTACGCGTCCGCATCAAGGGTATCCCCTATTACCTCAACACCGGGGATCAATATGATGAGCCCGGAACATCCGCACTTCATCTGGCGCCCTGCCTGACACTGGATGGCGATATCGAGAAGATTGATGTGGCTGAGCGTTTCCGCGCCCTCCCGCGCAACCTCTCGGTGATTGACCTGGATGCGCAGGGAACAGCGACTATTGCCGTCACAAACTGGATAACCGGTTCCTCTGTCGGCGACTTCCGAAAGCTCTATAAAGAGGTCCTTCCGGAAGACCGGAGACGCCACTATCTCGAAATGGTCGCGAACGTTTCAAAATCAGCGATTGCAACCTCGGACCTGTATACAGACACCGTCTCGTATCCAGGAGTCATAGGCTACTGCGTGAAAGCTTCTCAATACGCCATCATTGACGGCAACACCTTGACCTTGCTGGTCCCAGGCATTTCAGGCGCCCTCTTTGGCTTGCGGGCAGACACACGCGAGAATCCCTTGTTCTTTGGCGGCCAGAAGCATTCAACAAGTGAAACCATCATCATTCTTCCACCCGGCTACAACCATCTACCGATTCTCCCGAAATCACGGAACTGGGAGCTTCCGTGCGGACTGGGCACATACCAGCTCAGAATGACAACCTCAACACGTCCGGATGGACGTATCATGGTGCATATTCTCGAGACCGAGCAACGGAAGAGCGGCGAAGTTTCCGCACAGCTCTATCCATCATTGCTGGAGTACAACCGCCTCATGTCGCATCCCTCCGCCCGTACCCTTGTCGCAGAAAAAGAGAGCAAGTGAAGTCAGACCCCGTATCACCCCAAGGCAAACAGACCCTCCAAATCGGCGATGTTTCAATCACCATCGAGACACCGCCGGACTTGGATGCCTTGCTCGACCGTGCTGCAAAGGAAGCCCCGCATACCGTTGATGGTATCCCCTATTACGCCATCCTCTGGCCTGCTGCGCGCGGGCTGGCGGATTATCTATGGCACGTGCGCGACGGACTAAATGGCAAGACCGTCATTGAACTTGGGTGTGGCCTCGGCTTGCCCTCCATCCTGTCTGCAAAGCTTGGTGCGATTGTTCACGCAACAGACTTCCACCCGGATACCGGCGAGTGGCTGATGCATAACGCACAAGCGAACAACGTTGATCTCACGTATCAGCAACTGGATTGGACGATTTTTCTGTCTGGCTCAAAAAAGGGAACCACTCCCGCCTGCGCACCGTTCATCATCGGAAGTGACTTGCTCTATGAATCACGTCACATCCCTTCGCTGGTCTGCACCATTGACGCGCTTTGCGCACAAGATGGACAAGCCATCATTTCTGATCCAGGGCGTGACAACCTGCCGACCTTCGTTGCCGCCATGGAACGGATCGGATGGAAAGCTGAGCTTATTCCAGTCAATGATATTTACGTGTGCCGGTTTGAGAAGTAATGCACCGGGAGAACAGGCATCTTGACTGTTCGCTTCATGCACAGGCAAGATGCCTGTGCTCCCAGTATGGCTACGACGGCTAGGAGCGTGGCCCTCCGCCCCCATCATTCCACCATTCCATTATTCCATAGAATTTATAGTGGTTCGCCTGCGTAAAACTTGACGGACTCGATTAAGCCTTTGAAGGAAGGGACCTGAACATCAAGGACACGAGAACCCGCATCTGTGCCGATTTGCAGTGTGTCATTCGGATCTTTATCAAAGAAATCTCCAGCAGGCACCTGTGCCACCTGCTGATCGTTTACAATCAAGGCAACTTTCTTTTCTTTTGTCATCATACATCGAACAGAGACCCAGTTCTGAACGGCCTTCTTCGCCTTTGCAGTCACTACACGATCACCGGTATTCATGGTGAACATGAGACGTCCATCCTTCAGCCAAAGCGCATATCCCAATGATTGACCGCCCCGCGCGAGAATGATTCCGTCCTGGCAATCCGCCTTAAAAACAACATCGAAATAGAAGGGCATACGGTTAAAGCTCAGTCCTACATTCTTGCCAGATTCAATAAATGCGGTCCCGTCAAATGAAAAAGCCTTCTTCCCATCCTTGGCATCAACACGCGCCGGGATGTTCTTGCCTTTTCCAACGTATCCCTCAGCAACATATCAACACCGAAGCCCG
>JBAXCC010000213.1:0-7421 GCA_037141675.1 bacterium | reverse complement strand
TGCGTCCTGTGAGCAGATTGATTTTGACAAGGCTCATGGTTGGGTTTTCAGCAACAACTTCATACGCAGTCTGGGAGAGCTTGCCTTGTGACGGGTCTTTCACTGAGTACACAAACAAATCCTCATCCTCGGCCAAATAGCTCGAGAGTGTCCCTTTCTTTTCCTTGAGGTTACCCCGTAGCGCCGCATAATAGGTCTTCTCGTTTTTGGACCAATTGTCTTTGAGACGTTGTTGTGCCTCCTCGGACTTTGCAAAGAGCATGACACCGGATGTCTCGCGGTCGAGGCGATGGACCAGATAAACATGTTTCGTAGAACGCGCGCAACCTTTGCGCAAATAGTTGCTGAGTACGTTTTCGGCCGTGAACGCTTCATTCCTGCGCGTACCTGTAGACAGTACGCCTACGGCCTTGCAGACAACAAATAGATCACGATCCTCGTGAAGAATCTCCACACCACGAGGAGAGTGCTTTCCTGAACGCTTTTTGGGGGGTTGTTGCATATTAATAGGGCAGACGATGCTCCTTAATTTTTCGCTGAATCGTGCGGCGTGAGAGCCCGAGCTGATCAGCTGTCAGCGTCCGGTTACCGTTATTGGTACGCAACTTGGATTCCAAGATCGCGCACTCGATTTGTTCAAGGGTCATACCTTCGGGAACAGAGAGTTCGCCGGACAAGGCACGGGTGCTGCCGGGAAGAAGAACGGAGTTAGATGTCAGAACCCCATCGCCGGAGAGCAGGACCGCTGATTCCACAATGTTGCGCAACTGGCGGACATTTCCTGGCCACTCATAGGTTTCTAACGCGCGATAAAAATCAGGTCGTATTGCGACAATTGTCTTATTATTCTCTGACGATGCCTTTGCAATAAAGCGGTCGGTCATCTTGCGAATGTCTTCCTTACGGCCACGCAGGGGCGGCACGCGCAATGTCACCACATTAATCCGATAAAGCAAATCCTCGCGGAACTTGCCCTCTGCAACCATTGCATCCAAATTTTTATTCGTCGCGGAAACCATGCGCACATTGACCTTAATCACCTCACGGCCGCCCACGCGCCGGATCTCACGCTCTTCCAGCGCACGCAACAACTTCACCTGAACCGAAAGCGGCGCATCCCCTATTTCATCCAGGAAGAGCGTCCCGCCATCCGCACGTTCAAATGCGCCTTTATGCAAGCTCGACGCTCCAGTGAAAGAGCCCTTTTCGTGACCAAAGAGCTCAGACTCCAGCAACGATTCGACAAAGGCTCCGCAGTTCACAGCAACGAACGGCCCTTGTGCGCGCTTAGAATCGACATGCAGTGCGCGTGCGACCAACTCCTTGCCGGTTCCGCTCTCGCCTGAAATCAGCACTGTCGCCATGGTATCGGCAAGCGCTTCAATCTGTGACACAACTGTCTTCATCCCCGGTGATTCGGCAATAATAGCAGTTGAGGCAAAACGGTCGCGAACAGATTGCGAAAGCTGATCAACCTGATGTCGCAGCCGTGCTGTCTCCGAAGCCCGAAGCAACTTGGACTGGATGTCATCCAAATCCAAAGGCTTTGTAATATAATCGTACGCTCCACAGCGCATCGCCCGCACGCTTGTATCAACGGACGCATACGCCGTCATGATGATGACGGGAATATCGGGTTGGAGGGCACGCAATTGCGAAAGCACTTCGATTCCATCAATATCCGGCAAAACCAAGTCACTCAAAACGATATCCGGTTGGTGTTGCTTGAATAGTTCAACGCCTGCCTTGCCGGTTGCCGCATCAACAACAGTAAAGCCCGCATCATCAGCGACCTCATGCATGGAGCGCGCATTGTCAGCATCATCTTCAATAATCAGGATGGTTGGTTTCATGGTGATTTAAGAATTTACAGATTACTTTTTAATACAGGGTAAAACAATACGAATGCACGTCCCGCCGCCTTCACGTGGCAACGCTTCAATGGTTCCGTTGCACCGTTGAATAGCGGTACGCGCGAGAAAGAGTCCAAGCCCGGTGCCTTCTGGCCGTGTGGTCACAAACAAATCAAAGATCATTTTCCGTTGTTGCTCAGGAATGCCTGGACCTCGATCTGCGATATCTGTAACCAACACGGAATCCTTCTGCGCCAAGGAGACATCGACGGCAGATCCTTTAGGTGCAAACTGAAGCGCATTCACAAGCACATTCAAAAAGGCGCGACGAATCGCAAACGGATAGGCTTCAGCACCCGGCAACCCTTCGGGACTATTCACATTGACCTGCACCTCCGCCTGTTCAATGCGAGGCGAAAGCGTATCGACACATTCCTTGATCACATGTCCCAGATGAACTACCTCTGGTTTTTCATCCGCTGGTTTTGCAAGGAAAAGAAATTCGTGAAAAATCTTATCCATCCGCGCCATCGTGCGAGAGATACGTCCTGAAAGTTCCGCGACACGCTCAGCTCTAAAACCGCCATCCCGCACCATCTCTCGCTCCAGCATTTGTGCATCTAGACGAACCGCGGACATCGGATTTCTGAAATCATGCAGGATCCCGTTGGCCAATACACCCGAAAAAGCCAGATGCTCTTCCTGTCGCGAACGCGCCTCACGCCGGCGATCACGCATAACCGCCAACACCAATACTCCCGCGCAGGCGCTAAACGAGAGAACCAGGATAATCATTGAGAATAGAAAGAGAGACGAGACAGCATTCCGGGCTGTTTCTTCGGCTTGGCCAACCGCACCACGCTTCACTGTCGCCTCGATCACTGTAGCCCGGCCATCGGGTGAAGGGATTGCACGTGAGAAAACAAAGACTGGTTGGTGTTTGCCGCCGATTTCAAGCGTACTGCCCGACATCACCGTTTCCAATTCCCCGACGGCGGCTTTCATTCCGTTTGTACCCTGAGACGTCTCAAAACCCTGAGCCTGGCGATGGAACACAGTTACGCCATCACGCATAATCGAAAGCGATTGCACATCAGGTCGCACATCGAATATTGTATCTGCCGTATCAGAGAGCACTTTCCAGATTTCACGCGTCGCATTGGTCGAAGAGACTCCCTCCATCGCGCTCATCGTATTAATGAGAAGCATACCCCTATTTAAAACATATTCCGTTGCAGCTAGACGCGTCTGGCGATCATGTGTCATTTTTAAAAAGAAAAGCCCCGCACCAGCCAATAACATAAATACCAAGAATGCCATGAGCAGAATATACTCAAGCCGGATACCAGGCTTCGGTTGTTTTTGTTGTCTCAAAGTCATCATCATTTACTCAGCAATTACCATGCCTTCATCTCGCATGGATGAAACACTTTTAAAATACCAATTTTAAACCGCAAAGACAAGCCATCCGTGACAATTTGGCGCGCCTAATCAGACAACTTGGCGCGAGTCTTATAACTTCAATGGAGTGATGGAATATTGGAATGATGGAATTGGATGCCTTGCTAGGCGAATAGGCGTCCACGCCTGTTAACTGGTCCGGGGGCTATCGGACCAGCCATCGGTAGATGCGGGGACGCCTAAACGCACAGGTTTATGACAATTCATGCGAAACAGTTACCTCTTCGTATTTTCCTGACCTGCCCGCCTTAGGCGGATTCGCGGGCGATGGGCTTTACGCCCAATGGCATGCCTTGTGCTAATACAGTACCCGGGTAAAAACAATGAGTGCAAACCCCAATAGTCTGTTATCCTGGTTTGATCGATTGCTCTTGATAGCGATCGTTTTGCTTCTTTTGATGGGCAGATTTGAGACAAAGAAAGAAACAGCGATTCTTCGAACTGCAACGAGCCAGAGCGAAAAACCACCTCTGAATGCTGACGAATCTGATGAGCCTCCGCATTATGTGGTGACAGCTTCTCAACACACCATTTCGTTTTCTCCAGGGGGTGTACCCCAGTCGCGTGTCAGCCGGATTGCACAAGCACTCTCGCACGACAGCGGATGGCAGGATGCGCCTGTCAGGCAGGCTGCGGATATGCGGGAACATGATGGGCTTTACCACATCGCCTTTGTACTGTCCCAGAAGATTGACGAGAAGAGTGTGCTTGTATCTACCGACGGCAACTTGCTATCCCTCATTGCATCCCCTATCGGAAACCCAAATGCGAAGATTTTAAAGCAGTTCTATATACCCTGTCCAGCAGATCAGGTCGGTCCACTGCAAACAACTGTTTCAAACGGCATTGTACGCGTCACAATTCATCTTGCCCAATAAAGCAAGTTCGTCAGCGGATGCCAATCAGCTTGTGCAGTTGGAGGGATAGACGCCAAGGACGTTCATGTTCATCTGCATTGAGACGTTTCAAGAGTTCTAACGTCTCTTCCACATTCATCTTCCCGTTCCGAGTACACGGCGAAAGGAAGTAATGCGCGGCAGTGATTTGATGACGCATCCGCTTGCAGAAAGCAAACACATCGCCATCAACGACAATACGTACTTCATCGGCCTGAGTAATCATACGCGACTCAAGATAGTCGACAGCCGCATAAGCTTTAGGCGATGCTGAAATATAATCGAACTTCTGACGAAGCGGAGGAGCGGGATCAATCAAGCCATTTGTTTCCAAGGCAATCCAGTACCCCGCCTGATTCAAATGGGTCAACAATATGTCCAGTGACGGCTGTATTAGCGGCTCCCCTCCTGTCAAAACCAGACGACGAATCAAAAATGCTGAAAGTCGATTAAGGATCGTTTCCACATCCAGCATTTCAACTACTGACGAATCCGTGTCACACCAAGGGCAGGCCAAATTACAGCCGCCTAACCTAAGGAACACAACGGACAATCCTGAATTTGCGCCTTCCCCCTGAACAGATTCGAATAGTTCATTGACAGGAAAACGAACAGGAACAACTCGAGTGGATTTTGGCATAGAAGCGCGTACCTTCTAAAAGCGCCTACAAAAAGGAAATGCCTGGCACCCATTTATTGATTGTTGTCTTGCAGTGCGCATAGATTTCATCCGCGAGGCAATTGCTTTTGCCAAGCACCTCCACCGCTAATGCACGAGCGTCTTCAAAGGTCACTTGACTCAATACATATTTAAGTTGAGGTATCTGATTAGGCGAAACACTCAATTCGTCAACACCAAGTCCGATCAGCAAGACCGCCAACACCGGGTCAGAAGCCATCTCGCCGCACACAGCAACAGGCCGTTGATGTGCATGCCCAGCACGGACGGTCATATCAATCAACCTCAAGACAGCAGGATGTGTCGGCTGATAGAGACTCGAGACCGTCTCATTCAAACGGTCAACAGCTAACGTGTATTGAACCAAATCATTTGTTCCAATAGAAAAGAAATCAACCTCTTTTGCCAATTCATCCGCGATTAAAGCCGCTGCTGGAACTTCGATCATGGCCCCGACCTTTATCTTGTCATCAAAGGGTTCACCTTCTAAACGTAACTCATTTTTGCAGTGATTCAATTCTGCATTAGCAGCACGGAACTCCTCAAGTGTCGCAATCATCGGATACATCAACAAAACATGGCCATGCGCACTTGTCCGTAAAATCGCACGCAATTGTCTCCGAAACATAGGGAGATCATTGAGCAAAAAACGAATCGAACGATTGCCTAAAAACGGATTGGCTTCTTTTAGATGAGACCCTGTAGCCATCTTATCGCCACCCAAGTCCAATGCGCGAATAACGATCTTCTGCCCTTTGGGTAATCCGCAGACTAATTTCGAATAGGCCTTGTATTGTTCTTTCTCTGTCGGCTCACGATCAAGCGAAAGCCAGAGATATTCAGTACGGAACAAACCTACGCCCTCAGCATGCACGGCACACAAGTCATCTTTGGCAGTTGTATGGTCGACATTAGCCAACAAGGGGATTGCATGACCATCGCTTGTCAAACATGGCTTCAACCGGAATTGGTCAACCGTTTCACTGATGGTGTGTGCCCGGGCTATCACCTTCTCAAATGCATGTCGCGTTGCCACACCTGGGTTTAGGACAACCTTCCCGCGTGAGCCATCTAAAAGGATAAGGTCTCCCGTACGCACGCGCTCCGAAAAATGTCCAATCCCTACAACAGCGGGAATGCCCATTGCGCGAGCCAACAAAGATGCGTGTGATGTTACACTGCCACGATCCGTGGCAAGGCCCACAACCATCTGCTTCGGCAACAAGATCGTTTCCGAAGGAGTCAACTCGGATGCAACAACAATGCTGGGTTCGGTAATGGTAACGAGTTGGTCTCCCTGTCCGCGCAAATTCCTTAAAATTCGACGAGCAATGTCGTGCACATCATTGGCACGCTCCTTTAAGTATTCGTCTTTCATCTTGCCAAAGATGCCGGCAAAATGATTGGCTGCGGCGGAGACAGCCCATTCGGCATTATAAAAGTAGTCACTAATCCGCTTCTGGCAAAACTGAATGACCGACACATCCTCCACAAGCATCTCATGTCCATCCATGATAGTTGCCACACTGCCATGTTGGTTACGAAGGTTATTCGCCAATAAGCGAATCTGATCTTTCGTCTGATCAATCGCAACAACCAAGCGCTTCAATTCGGCTTCAACATCTTCAGGATTAATCTTCACCTCTGAAACAGCCTCGCTATTCAAAGGGCGAAACACATACGCACGGGCCGAGACAAAACCTCTAGACACAGCAATACCGTTGAACATTTGTATTCCGGTCTCTTGATCATCAATGAAACTATCGAGATTACTGCTCATCGGGGATATCGAATTTTCTAGCTATGAGTGCTTCAAGTTCATCCAAGACTTCCTTGTATTGCGGGCCACTCGCCGTGACACGCAATACAGTTCCACAAATAGCTTCAAGTGTCATTAATGCCATGATGCTTTTGCCCGAAACAATGCTTCCATCTTTCTCAACCTCGACATCAGCATTAAATCGTGAAGCAACTTTTGCAAACAGTCCTGCCGGCCGGACATGCATGCCGTATTTATTCAGCAGAATTAAATCACGCGCTTCTGTTTCAGATCGTCCCATTTGATTTTCTCCATGTAACATCATGTTGCTGTTTGATTCGAGCATCAAGCTCGGATACAGCTACATACCCTGTCATACGTAACTTATACTCTTGCGCTGCGGTTGCGACCAAATTCACAAGGTCGCGCCCAGGAGCAACTGGAACAATGCGCTGGGGTACCGAAATACCTAAAAACTCACGAGACAAATCTTCTGTTCCTGTACGATCAAGTTCTGCGTCAACATCCGCCTGACGCATCAAGGTAATCACGAGGTCAACATGCTTTTCGCCACGCACCGCCGTCACGCCAAAAATCGCTGGTACATAAATAATACCGATACCACGAATTTCCATGAAGAACTTAGTGACGTTTAACGCAGATGCAATCAGCCGCCCGTTGCTGTCACGACGGAACTGCGTCAGATCATCAGCGACCAACGCATGGCCGCGCTTTATAAGCCCTTGCGCTGTTTCACTTTTACCCAAGCCTTG
>JBAXCC010000212.1:0-7426 GCA_037141675.1 bacterium | reverse complement strand
GGTTTGATCTCATGCTCGGTCTTGATCGACAGGCATCCATTCACTATCAGCAACAGCAAAATGGCCAATGGCGTCATACGCATCATTTTCATTCGTTCATTCTCCTATTTCTGGGAAAAGTTTATTCCCATATTTAACACCTTTTCAAGGGGTCCATGCAAGTTCAGATTTAGGTCCACTGGCGCAGGCCACTCCTTGTCGTTCGATTTTCCAGCGATCTTTAGACGTAAGACTGCCTCGCCTTTGTCCGGGGGCGTTTCCAACTCCATGCGCAGGGTGCTGAAATCCATGTTGCCCAGGGCCTTGGCCAAAGGTCCCTGGACCTCCGACTGGATTCCGGCCTGAGCGAGCCACGGTTCAATTTGGCGGACATCATCCAGCCTGAACATCCCGCCTTGTCCCGGAAGGGAATACAGGAATCCGGGAGAGAGATGGATTTTCTTGTCTGCAATCTTGACCGGAAAGCGACCGTACAGAACACCTTCGATCTTCCCTGTCAGAGGGGTCACCATCATCAACGTCTCGCCTAGATCGACGCGATCCGCATAAACGATCAAATCGGTATTGGGCTGCTTCAGATTCAGATGGATCGAGTAGGTATTCAGTTGCCCTTTGCAGAAATCCACTCGCGCCTGTTCAATGAAAAACTCCTCGGGTGTAAGCTGGAATAAAACCTCCCCCTTATTCACCACGAATCGGCCGGTCTCCATCCTTTCAAAGGCAACAACGGGCGCTTGGCAGGTCCGAAATCCATTCCTGAACTCGAACGGCACCTCGGCACGAAGACCGGAGACCTTCACCCCTAGTCGCGTAAGACTTCCCTCTGCGGTAGCGACCTTCCCGTGCAGATAAAGACCGGAATCCATGCGGCGAAGCTCCATCTCCGCCGAACAACGTCCCTCCGCGGTAAGGGTGTCATCGAACGTCCGTATCCATGTAACTATCGCGTCTTGACCGGTCAAACGGACATCTGGAATCTGTGCATGAAGGGTCACCCGTCCAGGGTCCGCCAATGGCATCAGGACCGTGGACCTCAAATCCAGCAGACTGCCCTTGCATTGGATCCGATTGCGGATCTCCACGGTTTCAAGATGATTTGTGATCGTGAAACCCGCCGACTCGAACGCGAGCCCAGCGACCTTCACGTCTTTCCATCTGAGTTCCGGCGGATCAGGAAACTGCAATCCCTGCCGCTGGGACCACGTCATGGGAAGCGTCATTTGCAACGCCTGCACATCGAATATTTTTCCCTGTGTGCAGAAGGCATCGCGGATGCCTGCACGTACTTGGACCACCCGATTCGAAAGATTGTCGGTAGGACACTCGGGAACCCGAAGCTCCAACGAGAGGCGTCCCGCACCCCATCGGAGGGCCGTGTCCGTTGCCTTCGAGGGCTCGTCGGAGACGTCACGTAGCCACGTTTCCGCTGTTGCCTCGATGAGCGTCTCTCTGTATCGCAGCGACGCCATCCCGCCTAAACGTCCCTGCAAAAGCCCGTCGACCACTACCTTGGTCTCCGGCAACGTCATCGTCAAACACCACTCCGGCCGCGTCGGCAAACCTGTCACTCTTGCGCCACCTTCCACCGCCAATCCAGGCTCCTCCACCCAATGGATGCCGAACGGGCTGAGAAAGGTGTTTGTCGTAACCCTTCCCGAGAAGGTCCCGACCGCCTCCTGGTAAGGCGGCTCCGATGTCAACGCCATCCTGAAATTCGCAAGGCAAGATTGTCCCTGAGACCGGAAAGAACCCTCCTCGATGATCACTGCAGTCTTCAGCAGGCCTGACTGATTGTCGCGGATATCCACGCTTCCTTCCACTGCAGCGCGTAACGCGCCGAAACGTCCTGACGCGAGCGTCACGGTTGTCCGCCGCGCTTCTGCAACAAACCCGGCCTGACCATTCCACTTCGCCTTTGGTTTCCGAGTCAACGTTGCTTCGGTATGCAACGTCCCCCCGTCCGTCAGCAACTTCGGCATGAAGGGCAAGATGCCCGGCAACATTTTCGCCGCAACGCGTCCCGACAGATCCGTATCCATCGTCGCGCGAACAGCATGATTGGTACCCAGATCCTGGAATCGAAGCCCCCCGCGCAGACTCAACATCCGTCCCTCTTCCTGCACAAAGGTCCGGTCGCCCTTCATCCGGACCCCAGCAAGACCGATGTTCAAGCGTACCTGCCATTCCGACATACGCCCGGAGAAATCGACTTTGAAGGATTGGAGAATCACGTCGCTCTCCTGACGCGGGAACGAGACGATGCTCCCCCGCCCCAGCTCCACGATCCCTTCGACACGCCCCATGTTCGTCCACGCGGTTGAACAGAATGTCGCGCGCACCGAGATGCTGCAGTTGGAGACTGCGAAAGGGATGTCCATCGGGTGAACGACTTGCGCCATGGCTAAAACCTCAGACACATTCCTAATCTTCGCCTCCAATGCGAGTTGCGTCTCGCCGATCCAAGGCGACACCCGACCGGAAGCCAAAAACTGAACACCCGTGGCATCCTCCATCGAACACCGGAGACGATAGCGGTCTGTCTGCAAGTCTGTTGGATCAAAGATCACGGTGGCCTCGCTGTTCAGCGTCGTCAGGACCTTTCCATCTTTACGCCGGACCGGCATCTGGACCTGATAGACTGAACATTCCCCGATCCGGAACCTGCGGGTCGACGGAGCGATTGCCTCAGATTCGGTACCTGAATTGCCCGTCGGAGATGACACGATTTTTTGGAGTCGCTCAAGAAACGGAACCGTGACTGCATTCTCCCCAGCAATCAGTGGAAGTTGGATCCCGCATGCACGCACACGGTCAACTTCACCTTTGAATATCTCTGGGAAAGAAAACCGTGCTTCCAACCAATCCACACGCACGACAGGTGTGGCACCTCCCATCTGCACCTCTCTGAACACGACACGATCCAGACGGACCGACGCGAGCTGGAACGTGACATCGGAAAGACCCCGACGATCCAGTTCATGCCGCATCAGATTGGTTAACAGCGTGATCCTTGCCTGCCAAACGAGCACCCCGGCAATCATCACGACAGCCAGGCAAAAGCAAAACGCACGCCAAAAGGTGCGCCAACATCCACGGATCGGTTTCGGGTTTGTTTTCATCGGCATACGGATCGCGACATTACGGTTGATACCTATGATTGCCTTAAAAGATAACGTCTTTAGTTTCTCAAATAATTGCGTTCCTGTCCATGCTTTGTGGAAACAACAACGGTATTTCGGGGCCGGCTCACCAAGACGACTCACCTCGCTTTTTTTATTGCAACCGACGGAGGACAGTGCTCGAGCAGGGTACACAGGCGCATGCCATTCCCATTGGGCTTCTTCCTCC
Source organism: bacterium (assembly GCA_037141675.1). GTDB lineage: Bacteria > Verrucomicrobiota > Kiritimatiellia > RFP12 > UBA1067 > CAIZQW01. The sequence continues at coordinate 4,078 of JBAXCC010000212.1, read as the reverse complement.
GATCTCAGTATTCCAGTTCCCCCGCATCCTGTGAGCAAATAGTACTAACAATTGAGCACTCCGTGTATACATTTTCATCCTGCGGCGTAATACGCTTTTAAGAATTAGAAACGCAAAGAGGACGAGACGAGTGAAACGGCTAATGCAAAGCCCTTCAAGTCCATACCCTATTACTTGCGCCATAACTGGGGTGGCAATTCCCGGGTATGGATGAGGAAATAGTGGTTGTTTGCGCAAAATATGCCAGCATAACTCATGAACTGCATTTACTTCCATGTGTGACATGATACAATTTACCAAACATGAACATTTGGTTTCGGATTGCTAACACAATGGGCATGCTTATAAAAAATCGAAGGAGTTTGTTATGGCTAATGGATTTTATTTAGTACCTAAACCAACCAACGAGCCTGTTTTGAACTATGCGCCCTGTTCACCGGAGCGCGCACAACTTAAAGCTGAGTTGGCCAGACAAGCCAAGATTGTTGTTGATATTCCGATTGTGATTGGCGGGAAGGAATATCGGACAGCGAATGTCAGATATGTTCGGATGCCGCATGACCATCAGCATGTGCTCGCCAAATATTATGTGGCGGGCAAGAAGGAACTGGAGTTGGCAGCTCGGACAGCTATGGAGGCAAAGGCGAAGTGGGCGGATATCGACTGGGAACACCGAGCATCCATTTTTTTAAAGGCTGCGGAATTGCTGTCAGGCCCTTACCGCGCAAAGGTCAACGCAGCAACCATGCTTGGGCAGAGCAAGACGGCCTTTCAAGCTGAAATTGATGCGGTCTGCGAACTGGCCGACTTTTTCCGCTACAATTGTTACTTTGCACAGGAAATTTACAAAGATCAGCCTCAGAATTCAAAGGGCATGTGGAATCGTCAGCAGCATCGTCCCCTGGATGGTTTTGTCGTTGCGATCTCCCCGTTCAATTTCACCTCCATCGGCGGCAACCTCTGTACAGCACCTGCCATCATGGGGAACACCATTGTCTGGAAGCCTGCGTCAACCGCAGTCCTGTCGAACTATTACATCTTCAAAATCCTTGAAGAGGCTGGCATCCCGACAGGTGTTATCAACTTTGTTCCTTGCGCCGGAAGCGATATGAGTCAGTATTTGCTCACGAGTCGCGACATGGCGGGCGTCCACTTCACTGGGTCGACCGAGGTGTTTAATGCGATCTGGAAATTGACGGGCGACAATATCACACCCTACAAATCATATCCGCGTTTGGTGGGTGAAACAGGTGGTAAAGATTTTATCTTTGCACATAAGTCAGCGGATGTTGATCCGCTGGTCTGCGCCATGGTGCGCGGCTCCTTTGAATATCAGGGGCAGAAGTGTTCTGCAGCTTCACGTGCGTATGTTCCGAAGAGTCTCTGGCCGCGAGTCAAGAAAGGTCTGCTTGCTGAGATCGCAAAGATCAAGGTTGGCGACATCTGCGATTTCCGTAACTTTATGGGAGCGGTCATTGACGAGTCCTCCTTCAAGAACACAGTCAAGTATATTGAGCATGCCAAGAAGTCGAAGGACGCCGAGTTGCTCTGTGGCGGCTATGACGGTTCCAAGGGATGGTTCATCTATCCGACGGTTATCCTGGCGAAGAAGCCAAACTACAAGAGCATGGTTGAGGAGATCTTCGCACCTGTGCTGACGATCTTTGTTTACGACGACAAGGATTTTGAGAAGACGATTGAGATTTGCGACTCCTCGACCAAGTATGCGCTGACAGGGGCTGCCTTTGCTCAGGATCGCCAAGCCATTCACTTAATGGAACGTAAGCTGGTTCATGCAGCGGGCAACTTCTACATCAATGACAAGCCGACCGGCGCAGTCGTTGGACAGCAACCGTTCGGCGGTGCACGTGCATCCGGCACGAATGATAAGGCAGGGAGCATGCTCAATCTCTACCGCTGGTCGAGTCCTCGAACGATCAAGGAAACGTTCGTACCGCCAACCGATTTCACCTATCCCTTCATGCAAGAGGAATAAGACGAATGAGATGTATGGTCCTTCTTTCCTCCCTTGTGTTAACCACAGCATGTTCTGCGCAAGCGCCCTCTCCTCGTTGTACACCACTACCGCTGGAAGATGTGCGCTTGACAGCAGGACCTCTCAAACAAGCCCAAGACAAGGATGCGGAATATCTGCTTCAATTAGAACCGGATCGTATGCTGGCATTCCTGCGGAAACGCGCAGGCTTGGAGCCTAAGGCAAAGGGCTATGATGGATGGGATGGCGACGGACGTAACTTGACGGGACATATTTGCGGACACTATCTCTCTGCTGTAAGCATCATGTTTGCTGCAACGGGAGATAACCGGTTTAAAGAGCGCGCTGACTATATCGTTGATCAACTGGATGAAGTTCAGAAGAAAAATGGCAATGGTTATCTGGGTGCGCTTGAAGGCGGACAGGAGATGTTTGCGCAGGTTGCAAAGGGAGAGATCCGCTCAGGCGGTTTTGATCTGAATGGCCAATGGGCACCCTTCTATACCCTACACAAGATGTATGCTGGCTTGCGCGATGCCTATCGGTTTGCAGGCAACAAGAAGGCTCTTCAACTTGAAATCGGGTTTGCTGCCTGGTGTGAAACCATTCTCAAAGATTTGAATAACGAGCAAATCCAGAAAATGCTCAACACGGAGTTCGGGGGGATGAACGAAGTGTTTGTCGACTTGTACAAGGATACCGGCGATGCGCGCTGGCTGAAGATGTCCTGGGTCGGGCGCGGGGTGCCGTCCTCGTCAACGTAGCCGGAACCGGCCGCCGCGTTCAGGGACGGCCCCTGGCGCCAGTCATCATAGTACAAGCCGCGCATCCCGGTCAAGCTAAACAGCTTGTACGCATTGTAGACATGCCATTGGCCGAAACTCGAATTGGTGTCCACATAGGTGTTGATCCAGCCGGGCGTGGTGGCGCCCTCATCCGGTATGCGGGGGATGCGGATCCATTCGCTTTCATGCAACTGCCATTCCGGAGTGCGTTTTTGGGCGTCCTTCTCCTCATACGAGCGGAAGCCGGCAAAATGGATGCTCGCCATCTCGATCCGATCCTTGAACAGGCTGGCGTTCCGTTGCGCCGGAAAGCCCGCCCGTGGAATGAGTTCGCCCGGCGCCCGCGCCCACCAGTCATAACGATATTGCACATTGTTGTATAACTTGGGGTTAAGGTCGGCCTGCATGGACGACATGGTCCAGCCGCGCCAATTCGCCGGCCGCGCCTTCACCGGCCCGGCCTCCAGGGCAAAGGTCAGCGTGAACGGTTTGGTGATCGTTTTGCTGCCGCCAATGACCGTGTTCCGGAACAGATGCGCGCCGGTGCCCGGTTCCACCAGGGTCTGGAGCGCCTGCTCATTGCCCCGCGGATAATAGTATTGATCCGATTCCGTCAGCCACTGCAGGCAAAAGTCCGGGGTGCCGACCGTGATGGTATTGGTCACCTTGGTCGCATTCATCACCAGCGCGCTTTGCCAGCCGGGTTCCCAGCTTCCGGAACGGCGCAGCGGATAAAAGAAGTTGGTGGCGCAGGCGGGGGCAAAGGGGACGTCCAGGTAAAGCTGATCCACCGTCACGGGCTTGGCGCCGGGCGTGAACTCCAGGTCGAACTTCATGAAGCCGTCGTATTCAACCATGACGCGGCCGCGAACGGTCAGTTCCCCCAGCGTTCCGGTGGTCTCATACACCGCCCGGGTCGGCGAGGCGGACAGCAGTTTTGAACTCTGGGTCACCAGCGGCACCGTCGCGGTCCCCGTCTTCACATACCAATTCATCGGCCGGGCCAGCATCTCGCGCCCCTGATTCGTGATCTGTTGCGGCATGACGGCGCCGCCAAACTGGTAGCGGCGGCCCCACAGCGCCACCGCGCCCGCATCGGCCTTGAGCGGTTCAAACCCCGGCAGGACAACATCCTCGCTGCCGTAGGTATTGTCCACCCACGGCTCCTTCTCCGGAATGGTGAAGGCCACCAGCGGGGTTTTGCCAATCGCGTCTTCAATCGTCAGAAAGTTCATACCCTCGAATGTGCCATAATTTCTGGCTGACTCCCCCAGTTGCCCGGGTGGTGAAATTGGTA
>JBAXCC010000211.1:0-7438 GCA_037141675.1 bacterium | reverse complement strand
TGTCCTTGACGACATAACGGTATGCGCCGTTGGGACGAACCTCCCTGTCGCTCATGAGCGTCCAATCCCAGAAATCGGCCACGTCCTTCAGGAACGGGAACACCCGCGCCGCCCAGTCGAGGTCGTAGGTGTGGTAGTAACGGAGGATCAGGTTCAGCGACGCTTCGAGCGCGTGCGTCTTCTGGCCTACGGTGATCGCTTCGTTGAGATGACCCGGAGCTGTGGCCATGTAGAAGAACGTGCCAGGAGCACCATGTTTTTTCGCCTGCTGCCGGCCATAGCGGTTGGCATCCAGCACCGTGCGATCGTAAGGTTCGGTCAACTCGACGCGATTGGCGGTGTAGGCCCCATAGTAGAGAGCCTCGTTGTTATAATTCCAGTGATAGTCTCCACCCCACGGCACGTCATCGTTGACTGGCCATCCATTGCAACCGGCGGGCCACTGACCAGCCTTGTTCGCGCAGGCAAGGATGTACATACAACCGAACCACACACGTTCCATCAGCGGCTCAGCGTCAAGTTGCACCCAGCCCTTGCGCCAGAACGTATTCCACCACACTCGATGCTCGGCGATGAGTTGCCCTGCCTGTTCGGAAGACATCTTCCGCAACAGCGCCAGGGTTTCGGGTAAAGGATCGGCTGGCGTTAGACTGATCGGTATGCCCGTGCTGTGAACCTTCGTTACCACACGCACACTTTGGCTGGGCTGGAGCGTAAAGACCGTCGCGGTTTTCACCTGAAGATCTTTCGACTCGTAGCTCCACTGGTTGTCCACCTCGCTCGCGCACGTCGCGCCGATGACTCGGGTGCCGATGGCCGCCCACATGCGGAAAGCAGGATCGCCGCTCTCTTTGTTCGCGGGCGGCGGTTCCTGAGTTTTGCGTGTCACCCAGGTGAGCGATGGATCGCTCGGATCTTTTCCGGCGGCCACCTCGAACGGGTCTTCCCTTTCCTTGAATTGCTCGGTACAAGTCTCAATACGCACTTCGACTGTGCCGGGACCTTTGTTAAACAAGTCGTTGATCACAAAGTTGTCTGCCTCATGCGGTGTGACCGAACGCACCTCAACAACCTGCCCTGCCTTCGTCAAGGTGGTTCGCACTTCAGCCAGGGCCATATCCTGCACCTGCTCGAACCTGGCCCCGGTCATCGTGGGGAAGTGAATGTTCAAATAGCCGGGCAGGACGTTTCCACTCTGCCAGAGGTTTTTGCTGTGCCCGCGGTCGCGCCAGAAATCCGTTTTGCCGAGGAACAGCGTCAGGGACTCCGGTCCGCCCGCGACACTGACCATGAGATTGCCGTTTCCTAGCAGCAGGCATTGGCTCATCGTGCCAAATCCACCGACGCTGCCCAACGGGGAGGGATCTGTCTTTGTCACTTGGCACCGGATCAACAGATTGTCAACGTCAGCGGCGTGAAGGACGACCAGCGGTGCCAGCAGCAGTACGACGATTAGTTTGAGTAGGTTTTTCATTGTTGCCTTATCTGTAACTTGAGCGTTAAGAGTTGGGCGTTGAGCGTTAAGCGTTTTAAACTTTTACCTGTCCGCCGTAGCTGTATTCGCGGAGGTGGAACTCTCAACGTTTAACTTTTAACTCTTAATTTAAGAGGTTACTCCTTTATTTGTTCCCGCATGGCGGGCGGGGGGCTTACCAATAGTTTCCTTTTTAAGGCATGAAGAGCGGTACGGCCCATTTCCCGATGATGATGGTTTCTCCGATGAGACACTCTTTTTGATAAAGCGTACAGAAGTTGGCAGCCGATTGCGGACTGAAAAGCCGCACTTCGGGAACCGCGACCATCGTGAAGCCTTGATCCATGAGCGCTTGCGACTGGGAATCGTTATTGCGTTCAGGCGATGGCGTGAGAAACCAAACAGTACCGGCACGCTGGCACGTCAGGGTCTTCTTGCCGTTCATCGCGACAGGCAGGAAGTGTGCAGCTTTCAACACCGCGGGCACTTCAGCGGCACTATAACCGCGGTCGCTGAACAGCTTGACTCCTGATACGAAGGGCTGCGCTGTGGCATCTGCACTGGTGAGCGTGCCAGGGTTCTTGGTGCGCAGCGCCTCGCCGGTGCGGTTCTTGTTCACCGGCTCCTTCGACACGGTTTTCTCCTGACCGCCAGAGGCTTTGCTCACGAGTTGGCGCAGTCGCACATCAGGACTGACTTGTTTGCCAGCTACAACATCTTCTTCCCGGAAGGTGGCAAAGAGGATGTTGCGGTCAGAGACACGGTTATAGTCGTAGATGACGCGGATAAGGCCGTCGGGCGTCTGTTGTCCATCGGGATAGGAGACGCCAGAACGTTCATCCAGCATGAGTCCGCCGCTCCAGGTCTGGCCGTCATTTTTTGAAATATACGCTGTGAGATGCGAGCGGCCAGTGCGGGTGTCGAGCGGACCATGTTTGACGAGCAATAGCGATCCCGAGATGAGACGACGGATAAAGAAACGCGATGGCGTGTGAAGGATCGTCGATGGTTTTAACTCGGGCCACGTCTTACCGCGATCCGTGGAGACACTTTCGCCGATGCCGTACTTCGTGCGTACGAGCAGCCAGAACGAACTGTCCTTGCGTTCGATGAACATGTGCTCATCAAACTGTCGGTCAGCCACAGGCACATTACAACCGCCGCGCAGCGACCACGTCTTGCCAGTATCCGAGGAGACAACCATCTGTGCGCTGTTGTCGTGTTCGCGCCACGTCGAGATCGGCAGCACCCATTCGCCAGAGGAGAGCACGAGCGGCTTGCACATCATCACCCCGTCACTGAGGCGACGAGGCTTTGACCACACCGAAGTCGCACTATTTGGTTCGCTTGTCTCAATGCACCAGACACCCAGCTCAGCATCATGACGGCTCTTGTCCATGTGCGACCATGAGAAAAATAGACGCCCGTCAGGCGACATCCACAACTCAGGATCAAAACTGCGTATCGGTCCAGCCGCATCAGGATCGACAATGAGCACTTCGGTCCACGTCGCGCCACCATCGCCACTGGTGCTGAGTACGACATAGTTATTCGAATCCTCGCCCGGGGTCACGCCTGCATACCAGGTCGCCCACAAACGTCCACCCGGGGCCACGGCCACGCTTGGAATGCCCTGGAACGCGCGGTTGGTGACAGCGTGTTCAGGCAATGGCGGGCCGATGTATTTCGGTGGCGGAAGGGCTGCTGTGTCTGCAGCGTGCAACGCGGCCAGCGGCGCTAACAACAGTGCGGTGAATATGAAAATAGGTGATCGCATGTTTATAGGACTCCATTAATGAGGGTGTTTGTTTATCAGATTCGCCATTATTTTTTCGCTGGAATTTCTTTCAGCGTGGTGGGCTTCACGGTTTGCCCAAGCAGTTTGATCCACACCTTCATGTCGCGTGCATTGGGGCTGACGATTTTTAGTGCAATGCCTGAGCTTTGCCCGGAATAGAGCTTGGAGGAGGGAACTGTCTCCGGCCCAAAGATCATTCCCTCATGCCAAAGCACATCGTGGTCTGTCTTGTCTCTGCCACCCACAACATTGTACTCGTTGAATCCAACCTTCTTCTCGTTGGCCGCTTCGATGGTGACCATTCGATGGTTCATGTCATCGTTGTTGAAGTTGCCTTTGATCTCCTGATTGCGGTCAACGTGGTAGATTGCAATACCTGGTTCCTTGATGTCATTTGCAAGGCATTCGTCAAAGCCGTCAAACTGACGGTTTTCGACGAGAAAATATTCCTTGGGATCCGCAGTCGGGATTTTCAAGTAGTTGTAACGGCCCGTGCTGTGGGCGCGGAGTGTATATTCGCCCGACTTGGTCACGACTTCTGGTGCCACGATTCCGAAGTTCTCCATGGACATCGGCATCAGGTTCGAGGGCCCTTTCCGGCCTTTCAATATGCCTTTCCAGATGTAGCCGAGATGGAGATCCGACACGCCAAACCGCGTTTTATCGCGAGCGTAGAAATCCTTTTCTCCATAAATGTGAATCCAGTCATGGATGATCGCGCCAACATTGTCCCGCCCGGGTGGCGCGCAGATGAATTCAAACCCATCAAACTTGACACCATTCAGTTCCGGCAGCGGAAGTTTGGCCCAATGGAAACTCGTCCCACCTCCAGACAGCTGTGGCTTGGCAAAGAGAAACAGGATGCCCAGTTCCGGCGGGCCGATCTGCCCCCTTTTCTTCGTGTCATAGCGTGAGATATCAATATACGGCGCACCCTTGAGCAAGGCATCTCGGCAAATGCCTTCCATCGTGCGAGGCTCGCCCAACTGCGGGTCATCGGAATCTACGAGCACCTTGATAACCCCATCGTTCTTTGTATCACAACTCTCCTCGCACGGCGCGATGCTCACCTTGCCTGCGAAGTTGATACGCAACCAATCCTGCATCGTATAATAGTTTGTCGTAGCTGGAAAAATCCACGTCGCCATCGTCTCAGTGTCAACGTCAAATTTCGTCTGTTTCGTGTCCACCATGATCACAAGGAATGGCTTCTGATCACCGGCAGCCAGCTTCAATGCGGCCCGGCATGACATGGAAAGCGTCAGTGCCACGATGAGTGCGAGGTTTGATCGAATGTTCATGATGTTCTCCTGATCATGTAATGGTGCACAAAGCACCGCCTCACCTACTTCTTTGGATCCGGCAACCAGAAGGAGCGCCAGTATTTTTCATCGGTTGCATAAACATCCACTGGATCTTTGGGGTCCAGCGTCACAGGCAAAATTCCGAACCGCTTCATTTCACGAATGTAGGGCATATTGGGCATGAACCCCGGCATGTCGAAGCGCTTGATCTGATTCAGATGCTCGCCAGCCTTGCGAATCGAAATAAGAATTTTCTGATATGAGGGATCATTGGTGGAACAGAACACCTGCGCTGAAACATGCTTGTTGGTCATGGACCGGCAAAGATCCAGTCCGCCCGCCTCTTTGGAAAGCGGCGCCAAGAGTGCGAGCGAGGCTTCCGGACGGGTGAGGTTGAACATCAACTCGCGATGGGTCTTGAACTGGCTGTCTGCGTCCTTCTTATTCTTGGCCTCATGGCAGGTATTGCACCGCTCCTCGAGAACATTCTGAGGCATCTTACAGTTCACCATGCCTGTGCCAAGCGACGCGTATGTTCCGGCGTATGGCGCCCCAGATTCGATCCACAGCCGTATCCACTTGGCTTCGAGCGGTGACACCTTAACATCGTGATGACCCCCTGCTATTTTCTTCATCAACGGGCTTGCCGAACTCCCGATAAGGCGAGGCGCGATATTGGAGCGACCATCCTTTCCATGGGCAACCTGATTCCTCAGGATCAAGGAGGCATAGCTGACGGAAAACTCGGGACCATGATCGCCCGTCAAGACCACTTTGCCGGAACGGTGCTCGCTGTCATGGCATCGAATACAGTATTTGTTGAGGATCGGCTGGATATCACGAGGAAAATCAAAGACCGCCGGCGCATCTGTGATGGGCTCGATCTTGCTGGGCGCCCGCTTGAGAGCCCGGGATTCACTCTTAATGCGCGCGGTTTCCGTACGGTTCTCGTGACAACCCGAACAACTTGTGAGTTCTCCCGGCATCAAGCTGACAAAACTCTGCATCCGTTTGACCGACAGATCCGCGTCATCCAAAGCAACAAAGAATAGGGCGCGCCCGGCCGGCACCTCGAAATACGCAGAGCCATCCGGCTCCACGGGAACCGTCCCGAGAATGCGCGGCAACGTGAATGTTCCATTCAGGCTGATCGGCTCCATGGTGCCGCTGAAGTTGACCGGCTTGGGCAGTGTCTCCAGAATCAGCAGTTTCTTGACATCCCCTGGCTTGACACCCTCCATATTGCGCCCCTGAGTTACATCCATCAGCGCCAGCCTGCCGGTGACTTCTTCAGCGTCCGTCTTGGAGGCAATGATGACTTCACGGGGATGAGCCTGTATAGGCCGCGGTTCGTGCACGTCCAGGTGCTGGAGCGCGGGCGGCAATGCGTAGAACGGCTCGGCCAGCCCTGCCCCATTGATAATCCAAAGTTTCTTATCGCGTACCGCGATGAAACAATTGGTGGAAAACGCCCAAGGATCACGCCAGTCATCATCCTTGGTGATGCGCGTTACAAAGCTCAGGTTGTCGGGGCCGGCCTTGGGCGAGACGATCGTGATCTGCCCCGCATGTTCTTTTTTTCCATGCCCTGGAGAAAAAGATACGACAACTTTTTCAGAACCGGGGATGGGCTTGGCATCGAGGTAGACCGTGCCGGAGTGCATATTCCCGAAATAGACCATCTGATCGGTTCCATCCGGATTCATGGTCCAAAGATGGTGATACTGGACACGGCTGCGATCCACATACTCCCAGCGCATGAACAGGACCCTGCCGTCAGGAAGCATCCACGGCGTATTGTCCTGCTCAATATTGAAGGAGAGCGGGATGACATTCTTTCCATCGCTATCGCAGCGATGCATCGTGGCCACCTGCGTGAACCAGCAGTTCACCCAGCGACGGCATCGGGCCGAGCAAAACAGGATATCTCCGTCGGGCAGATAGATGGGTTCCAAATCGTCATAGTCGCCATTTGTCAGCTGCCGCAGATTCGAACCGTCCGTATTGATTTCGTAAAGGTGGTAGATCTTGCTGCCACCCTTCCGGTAGGAGAAAATTATTTTGGTGCCGCTGTAATGCACCTGCGGGTCCCGAACCCCGCCCGCGGGATCATCCAGCAAGATTGTCAAGCGCCCGCTATGTAAGTTTAGCAGACACAATTGCCCGCCGGCAGGGCCATACTGCATCTTGTTCGCATCATACACCCAGTAACCGAAATTGGCATACCAATGTCCGTCGCCGCCGATCCCCCGTACAGCAAAGACAATATTTTCGACATCCCGCAACGGTCCATCAAGTGCCGAGGTCATTAATTCACTTGGAATCCCTAATCCGGATGACGATGTGTTTGTTCCGGCGGCATACGCACCGTACGGACATTCCTTCACGACTCTGGCACTGTTTTGCACGGGCACGGATTCTTGCGCGCGGAGCGCAACCAGCGGCGCCAGCAACAAGGCGTTCGTTAAAGCGGCCATGATAAGGCCGATCTGTTTGTTCAAATTCGTGTCCCCCCCCATAATATGAATGCCCTTTACTCTATCATCCCAGTCGCCACTATTCAAGACTTGCGACTCGCAATTCTTAATTATAGGGTGCAGTTCCGAATTGTTGGCAATATTCCTTTCTGATGTTGTTGCGGGCGTTTACGGGGAGTCCGGAACAGGATGCCTGCGCCGCGCCCTGACTGCGTCCGGGGCGAGGGGAGGCAGATACCTATCTGGCCTCCCTCGCCCGTCCTTCGTCATGACACGGCCCCGTCATCCCACCGGACTCGATTCCCCGTAAACGCCCCAGCCCCAGGACCTGGACTCCGCGCACCGTCACGGCCCCTCTCTTCCGCGCCGCCGTTAGCGCCACCCA
>JBAXCC010000210.1:0-7472 GCA_037141675.1 bacterium | reverse complement strand
TATTGCGTTATTGCCTTATTTTTCTGCGCGATTGCCACAACGAGCATGGTTGGCATGTTCCCCTCTCAGTCGGTTGTCTCACTCAATCGTGATAGTGGCGGAGGCGGCTGCACCGGAGAGGGTGGAACAGGTGAAGCGGTGGGTGCCGCGTTCGGGTTTCCAGAAGAAGGGATTGACGCCTGACGAGGTGCCTTCCAGCGCATCATTTCTAAACCAGTAAACAGGCTCGCCGGGTGTCGCGCCTGAAATCTTAAAGACGATTTGCTGGTTCGACATGCCATCAACAATCCGGAATGTGGTGTCATTATAGGGCTGTAGAATCTTTAATTCGCTTTCAGTGACGGAGGGTTGCAACGGCCCTTTTCGTTGGGATGTCAGAAATTCTTCAACATCACGCGGCCATTTGATTGTGACTGTGTTGTCGGCCTTTCGTACATGCACAGGACAGATGGCATACGAAGAACAATCCTTTAATGCGTGGCCAGTGATCCGGCGTTCGCAGAGCGGTCCTGCAACGCGACCCGATGTGGCACAGACTTCCCTGTTAATGACGGATGCAGGTCGCTTGAATAGGGGCCCCTCGCCAGTGGGATAGAGTGTGCGTGCGATTTCAAAGGCAACGGGCGCCGCTATTTTTTTGCCGATGCGCGCATCAGGTCCGCGCTGACCGCGCTTGTTGCCAAACCAGACTGCAATGACGTATTCTGTATTCCATGCCACGGTCCATGCGTCGCGAAAGCCGGATGACGTGCCGGTCTTCCAAGCGAATTGCGGCAGCTTGGCATCCGCCATATGGCCGATGGCATCCTTTGACCGTTCACCGCCACTGAGGATATCGCTGACCATCCATGAGGCTCCTTCGGAAAACACGCGCTGCCGTTGAGGAGCCAGATATGGGATCGCCCGAGGGGTGCATTCCATCCAGATGCCTCCTCGCGCAAGGCACGCATAGGCATTTGCGAGGTCAATGAGGCGCACGGATCCAGTGCCGAGCACAAGGCCTAAGCCGTAATGGTAGGCTGGTTTATTTAAGGTGCTGAAGCCGAGTTGATGTAATGTCTCGTAGAAACGAGGAAGACCTGTTATCTCTTCGACCTCAATCGCGGGGAGGTTCAAAGAGAGAATAAGGGCATCGCGTGCCGAGACAAGGCCCATGAACGCGCCTGAGAAATTCAGGGGCACGTCGTTTCCAAAACGGCGCGGAATATCAGCGAGGATCTGTTCGGGAGTCAGCTTGCCTTCATCCATGGCACGTGCAAACGCAAAGGGCTTTAATGTCGAGCCAGCAGCGCGAGGTGTGACGGCGGTGTTGACCTTTCCGCCATCCTTAGAGAAATAGTTGCCGGAACAGCTCATGGAACGCACAGCGCCAGAGGCGACTTCTATTACGACGGCGGCACCATCGCAGCCGTTCTCGTTCGCGGTACGTTGCAGATAGGTGTCAACACTCTGCTGAAGCGCAGAATCAAGGGTGGTCAGCATGTCGAGCCTGCTCGATTGCATATTCTGCTGCGCCCAGTCGCAGAAGAATGGCGCGGCAAAGGGGCGTCTCGCACGGAATAGCCCAAGCGGTACGGCCTCTGCGTCTTTGCGCATGGACGCGGTAATCATCCCCAGTTTTTCCATGCGGTCCAGTACGTAGGCGCGCCTCTTCTTGGCGGCATCAGGGTAGCGGTCCGGACGAAATCGAGTCGGGGACTGTAGCAGTCCTGCCAAGAGTGAAGCTTCGGCAAGATTCAGCTCTTTGGGTGATTTGCCGAACCACCCCTGGGAGGCTGACTCAATGCCGACAAAGTTTGAGGCAAAGGGGGCGCGGTTCAGGTACTGGGAGAGAATCTCGTCTTTCGAGAGAGCCCGTTCGAGTCGTAACGCCTTGACTGTTTCAACCGCTTTCCAAAACCAGGAGCGCGGATGGGGTTCGATAAGGCGCACGGTCTGCATGGTGATGGTGGAGGCACCGGAGATGCGCTTGCGCGTTGAAACATTTTGCCAGAACGCTCGGACGAGAGAGCCAACATTGATGCCGTGATGGGACATGAAGCGGCAGTCTTCCGAGGCAATGGACGCTTTGACGATCCAGTCATTGTGCGAAACGCGATAGCAGGGGCGACAGTCGACATCGCCGATGCCGAGCCCGACGCGCAAGATGACGCCCTCCCGGTCTCGCAAAATCATGCCGCCGGGATAGCGTGCCGCGGCTTCCAAGGGAGGGGGACAGGCAAACCAGATGACGGTGGAAACCACGGTTCCGATGATGATGCCCCAGATGATTCGCTTCAGTTTGACAGAACTTTTGCTTTGCATGATGACCCAAGGACCCAAGGACCGAAGGACGAAAGGACAACAGGTTGATGAGGAGATTATTTCTGCTGAATCGTGATGCGGGTTGCACCATGACGGCTGAATGTGCCTGGGTCGTACATCGCACTTGCGGATAGGGCAGGCACAATGAAGTCGCCTGCTGTAACAGCGCGGGCGGCATACGTGTAGGTCTGTCTCTGCTTGAGCGGTTTTGCGAACAGAAGCACGCGGTCATCCCTCACTTCGCGGTGGAGAATCCAGCTGTCCTCAGCGACCGCAGCCTTTTGATCTGCGCCCATTTCAACTTCAAGGCCGGCCGGGAGGAGGTCCTCAATGATGATATCGCGTGTCTCGCCCTGGCGTGTATCAAGACTGATCTCGATCCAGACAAGGTCACCCCGCGCAATCGTGGTCACATTCGTCAGGATTCCATCTGACGTGATAAAGTTCCGGCGCACGACAATCCCTTCATCGACGTTCGTGATTGAATGCTGCAAGGGGACCGCATGTGTCAGGCGTGTCACAAAGACCGGTTCAGCAGATGTGTTTTTGAGCGTCGAGGCTTGAGGGGTGGTCCAGACAGCCGTGTTGGTTGATGTGATCTGTTTGGCTGCACCATTCCACAGAAGGCTGACGTTGTCCGACTTCTTTGAAAGGTCAATGTGCTGGGCCAGCCGTCCGAGCGCCAGCAGCGCGAGCGCGTTGTCCTGTGTGGTGCCCCAGTGGCCTTGGCGGGTACGTTTCTTTTCAATTTCAGCGGAGCAGATGACAGCAAAGGTCGAGGCGGGATCAATTTCGCACCACGCCATCAGGCCAAAGGCCGCTTCGCGCAGTCCATCGACGGCCTTGACGGTTTCAAGTACGCCCCGTCCTTTTGCAATATCTCCTGAACGGATAAAGGCCCGCGCCAAGTGGAATCGTTCTTCTGTGTTTAAGGAGTGGCACTTCTCGAAGAGACGCAACATAACGCCATGAGCAGGATGTTTGGCAAGTGCGAGAACATCACAGATATAGGCCGCGTCCGAACAATTCTCGTTTCGCAATGCGTCTTCCAGGAAGCTGACACAGAACGGAACGACATCGGCAGGAATCTTGTAGCCTGCATTGGCTGCTTCAACAAGGAAGTGCGAGGCGTAAACAGATTCGTACTTGGCGATGTCGTGAGCATCCGGCCACATCGCAAAAGCGTTGTAGCGTTGCATGGAGAGAATACGCGAGACAGCCGCCTGGATGAGGTCTGGGGCCTCATCGCCGAGCGAGGTATTTTTAAAGGTGACCTGATTGGCCAGTTCCTTCAGCGGAATCAAGGGGAATACAGACGAGGTTGTCTGCTCCAGGCAGCCATACGGGTAATGGACGACATATTCGAGCGCTCCAACCAGATTGATTGCGGGGCGTGTGGAGGCATAGACGGTTTGTGAGAAGGTGCTGGCGAGGCAGTTCTCGGTTGGCTTGAATGTCTGCTCCTCGTTGGGTTTCAACACGAGGTGTTCGCTCGTGTCCTCCCATGACACAGCAGGGCGTACAGCAAGCTCTATCGTTTCGTCATACTTTTCTCCTGCGCCTTCGGTCTTGACCGTGACACGTGCAAGCCCCACCTGTTCTTTGACGGTTGCGTTTAAAAGAATGCTGCGGGACTCCCCTGTTGCGAGTTGGATTGACTGGCTGGGCTTTTCGATGGTGACAGGGCCATCAACCGTTGTCGAGATCTCTACAGGAGCGGGTGCTCCGCTTTCGTTGTGGAGCGTCACTTGGAATATGGCTTTGTCATTCGGGGCCAGGAAGCGCGGCAAGTCGGGTTGCACAATGACTTTGCGTTTGACTTTGATGGACGCTTCAGAGGAGCCGGTTGCCTGCATGTTCCAGGCAATCGCCATGAGGCGGAGTTCGCCTGTGAATTCAGGAAGGTCAATGGGGACAATGGCTGTGCCGTTCGCATCGAGTTCGAGATTGCCTTTCCACAGCGCGACAGGCTTGAAGCGGCGCGAAGCGATGGGGTTGAGACGCTTCATGGCAAAGTCCTCTTCACCGTCACCGCCGACATGTGAGGCGGATTGAAGTGCAAGGTCATCGGTGATGGGCATGAGCTGGCTGAAGATGTCGTAGAACGAGAGTCCAGCTGTGCGGATGCGTTTGAAGAACGGATAGGGGGCAGGGGTCTTCATGCTGGTGAGCATGCAGATGCCTTCGTCCACAGCCAACACTGTGACTGCCGCCTGTTGAGCAGGCTGGCCGTTCGCATCAGTGACCGTGATTTTGACGGGCAGCGTTGTCTTGGGAGCAGCAGCAGGGAGGTCTGTCTTGACGCTGACATTGAGCTTATGTTCTACAGGAGTTACGCGAAGTGTTTCAATGCCAGAGGCGCGATGTGCGCTCCAGACGCTTTCCGCAATAGCAGGGCGTATGACGCTGACCGCGACTTCGAGATTGGGCGACCATGCTTTATGGGCTGTCCATGTGACTTCGGCCGTGTTATTGGTCATTATAATCACTTGGTTTTCAAGGATGTGTGTCTGCTGCAAGGTGACCCACGCAACGCCGGAGAAAGGCGAACGGATTTGCATGTGGATGGGTTCATCGGGCAGATAGCTCTCTTTGTCAAAGATGAGTTTGACGCGGTCGGGTGACGAGCGATCCCACGCAACGGCTGGAGCATCGCTGTCGCTAGAGACGAAGCGCCAGCTTGTTGATGTTTGCGAAACAGGATCTGTGAGGGTCATGAGGTAATCACCTGTGGCAGTAGGCACGGTGAAGGCAACCGATGTATCGGCTTCTTTGCAGCTGACGGTATTGGTGAAGACGACACTCTTGATGCGCTGACTCTCCCACTGGTAATAGCCACGCGCATCCTTGCGGAAATTGCTGATCCAGGATACGTGTTCGAGGGTCAGGTTGAGTGTGATGGGTTCCGTTTTTTGTTTTCCGTCGGGCAGGACGTTCGCGATATGAAGCGTCTGTTCCTGTCCAGACTTCAACATATTTTTCTTGGCGTTCTTGATTCCGATGTAGAAAGGATAGGGATGCACAGGGACAGTTGCCCGTGCAGTCACGGTGCGGCCGCCAGCTTCAGTGACTGTTGATTGTACGATGGCATCTAAGCGTGCCGGAGGGAAGAGATGCTTGGGTATTTCATTGGTGATGCAGGCTTGCCCTTTTTCATCGAGTTCGCCTTTTTGCGTGGCCGAGGTTTCGACGGCAAAGGCCTTCTCTTCATCGCCGAACTGGTAATCTTCCCATGCAGTTGAGGTGAACGGTACAGCTTTGTAGAGCACCATGGTCTCGTATTTAAGCCCATTGGCAGGCTTGCCGAAGAGATGTTCCGCTCCGAATCTGGCGATGAGTTTTTCACTTGCGTTCACGGATGCGGGCAACTCGAGATGTTTGACGCGAATTTGTGGCGGTACAAAAGATTCAAGTGAAAAACGGCTTTGGCCGAGAACGGTCGCGTCTGCGCCTGGGAGGGTGAGTTGCGCGCGGTAGGTTCCAGAGGGAAGGTAATCTGGCATGGTTATTTCCGCTGTCACACAGCCACGTGCATCCGCCATTAGAGGGAGTGTCTTGAATGTCTTGCCGTTTGGCTTCATGATCTTCATCGCCACTGGGAAGGGCGCAGGGGGCGTGTTGTCTTGTGTTCGCAACAGCGCTTGCATAAAAACAGTTTCACCATGACGATAAATTTCACGATCCGTGAAGACAAAGGCCTCAGAGGTCTTGGGCTTCAGATAACGTTCGGTGGTCTTGGTCAGCTGTTCGATTTGATTCTTGCCGGACAAGGCGAGGAATGTGAAGTCCTCATCATTGGGTGATGCAACAACCATGAGTAAAGGGGCGCCATCCTTCTCGTTATATTTGACCCGGGCAAAGCCATCCTTGTCCGTTGTCCCTTGCGCAAGCAGCGCATTGTTTCGTCCATACAGTTTGACAGTGTGATCAGGCGCGGGTTTGCCCTTGCCCAGCGACGTGCCCCACAGTGTGTAGGCCTGAGGCTCCGCGCGTACACTGATGCCGATGTCTGTAATGCAGACAAGGCGGCTTCTCATTTTAGCCTGCTCGCTGGAAAGAACCACGAGAAAAACGCCGCGCTGGGCTTGAGGAATCTGAGCGGAGAGGTGGATGAAGGAGCGCTGTTCCTTGTTAGGCGTGTTGGCGAGCCGGTTGGTCAGCGTGTTGACGCCTTGCGTCAGGTCCTCCGTGTTATTATCGTCCTCGTTATTAGCGCCGTCGCGATAATCAGAGTAGGCGAGTTCGTTCTTTGCAAAATAGACGAGGTTCTGAGGTAGGACACGTGAGACTGAGCTGACCAGGGAGGTGCAATTGACGCTCTTGACGGGGATCGTCAGTTTGCCTTGCGGAGCGAGGTAACGTCCTGGCGCGTCAAAATCAATATCAGGTGTGCGATGCGGGATCAGGATTGAGCGTTGGACCTCTTTTCCAAGGGCGAGGCCTTTGGATGTTTTGAGGTTCGGGCTGAATGTGAGCGTGTACATTTCGCCAGGTTTGAAGGGACCACTGATGCGGAATCCAGGTTCCCAGCGCCACTCCATGGGGGTGATGGTCAGGTTGACCTCTGGCGAAGAGCGCACCTGCAGATGAGCGTCCTTTAAATCGGGCTGTTCATTAAAGCAGATCGAAAGTTCCGGATCGCCAAAGGAGGGTGTTTTGGAATGGATGCTGGTGACATGCAGCATATTGTGCAGTGGCTGGTTTGTCTGAGGGTAGGGTGGTAATGGATGCCTTGGGGACGCGCGGTTTGTGATGGCGAGTGTCACGGCATGATCATGGGTATCGCTAGGGTTGTCATCTTCACCTCCAAGGGAATCATGGCTTTGTTTGACCCACCACCAGCCGGCGGCGTTGAGGATGAGGATGGAAAGGACGAACAACCAGAATGACAACAGACGGGATTTTTTCATGAGAAGCTCCTAAAAGATTAAATGTTAATACCGTAGTCTAGTGTTTAGACGGTGGTTCGTCTTGCGGAGGCGCAGAGGCTTTGAGATTGGAGTCTGGGGCGACGGTGCTTCGGTAGGGGGCGAAAGAGTCTAAAATTTAGCTTTTGGTACGAAAGAAGGTAATAGCATAGATAACCTTCTTGTCGAACGCAAGACGGAAATGGGTGCGATGCAACTTTGTTGAATCAGCACCCAAGGGAGGAGAGAGGAGGTAGAAAG
>JBAXCC010000209.1:0-7500 GCA_037141675.1 bacterium | reverse complement strand
GTGACAACGGTTGCCAAATCGGATGCGCAGATTGCATCGGGCAAATGGTATCGCCTGCGCATACGCTGCGAAGGGCGGCAGACCCAGGTGTGGATGGATGGCAAGATCTTGATCGATACCAAGGTGGAGGAGCGTCCCTCGCGTGGTCGTGTTGCCCTGGTGGTGCGCAACAGTCAGGGACAGTTCCGAGACCTGAAGGTCACCACACTTGAAGGCCGTCCGCTGATTGATTCGCTTCCGACACCGTCCAGACACTGGCTAGTCATCGGAAATACCGATGCTGACCTTGATCGTGAAAATCCGCTGAACAGTATGGCGAGCCTCAGACTGGTAACACATTCGGCTGATGCCGGTGTTGCGCAGAAACATTTCAGTGTACACAAGGGCGATACGTGCCGTGGTTCATTATGGGTGCGCGGAGAGGCGGCAGACGGGCTGGTTGTGCGGCTACTGGACGGCGTAAAGACGCTGGCGGAGAATTCAATAGCGGCACCCGGGAAAGAGTGGAAAGAGTTTCCGTTGGAGTTGTCTCCGAATGCCGATGCGAGCGACGCGACGCTGCAGATTCTTTTCCGTGGCAAGGCAACGGTGTGGATCGATCAGGTGAGCTTGATGCCTGATTCGGCTAAGGCGATAGGAGGGTTCAGACCTGATCTGGCTGAGGCGGTAGCGGGCCTTCGCCCGGCGACGATCCGGTGGCCGGGTGGGAGCTTCGTCAGCAATTATAACTGGAAGAACGGCATTGGCTCACAGAGCAAACGCATCGGGAAGATGGGCTGGGATGAGCATGACCCGCTGAGTTTCGGGATCGATGAGTTCATTGCTTTCTGTAGGAAGATGAAGGCGGAGCCGATCATTGTGGTGTTTGTCGGTCGTGACAAGGATCCCTCCTCTCGTGCGAAGTACATCAAGGATGCCTGCGAGTTTGTTGAATATTGCAACGGGCCTGCCCAGTCAACGTGGGGGAAAGTGCGTGCAGAGAATGGGCATCCCGAGCCGTACGGCGTGAAGTACTGGGAGATTGATAACGAAATCTGGGGGATGAAGCCGGAACTCTATGTTGAGATCGTGAAACAGTTTGTACCGGCCATGAAGAAGATCGACCCGATGATCCTGACCATTGCCTGTGGAAGCGGACAGCTCGGTAAGACGTGGCGCGAGGGGGACATCGCCATCATCGAAAAGTGTGCAGATGTTGTGGATTACTTGAGTCCGCACCATTATGAAACCCCGAAGAATTTCGACAGTGGCATTGCCCAAGCGGAAAGCTTTTGGAAAGAGCTCGGGGAGCGAATAGCGAAATCAAAGAATCCGAACCTGAAGATCTTCATGTCTGAGTGGAACGCGCAAAGTACCGACTGGCACACAGGTTTGTACGCGGGAGGGATACTGAACGCGTTCGAGCGCAATCCGGTTGTAGGAATGGCCACACCGGCTTTATGGTTGCGTCATGTTTCACAAGTAAGTTGGGATAATGCATTCATCAATTTCGATCATGCCGGATGGTTTCCTGCGCCAAACTATGTGGTGATGAAACTGTACCGTGAGCACTTTGCGCCGAACCTGCTTGATATAAAGGGCGCGATGGCCGACGTGAATGCTGTGGCGACGCGGTCTGCGGACGGAAAACAGGTTATTCTGAAACTCGTGAATCCATCCGAGAAAGCGGTGGATGTTCGCGTGGAGGTAACAGGTGGATTTGCGGTCTCACAGGCATCGATGAAACTGGTAGCGCCAGACGATCTCAAGGCCCGAAACACACTCGAACAGCGCGAGACGGTACATGTGGCGGATGCTACAGTGAAGTTAGAGGGCGGAGCCATTTTGGTGAGCCTGCCACGCTGGTCGGTGGGAGTTTTGGTGCTGAAATAGGGATTTAGTGTAATGAAGATACTATGCGGACATTCACGAGTTCGGCAATGGAGGCTAGCAATCAAGCAGGCGAGCGTGTTGGCGGTTAGTCTTGCAGATTGAATTTACCCTAAAAACGAACTACAATTGTGCTTTGCCATGTCGTGGCAGATTTCGGCAAGTTGTCGCCGAGTGACAAGATGAACGTAGGCTGTGTATAAACAGAAAAAGGATACTATGAAAAAATTAACAACGATTCAGATTCTTGTGGTTGGGTTGCTGAACGCGACGGCCTACGCGGCATCGCCTGTTCCGGCTATCCCTGACGATAATGCCCCGACCCAGTTTTGCGCTGTTCCTCCAAAAGGACATATCATCCTCTGGGGGGCTGATGCAGCAAAGTCGGGTTCGCCAATGACATACCAGATTTCTTATCTGGCCGATGAAGCCGTGGCGGGGAAGCCGATGCAGATCTCGGTGCATACCACCACGCCTGTTGAGATGGAAAAAGTAAATGCGAAAACTGGGTTGAAGGAGAAGATAAAGACTCAAAACCATGGCTGGAAGATCATTTCCATCACACTGAAAAAGCAGTCAGTTGAATCAATTACCCTGCCCCCCATGGATAAGGAAACCAGCGTTGAGTTGTTTTTTACGGAAGAAAATAAAGAGAATGTTGCAAGGCCCCGGCCGTTGAGCAACTCAATCGAATTGAAGAAGAAGGGCAACCTCTTCCAGCTGCCCGAGGCGGATGAGATCGCCAAGACGATCGCGGCGCTGCCTGAAAAATCGCCTGCACCACCGGCCAGTCCGCGAAAGGTATTGGTCTACACCGCTACCGCAGGCTTCAAGCACGACTCCATCCCGCTTGGTGCAAGGACGATCTTGCTGTTGGGGCAAAAGACCGGAGCTTGGCAGACGCACATCAGCAACGATTGTTTCATGTTCGAACCTGAGACGCTGGCGCAGTTCGACGCGGTGATGATGATGGAGACGACAGGTCCGCTGTTCGGGGTTGCAGACCGCGCAACTAATGAGCGGCTTCGCAAGAGCCTCCTGGACTTTGTCCAAAGCGGCAAAGGACTGGCAGGTAGCCATGCGGCAACGGACTGCGCGTATGACTGGAAGGAATACGGCGATATGATCGGCGCCTATTTTAACGGGCATCCATTCGGCAAGATCACGGTTCGCAATGAGGATCCGAAGAGTCCGATCAATGCCGCCTTCAAGGGGGAGGGGTTTGATTTTCAGGATGAGATGTATACGTTTAAAGATCCATATTCGCGTGAGAAACTTCGTATCCTGCTCAGTATCGATATCGCAAAGATGGCTGATGATCCAGCTAAGCCAGGCTTCAAGATGAAAGAGAATCGGGCGGATCATGACTATGCCATCAGTTGGATCAAGGAGTATGGCAAGGGGCACGTCTTCTACTGCTCCTTTGGACACCAGCATAATATTTGGTGGACGCCGACACTGCTGGAACATTACCTTGCAGGAATGCAGTATGCCCTTGGAGACTTGAAGGCCGATGCAAAACCGAGTGCTAGCAAATAACCAGAAATAAGGCGAGCCACATGAAAAAACAAAACAACGTCAATCAGCTTTCTCGCAGGAGATTTCTAAAAGCGTCAGCCGCGCTGGCTTCTTTTTCAATCGTGCCGCGTTATGTCGTGGCAGGGTCTGGACAACCAGCGCCGAGCGATAAGATGAACGTCGCCTGCGTGGGCGTGGGCGGGATGCAGGGCGCTAGTGATGTGCGCAATGTTGCCAGTGAAAACATCTACGCCATTTGCGATGTGGATGAAAACTTCTTGAACAAGGCGTCGGAGCTTTATCCAAAGGCAAAGAAATACCGGGATTTTCGCGAGATGCTTGACAAGGAAGCCAAAAACCTCCATGGAATCACGATCACGATTCCTGACCACATGCACGCGACTGTGGCGTTGTGGGCGATGGAGCGTGGGATTGGTGTTTATTGCCAGAAGCCGCTGACGCAGAGCGTCTGGGAGGCACGCTTGTTAACAAAGGCGGCAGAGAAATACAAGGTGGCGACGCAGATGGGGAATCAGGGGTTTTCTTCAGAGGGTACGCGTGTCGCCTGCGAACTAATTTGGAACGGGAACATCGGGGATGTGACAGCCGTGCACGCGATGAGCGGTGGTGGTTTCGCGCGAGGGATTACGACGTGGCCGGCAGTCCAGCCGGTGCCGGCGACACTTGATTGGAATGTGTGGACCGGAAGGGCACCGGAGCACACGTACAGTTCGCAGATTCATCCGTCAAACTGGCGCGGATTTCAAGAGTATGGTTCGCAGATGATCGGCGATTGGGGCGTGCACATTCTTGGCCCCGCCACGTGGGCGTTGCAACTCGGCAGTCCAGTGAGCGTGGAATGCACCGCTGTGAGCGATGTGAATCCGATAACATATCCAAATTACGCATGTAAGTTTGAGTTCCCGGAACGCCCGAATAAATATGTCCCCTCTGGCAAAATGAAACCAATGACTGTCTATTGGTATGAGGGATTGATGGCCCGGCGATTCAATGCGCTGCCTGACTTAAGTGATGAAGTGCGAAAACCGTACAACGCATTTTTCGTCGGCACGAAAGGGTATATGGGAACCGGCGGGCATGGCAATAGTGCGCGCTTGTTGCCGGAATCTGCCATGAAGGATTTCCAGAAGCCGCCTCAAGTTCTCAAACGGGTCATGGGGGGACATCACAAGAACTGGATTACTGCCTGCAAGGGTGGGGAGCCGGCCTGTTCCAACTTCAGTGTCGCCGGACCTTACACCGAGTGGCTGTTGCTCGGCTCCATCAGTTGGCGCTTCCCCAATGAGAAGCTACTGTGGGACAGCAAGAATCTGCGTTTTACAAACAACGAGAAGGCGAATGAATTCATCAAGCCCTATTTCCGAAAGGGCTGGGAGCTTCAGGATATCACGGTGTAGGGGGAATTAAAATGCGTCGATTCATCTTGTCAGAACTGGCATGTCTGCTCTTCACCATCACGTTATCGGTTTCGAGTGTGATGGCTGTAACAAACTTCACTGAAAAGAGTTTTGCAAAGGAAAACGTTGTCCAGGTGGATGTGAGTACACTACTCAATACTCGGCCCGTCACAACGCTGACAGCAGGAAAACTGATCACCTGGACGAAGGGTGTCGATGGGGGAGGCAAGGGGAATGGCTATCTCACGATGTCCGCCTCGCTGGCGGTTGGCGACAAAGAACCCAAGGCCTTGCCTGATAATCCCTTGATCCCAGCCAGCGGTTCACGTCCTGAAATGTTGTTGCATTATTCCAATGACGACGCCGAAGGAAGTCAGGCCTGTGTCGTAACCACTAACAAGGAAGTGGTCATTGCGACGCCTGCGAAGAAATTCCGCCAGATGCTTCTGGCCTGGACCAGTTCGGAGGGGGGCTCGCAGGTAGAGCTTGAACTTGTTTATGCCGACGGTACATCGGAGAAGCGCGCTGTTACCATCCCGGATTACTTCGCCGATATCCCAGCGAAGGACCCCGCTTTCTGTTATGTCGTCCGTAATCTAGCCAAATGGGGAAAGACTAATAAAATGCGCGAACCCAACCACCATAATATTCACGCGCTTGATGTCGCCCCGGATCCCAGTCGAGAACTGGCCAGTATCAAGGTCTCAAAAAAGCCTAGCCGGTCCTATCTGCTCTTCTGGGCGGCGACAGGCGTTCTTGCCGGAGACATTAATACCCTCAATATCATCAGTACGCCACAAAAAAAATGAAAAAGCCTCTACTATTAATTGCGCTGTTATTTGCATCTCTGTCTCATGCCGCCGTCCGTCTGCCGCGTCTATTTTCGGATGGCATGATTCTCCAGCGCGACCAGCAGGTACCACTCTGGGGCTGGGCCGAACCGGGCGAAGACGTGAAGATCGAGTTCGCTGGCCAAACCAAAACTGTGAAGTCCGACACGGCGGGCAAGTGGACAGCGACGCTTGATCCCCTGTCTGCGAGCGCGGAGCCCCGGACGATGCGTGTGGGTTCGCTGAGTATCACGAATGTCCTGGTGGGCGATGTGTTCCAGGTCTCCGGTCAGTCGAACGCGGCGAGTTCGATGGATTCCTGTAAGCGTTTTTCCGGCACGACGGAAGACATCAAGAACACGGTACTTCCGTCGGTACGCATGTTCGTGGTGCCCTGGAGCCAGTTCAAGGAGACGCCGCAAGAAGATGTCCCTGCCACGTGCGTGTGGGATTCGCTGCGGCCGGAGAAGAATGCGAGCTACTCGGCCGTCGCCTTCTATTTCGCGCGTGCGCTCCAGCAACATTTGAATGTGCCCATCGGCATCGTGCGCGCCTCGCATGCCGGAGGAATGGCGCAGATCAAGATGCCGAAGGAGGCTCTGCTATCCTATGAAGGCGGACGAAAATTTTATGAAAGCGCAGTGAAACGTGGAAAGGTGGATGGCGGGTATCCGTCTTCTGACTGGAACGGCGCGATTGCGCCGGTCATCCGCTATGGCAAGCGCGGTATCGTCTGGTATCAGGGCGAGCATAATGCAGGCAGTGGAAGTTATGGTTATCGCGAGACGCTTGCGGTGCTGCTGCGCAGTTGGCGCGAGGCGTGCGGCAATCCGGAGATGCCCTTTCTCCTCGTTCAGTTGCCGGCTTTTGAAGCGCAGGGCTGGCCCATGCTGCGCGAATCGCAGCTCGTAACCTATCGGCAGACGAAGAACGCCGGATTCGTCGTGACGATTGATCACGGAGAGAAAGACAACATTCATCCCGCCGACAAGAAGCCGATTGGCGAACGGCTCGCATTGGAAGCGCGTCGGTTGATTTACAACGAGAAGGTGACGGGGTGCGGTCCTCTCTACGACGGCTTTACAGTGGATGGGGCAAACATCGTTGTCCGCTTCACTGGGGATGCACTGAATAAAGTCGGAAGTGGATTTACGGTCGCGGGTGAAGACAAGAAGTTCCTGCCCGCAACAGCAATAATCCGAGGAAATACGGTGGTCGTCAGCAGCCCTGACGTGCCGAAGCCGGTGGCGGTACGGTATGCTTGGGAGAGTTGGCCGACTGTCAGTCTTTTTGATGTGAATGGACTGCCTGCATCACCGTTCCGAACGGACGATTGGGAGAAATGAAGCTGGGATACGAACGTGAATAAGTGTTAAAAAAGGAGATGCGAAATGAAGAGGATGCAAGCGAAGAGTCGGTTGTTACTGCTGGGGATGATTGTTGCCTGTTTGACTGGGTTAGCAACGGCCGTATATGGTGCGGAGACTGTTCAGTCGCCAGACTGGAAAATAAAAATAGAGCTTGAGTTAAAAGACAGCAAGCCTTTTTGGAATGTGCGCTACGGGAGTAACACGATTATTCAGAACGGCCTGCTCGGGGTTGAACTCAGTGCCGATAATTTGAGTGGATCCTATACGCTTGCTGGGACAGAACGGGCGACGGCCAATACAACCTGGAAACCGGTGTGGGGGTTTATCAGTGAAGTGCGGGATAACTACAACGAGTTGACAGTCAAGGTGCAGGAAGCTGCAGGGGCAAAGCGCCTCATGCATATCGTGTTCCGCGCCTACAACGAAGGCGTGGGCATGCGTTACGTGTTTCCGGAACAGCCGGGAATGAAGGACGTGACAGTCAAGCGCTTCCTG
>JBAXCC010000208.1:0-7502 GCA_037141675.1 bacterium | reverse complement strand
GAATATGTTTAAAGGCGCGGTCACGCGCCTGTGGCGGCGCACCGTTCCGGTTGCCTCCCGCTATAGAGGGAAAGAACATGTCTGCATTTGGCAGCCGAATTATTATGATGTGATTTGCTTTGAGGAGCAGGAGTTGGCCATCAAAGAGGCGTATATTAAGGCAAATCCTCAGCGCTTGGCCTTGAAACGAATCCCGAGGGGCACGATCAAAACGAGCAAGTATCTAGGAAATCAGGAGCTTTTAAAGACTTCGCCTAAACGTGCGTTGCGCATTTCACGCAAGGCCACAGAAGAAGAGGTCGAAGAGGCGAAACGGTTCTTCCGCGAAACATGGGAGGGTGTCACGGTGAGCACCTTCTTCTCGCCTGGCGAGCGCTCGGTTTTGGATGAATTGCTCACGCACAAAAAAAGTTGCATCATCTGGGTCATGCCAATGGGCATGCCCGAGCAAATCCCCGTGAAGTGGGGCAGGGCATTGCTGGAGCAGCGTGCGCTCTGGCTTTCCGCCTATCCAGATGAGCTGGTGGAAGCCACACGGGCGACTTGCATGGCGTGCAACGAGTGGGCCAAGCGGTTAGAATTGACCCAATAGGGACATGCCCGGTAGCCACCGGATTGCCCCTCCCATTGGACTTCGCGCGTCCCTCCAATCCCATCATTCACACCATTCCAGTAATGGTCTTCTGAAATGCCATGTGTATATACTCACGAAAGATAACGCTTTCGTAATTATTCTGTGTCTGCTTTGTCATAATCATTTTCTATGATTCTCTCCGTGATAAGGGAAGAACTAACAACGAAAGAAGGAGGTACCCCATGAAAACAACCAATGCAGCACAGCATGAAATAATAGCAGTCCTTTTACTGGGACTGGCGAGTCAGGGGCTTTTTGCACAAGAGCAGCGCGAACCGCCACGTGACCGGCCGCCGCGCAATGAAGGCGCGCGCAATGAAACAGAATCTTTGACTGCTGCGCAGATTGCGCAGGTCAAAAAGATCCTCTCCGCGTACGATGCAAATACGCTGACAGCCGATCAAGCTAAAGCCATCCACGAATCGTTTAGGCAGGCTGGAATGGCAGGCGGACCTGCCATGAACAGTGCGGTGCAAGCCGCAGGATTCAATCCGGATAAGCTGCGCGATCTTGCACCTCCTCCGTCCGCGAATCAAGCGGGCAATAACCGTCCGCAGGCTCAAGCTGGAGGTGAACGTCAGGAGCCGGCCCGCGAGGGCGAGGTCCGTCAGCAAGCTGGCAATGACCGTCAGGAGCCTGCGGAAAAGAAAGGCGGACCGCAGCAGTACTCGATCTCGCAGGCGATCTCGGATGAGGCTCAGCTTCACACCATCGCCTTCAGCGGTCTGGCGTTTGTGACAGGCGACTTTGGGGCGGACACTTTTTTGCCACCCGGAAAGGCCTGTGACTTTTTCGGCTTCCAGTATATGCGGGACATCGATGCCGCTCAGAAGGGGCATAACCCCATGTTTCTCGACCGCGTCGCAGGAAACGTACTCCTCATCATGAACGACAGCCAGCGCGCCCTGTTTGCAACTGCCGCACGGCAGGAAGCCGTGCAACTTCGCGCACTCGCTGAGAAGCGTCTGCCGCTCATCAAGGCGTTCTGCCGTCAACTCGAAGGAAACATTCCTGCAGGTAGTCAGGGGCTGAACAAGGCCGCTGTGACGCGGTATGTGGGCGATATCTTTGCCTTTGATGCAGCGGTGAGCTACAGACGTGCCCAGGTCTTCGGACAACTCGTCGTCTCCTTCACACCTGAGCAGAAGGCGTATTTAGCCAAGATGAAATTTGGCGATTTCAATACGTGGCCAGCAGTCGATATGGAGCAGTACAAGCTTCCCCGCCAGACAGAGAAGATGGTGAATGTGGCCTATATGACCTACGCGAGCGAATTCTTCAGTTGGTATGCGGGTTCTGTAGATGCCGATGTCTATTTCTGCCCTGAGCGTCACGGCACTTACTTCGGTGGATTCTACATGAAAGACATGCCGGCGATGAACAAGCGCGATTATGACATCAGTACGTCCGTCACGGGCGACAGTGGCAAGGAGTTTATTAACACGCTGACCGCAGTGCAACGTCCAGCCATCACGGCCATTCCCGACATTCAGCGCCCGGCACTCAAGGAGATCATTGAGGTGCGTCGTGCGATCTCTACGGAACTGCGCATGTTTCTCAAAGGGCAACAGGCAGATCTCAAGAAAGTGGTCGCGTTGGGTCGACGTTACGGTGAACTGGACGGTGAGTTGTCTTATGCTTATGCAACTGGCTTCGCAAAGGTCAATCGCACACTGACGCCTCAGCAGCGCGCCACGCTCATCAAGCTCCGTAACCTGCCTGGCTACACGAGCGCTCCATACTACATCTATTCCGATCCGGTCCGAGAGGAAGTGAAGTTACCCAACACAGACCATTTCTTCTTCCCGGCGAAATAAGTGATGGAGAAGAGAGACGAATATTGCTGCCAACGGATACTCGTACCTGCAATCCTATCAGGCCGACCTTACGCCGACCAACGCAGCGTCACAACTGCGGTTTACTCTGATCAGCGCATCTGACTCAAGTGCAACCATCACGTGGATCGGTGGCATCAATGCCCGGCAATATCTGGAGTGTTCAACAAACCTGCTTGCCATTCAGTGGCAACCTGTCTTCACGAACGCGCCTCCGACACTTATCACCAACACCGTGACCATAACACACACGAACCCGCCAGTTTCCCAGCTCTTCTACCGGCTCAAAGCGAATCGGTAACAAGTGGCCGTGCATGGCAGAACGCAAGACCAGCAAACATGCGACGCTTATTTTTCAGCGTGCACGCTGAATTTCATCAGTCGCTGGCCGACGGAATCATAGGCCACGAGGAAGTTGTTGTTAAGGGCGACTTCAGTCGGCGCAGTGGCTTGAGTTTCGGACTTGGGGTTGTAGCTAAAAAATCAACAAAGTAAAATCAGGCTTTGTTTTCTTCAGTGATTGTGAGAAGCACAATAGGGCTGTATTTGGACGTGGGACATTGAACAACCCGGCAAGCCCGCCTTCGCGCATTCTCCCAAAATACCCTTTGCCTCCTGTCTTAAGCTCTGTTAAATTAATGACACTTCGTGTCGGACGATGGGATGGAGCCGTAGGTGTTCAAGGGTTCTACATTTCCGCCCCCTGCCATGTGGTGCAATCCGATGTGTCGACCGCTAAACTTCTCGCCAGGGTGGAAGCAAAATGGGAAGACAAACGATAAAAAAGTTCAAAATGAGAAGAAAAACGATGGTACAAACAGCCGTTCTCGCCATCATCGCGATGTGTGGGAGCCTGCAGGCGGCGGACAATCACCGGGCGAGCTACCGGCAGGAGATAGACCTTGCCTCTGACACGGACTGGACTCTCAGTTGCGACGGCGGTCTGACGCGGCCGATCAAAGTGACGGCGGGCGGGTGGAATTCTGACCAGCAGTCGCCGCAGATTCCGTCTGCAGCGGTGAAGGATCACGTTGTCTACGAACGCCAGATCACCATTCCGTCTGAAGCAAATGACAAGACAATAAAGATTCAATTCGGCGGCTGCAACTACGGCGCAGAGGTCTGGCTGGACGACAAGAAGATAACCGAACATACAGGCCCGATGACGCCATTCGAGGCGGACTTAACCGGAATCGCCGAATCCGGAAAGACTCACCGGCTTCGCGTAAAGGCGTATACGAAGCAGCACTACGGCACGCCACCCACCGTGCCGGCGCCATTCGATTTCAACAAGGGAGCTTCGACCTGTCCCAATTGGATCGATCAGACAAAGTTCGCCTACGGCTTGATCGGGTACGTTCGGCTAGTCGTGTTGCCGGCGGTGTATGTGTCGGATGTGTTCGTGCAACCGTCTGTAGCGAAGAAACAAATCACTTGCGACGTGTGGATTTCCAACAGTTCCAGAAACGCCCGACGCGTCGAGCTGGCCGGCGCGTTTTCAGCGTGGAATGGCAAGACATGGGCTTATCCGGCCGTGCCAAACCGGGAGGCTGAAATACCGGCAGGCCAAACAGTGAAGGTGACGCTGTCCGATATCCCATGGACACTCGGGCCGGACAGTTACTGGTGGCCGAATATTCCCTTCAGGGAAGATTACACGGCTACGCTGCACTGGCTGAATCTGTCGTTGCGCGAGGGGGGCAAGACCGTCTCGGAGAAACGTCAGCGGTTCGGATTTGTCGAACACGCTGAGGGGGAATTCTTCTACACGGTGAACGGCGTTCGCTACACCAGTTTTAGCGATAGCAACAGTTACGGGCAGGTCGGCGAGTACGATTGCTGGACGGAGACCCCGTGCTTTCAATTGCCACACGGAAATGTGAAAGGCTGTCCGGAAACGTGGAAACGCTATCAACGTCTCGGATTCAACTCGATGCGCCTGTCCACCAGCGTGCCGACGGAAACTATGTTGGCGACAGCCGACGAAGCCGGCTATATGCTGATTGCCGAGGGGGGGTCATGGGGCAATCGTACCGCGACGTTCCACCGTCAGCACTTCGGACGGCAGTTGCAGGACATGATCCGTGTCGCTCGCAATCATCCCTCAATCGCGCGCTACTCCATCTGCAACGAACCGCGCGAACCGCGCGATGCCAACTGGGTTTGGCGCGGTGCGATTGACGACGCATACGCCGGCGATGCCACGCGTCCGTTCGTCATGGAAACGCACCACCAAGGCACCGGTCGGGTGGAAGGTCTGGTGAGCGGAGCGCATGCCTTCATCGTCCAACATTACGACCCCATCGAGAAGGTCGGTGCCGGTAAGGGTATTCGCCTTATGGGGGAGTGTGACTGGGGTACAGACAAGCTGGGCGACTTCGCCGTGAATGCGCGTAAGTATCGCCGGAACGACTGGGCGCACTTCGCGCCGTGGAGCATGGTCAACTTCTGGCCAAATCTTCTCGAGGGGATGAGCCATGCGCGGCATCCGTGGAAAGCCAACAATCACGCCGACCGGACGGATGGCGTGGACGGTCGGGGTTCGCCGCTTGTCCAGTTCCTCCAGCGCAGCCTGCACCCGTACCTTGTCCAAGACCTGGGTGTGCTTGCGGAAAATCCTGGCCCGCCCCGTGGACACGAGAAAGGACAGGCCGGATGGCCATATCAATTCCCGACTGTGCTTGCTGGACAGTCAGTCGAGCGCAACGTGGACGTTTTCAACGGTGGCCTAGCTGGCAACCGTCTGATGTTGCGATGGACGGCTCGCTGGGATTCGCCGACCGGCCCCGAAGCGGTAAACGGAGGGGTGATCCCCTGCGAGGTCGAACCCGGCTTTCACGAGACCAAGACGATCCTGTTCACCGTGCCAAATATCGAACAGGACAGCCGGAAACTTTGCCTCGTCTTTGAGTCCAGCCTGGCCGGCCAGACTGTCTTCCGCAGCGAGGAAACCTGCTTAAACGTCGTCACTCGCAGAGTCGAAGCGGCCGCGACATTCTTTGGGGACAACCAGGCGCAAGCCTCATCCGGTTCTGACGGCTATGAGCTGGTTGGGCATGAAGCCAAGCTGCCCGCCTATGCCAGTTTGGAGTGGTTGGATGGCGCGGTGTGGATATACAACAAGGCCACGGAGGATTCTCGCGCTCTGGCCTACTTCGCTAATCCGCCCACGGGCAAAGACCGCATCGCCGCATGCCGATATGGAAATGAAGTCATGTTCACCCTTGATGTCGGTTTGACCCCGCGCCGACTGACGCTCTACTTCGTTGACTATGATACCAAGAACCGTAAGCAGACTGTTGAAATTCTTGATGCGATAACCGGTCAGACGCTGGATAAGCGGGTGATCGAGACGTTCGACCAAGGCCGGTACCTGAGTTGGAAGATCCAAGGTGGTTTGAAAGTCATGATCCGCAAACTCGCCGGCAACAACGCCGTCATCAGTGGGGTTTTTCTCGATCCTGAAGCAGTCCTGCCCACCGCATGCCAAGCGCGTGTCGAATCCAGAACAGGTCGGCTTTGATAGTGTGCCGGTCTTCTGCAATCCTAAGTTTTTGGACAGAACATGCGACGCTTATTTTCCGGTTTGCACGCTGAATTTAATCAGTCGTTGGCCGACGGAATCATAGACCACGAGGAAGTTGCTGTTGAGTGCAACTTCGGTTGGCGCAGTGGCTTGCGCCTCAGCCAGCTTACGATGATCTGTCAGGGTGTAGAGGACAACGCGGTTCTTCTCCGTGTCGGCTACTGCGAGCCGCCCTTCGCTGACGGCTAGCCGCACCTTCGGGCCGAACCCGTCACTCCAGCGTCCAATCTCTTTCCAATTCGCACCGTCGCGTCCGAACGTGATGACCTGTCCTTCTGCGGCTGCCATTAGCGTATCCGCATCCTGCATCGTCACAGCCGTGAATGCTTTTACAGGCGTAGCTGTCTGAAACTTCACGTCGCCGAGATCCTTACGCCAGGGGTTACGAAGGTCCACCACGATCTCATGCACCTTGGCCTGGCCTGCACTACCCAGCACTAGAAACCGCCAGCCACCCTTTGACTGGGGCTGCTCGTGATAAAGCGCGACACCGACCACGTCTTTGGGAAGGTCAAGCTTGTCGAGACGGTTGCAGTACAACGCCTCCTCTTCGAAGCGGCCCATAGCGACCGACACTTTGCCATACACTTCCGCCAGACCGATCATTGTGTCGGCGTCAAGGGCGGCGCATGGAGCGATCATCTTGAACACATTGCTGACGTCCGCTGGAGCGAGGGCCCCGTCTTTCCAATTCCAAATATTTTTGCCAGCCAGAATACGGCCCTGTTTGTCCACCGCGACCCCGCCCGGCTCGACCAGCGCACCGATGCGCCGGATCAGCACGAGGTTCTTCAGGTCCGGTCGCCACTCTGCTAATTGAACCACCCCGTACATTCCGCCAATGGCGAAGAGGCCAGGCGAGATCAGCTGAATGCCGCGTGCCCGATCCACGTCGTAGTTGCAGGGCACGTGTCCGATGAAGTGTCCTGACGCGCCGCCCAGCACTACGCCGGGCGCAGGCTCAAAGTCTGCGGTAAAACGCTTGATTGTCCCATGCCAAGCGCTACCGTACCAGTACGCTCCTAGCCGTGTTGCGCAATCGATGCCCGCCTCGCGGTCACCTATGAAGAGCTTCGGCCACAGGCTGTTCTGCACCAGCTTCCCGTTTTCCAACTTATAGGCTGTTTTGCCGAACACGATGAAGAAGTCTCCCTTTTCATCCCAATCCATGCCGTTGCAATACGCGCCTGGTGCATCGCCAAAGGGTATGATAGTGTTGTCGGATGGATTCAGCAGCACGAGCTTGCCGCTCTTGTTGCGCACTGCCACACGTCCTTCGCGGGCCGACGACGAGAGCATCTCGGGCTCGGTGATCGAGGCAGACATTATTTTTGCTGTTGACCCGTCTGGCGTGTTCAGTCGTAGTGTGTAGAGCTGCCCGCCCAGGAGCATCACCAGATGGTCGCCACACAACGTCATCCTGTCCAAATGGTTTTCGTCAGTAGGG
>JBAXCC010000207.1:0-7503 GCA_037141675.1 bacterium | reverse complement strand
AGGCCGCAGCCTGCGCAGGATAATCCATCAACACGCATGGCGTATGACCGGGCAAAGATGGTTCCACTTTTGTTACCAAATCTTCATCAAACCGATCTGCGTCCCAGCTCTGTGTCGGATCCCATCCGGCCCATGTCATAAATGCATCACGCACCTTGATACGAGGCCAGGGCGTTGATAAATCAATGTAGTGTCCTTGATACGTGAGGGAGGAAGACAATACACGGCGAACAAGTTGTTCGGCGTCCTGCAGAATATCCAGATAATCCGCCTGTAACCGATACCATTCCAGCATTGTAAATTCAGGATTATGCCGTCGTCCGCATTCGGCTTCCCGGAAGCAGGAGCCCATTTCAAAAACGCGGTCACCGCCATCGACTAAGAGACGCTTGATATGCAGCTCCGGAGAGGTCCGCAACCAAGCTTTGCCCGATGCGGGCGCATCAATATGTGTTTCCAATGCCGGTGCTGGAATGCGAATCGGCGTCTCAACCTCAATAAAGTCTTCGCTATAGAAAAAATCACGCACAGCCCTTAGCACATGGCTTCGGATCTTTAGACAGGAGAGTTGGCGTTCATTCATCATGAATCAGTACATCTTCTCGTATTCGCCTTTACCGATCTTCTTCAGCTTCGTAAAGCCTGCATTCTTTGCACGATCATCCAGCTTCGTCTTGGATCGTCCGATCGCAGGAGCAACAATACATTTCGTGATCGGATTCCCACATTTTGGGCAGACGGTCAAGCGAGGTTCTGAAAGGCGTTGTACGGTTTCAAATCCGTTTTCACAAAAAGTGCATGCATGGGCTGCATCTTTAGTTTCATAATCATATACTGGCATACATTGTCTCCAAATACGGTATTAGAATATCATAACTCTTGGCGTGTGGCAAACAGGAGATGAAGGCCATAACCGAGAAAAGCCCCGTAGAAAGCAGCGGCGCGGATTGAGATTTCTTTACCACAAAGAACACATAGAACACAGTGAAAAGCGAAGTCTCTCTGATATCCAAAGCAAAGCATGCAGAAGTTGATCGTTGCGATCTTTGTGTTCTTTGCGGTTAAAACGAAAAAAAGTTATAAGCAGGCGCAAGCAAAATGATTTATTAATCCAGCCCCCTGCCAGGTCTTGCCAAAAACCGAAAGACGCTTTTGCCAGTTTATGAGACTGTACGCATGACAAAAATATGGTATTCTTTATATGTCATTGCGATGGGGCAACATAAGAGGTCAACTATGATTCCACAATGGGTCATCGAACAAAAGAGGGATGGAGGGATACTGGCGGAAGCCGATATTCGCGCGTTTATCAACGGCTTTACAGCCGGGACCATTCCTGATTATCAGATGTCCGCATTAGCCATGGCCATATTTTTTAAGGGGATGACGGACGATGAAATCACAATACTGACAGACGCCATGATGCGCTCTGGCGATCTTGTTGACTTCAAAGGCTGGCCACGTCCGACCGCGGACAAACACTCCACCGGAGGCATTGGAGACAAACTATCGCTGATGCTTGCGCCACTCGCAGCGTCAGCAGGCCTTGCAATCCCAATGATTTCAGGACGCGGACTCGGCATTACCGGCGGTACGCTCGACAAGCTGGAATCTATTCCTGGCTACAACACGCGTCTTTCAGTCGACGAATTTAAACGCGTTATCACGGATGTCGGGTGTTCCATCATAGGCCAGACTGAGCGCCTTGCACCCGCGGATAAAAAACTGTATGCCTTGCGTGACGTGACCGGCACGGTTCCCAGCATTCCCCTCATCACGGCAAGCATCATGTCCAAAAAGCTCGCCGAGGGCGCAGAAACATTAGTCTTCGATGTGAAGTGTGGTCGAGCGGCCTTTATGAAGTCTCCTGAGCAAGCCCGTGCTTTAGCTGAAAGCCTAACGCGCATTGGACGGACCCTCCATCGGAAGACAGCCGCCATCATTACAGACATGAATCAGCCCTTAGGACGCACCGCCGGCAACGCCATTGAAGTTGTTGAGGCCGTTGAGACGTTGCGAGGAAAGGGTCCGGCTGACACCCGTGCACTGACGATTGATCTCACGGCCCAAATGACTGTGCTTAGTGGCATCCATCCTGATCTGGATGCCGCGCGCTGTGACCTAAAAAAACATCTGGATGATGGCAGAGCACTTGAGGTCTTCAGAAAGATGGTCATTGCACAAGGCGGCAATCCGCATTTCATCGATGACCCCACAGCATTGCCTCAACCAGGATACGTGCTTGAAGTCTGCGCACCTAGCGATGGCTATGTGGCAGATGTCGATGCGCTCGATATCGGACGAATCGTCCTGCAACTGGGCGGTGGACGGACAAAGACCGATGACGTCATCGACTATGCCGCCGGCATTGACTCGCTTGTGCAACAAGGCGAACACATCGAGAAGGGCCAACCGCTCATGCGCTTGCTTGCTAAGAATAGATCATTAACTGAATCACAACTCACGGCAGCAATCAACTCCATCACACTCACACCTGAAAAGCCAGGCATACGGAAGCTGATCCTTGAACGGCTTTCGTAGCATACCCTTGTATTTAATCAGAAAGACGCAAAGACATGTGGACACAAAGACGCAAAGTTCCATTTTTCACTTCGTATTTTTTATTTTTAATTTTTTTCATGGTTCATGTTTGCTTTGCCGAAACCATCATCGACCCGAAATGGGCAAACGACTGGAAAACCATTGACCCCTATACGCGTCATGTCCAGCAAACCCTTCAACAGACTAAATCCGCCGACAGCGAGACCCGGTGCGTAGCCTATCAAAATCTTGGCCTTTTGCGGTCCTGCGCTACCGCTGATACCTTAGCCAAGGGAATGTCAGACGCCTCACCGCGCCTTCGCAGTGCAGCAGCCGCAAGCCTCGGGCTCTGCGGGAATAAATCACATGTGGACACCTTGCTCCGCGCGCTCAACGATCAGGACTTCTGGGTCCGTCAGGCAACCAGTGTTGCACTTGAAAACATGACGGGGAAAACAGCGTTATTCAATGCCTCTGCAACGCCGGGGACACCCGCTGCAAAAATCGATAGCTGGACACGTATTGTTGATGATATCCACCAGAACAGGGCTGACTATTCATGCGTCACTAACACCGCAGCACCTTTCTGGGACCGCGAACGCGCAGCGCGCGCGCTGGGCGCTGTCGGCAATCTTCAGGAGGCTATTCCCTTGCTACGCACGGCCCTGTTTCATTATGAAACAAAAAAACAAGCCGAGTGGGTGGACGCTGAAACGCTCTTTGTCCAAGCCGCAATCCGGTCATTAGGACGCCTGGGAGGCTCAGAGGCAGAAGACACACTCATACGCCTGCTCGCGGTCAAAGAATGGAGCTGTTATGCCGCCGAAGCGCTCGGTGACTGCGGCACATCAAAAGCTGTCGATGCCTTGATAGGGGCTTTCCCCAAGCATGCGCTACGTCGCTATTTTCCAGACAATGACTGGTTTATCTATACGACAAACGACATCCCTTGCCTTCCCAAGATGGACACACCTCATTTCCCTGCTGTTGACCGCATGCCGCGTGCCGCACATGCGATGCTGACCAGCATCGCGCGTCTCTCTTGGACCCCGGAACAACGCCAGCGTATCAGCTCCATCACGCCACAAATCCAACTCGGCATCCCCAACGATCATGACGCCTCGGTTGTTTACAATCCCGAACCCATCCAAGAGCTGGCCGCTTATATTTTTGAAAAAGCCGGCGTTCGTCAACAGGCTGTCGAAGCACTCTTCGACGCCTTTGACCAGCCCGTGAAACCCGTGGTCCGTGATGATCTCTTTGTCCTATTCAAATCCAACGGCTGTGTCAATGCACGCACCCTCCTCGTACGCAAACCCGTCTATGGCATCTCTCAACTGCTCGCCTTATCGAGGGACATCGAAGATGCGCCACGTTTTGAGGCGTTACTCGCCCATACCAATGGGTGGGTCAAGATGACTGCTGCGAAAGCCCTTCTATTCCTGGATGCAAAAACAAGCGCACCTGCGCTTCGCAAAGCTCTTCAAGAGGCACCGCCCGACAGTTCGTTTGGTTTTTGCGGTGTTTTCGATTATCGAAACCCAAGGCAGGGGCAAGATGAGTTCAACGACCCCACTCCGCGCTGGAAAGAACCCTTTCTCATTGCTCTTAGTTATCTAGGAACGCAAGATGACATTCCCCTGCTGACCCGTTACGCCCAAGACAAGGAGCAGGTATCCGAAATTCAGTGCGCAGCCATCCAAGCGCTTGCTAATCGTCCAGAGCATGACGTAACAACGCCCCTTCTCGTGAAGATTGCGCAATCCCATCCGCTTCATATCGCCTGTATGCTTGCGAGAGAGGCGCTTTGGGCCCGAGGAGCATCCCAGCCGAACAATCGTCCTGCATCCGCTTCTGCGGCCACTGCAGAGGCCTTACCCGAGATCAAAAGCACTGCTGATGCTTTAGCCGTTCCGCTGATCTTCATCAAAGGGGATCTGAAGCCCACAAATATCTTTCAAATTCCCAGTTCGCGCACCTCCTATACCACGACCGACTCAGGGCCTGTGTACCGCACAGGACGTACGATCTGCAGGCTTGAATCCCAACGTCCTGATGCACCGCTACGCGAACTGTTCAATGCCGGCAACGGATATGTGGCGGATATAGAAATCTCCTATGACGGCTCACACATTCTCTTCAGCAGACGCGGCGGAGACAATGACCCTTGGTGGCACATCTGCGAGATGAATGCTGACGGCACAGACATCCGCCAACTCACGCAGGGCTATTACCACGACGTGAACCCCAACTACATGCCGGACGGTCGCATCATCTTCAGTAGCAGCCGAACAGGCTTGCGTGACGAGTATCATGGCTATTTAGCCGTCGGCCTTGCAACCATGAATGCAGACGGCACAGATATCCGCGTCATTGGCATGAACTTCGGTGGCGATGCAGAACCCATCATTGCCCAAGACGGACGTATTCTGTTCACGCGACTGGAGGTCATCTACTCGCGTATGAAGACCGAATGGAACCTGCTCTCGGTCTTGCCAGACGGCACACAACCATTAACCCTTTACGGGCCGGAAAGCCGTGATTTTTGGCGCGCACACTATCTCGCTGTTGCTGCAGCGCCGCCACGCCATCGCGTATTGGCCTTCTCGCAACCCCAGCAACTGCCTGACGGACGCATCCTGCTCAACTCCTTTGACGGGCCATTCACCATTGGTCCGCGAAAACAGGATCAGCAACTCTTATTCCTTGACCCCAAGTTTGCCATCACAACACCCTACCCCGTCGACAACAAGACATTGTTCGTCGCTGCGGGTGAACGTCCAAAGACCAAGGACAAAAAAGGGCGCGCGATTTATGATAAAGCAGCCCCTGTTGATCATGGCCTCTATTATCTGGACATCGCGGAACAGAAGCTGAAGCTTATTTACAACGATCCAAAAACAGCAGATTTTGAGGCGCGTCCATTGATCAGCCGCAAACGCCCTCCTGTGATTCCTCCCCAAACCGTAGAGGGCAACCCCTTCGTTGCGCGACTGGATTGTCAGTCTGTGTTCCGCTCACGCAATCCGCTTGTCCGTGAACGCGCCCGTTATGTGCGCGTTGCTGAAGGCCTTCCCATTGTCACGCGATACCAAACCCAATACAGTGGCGGCATTGCCTGGAAGCAGCATGGCGGTGCAGTCGCGCGCATCTTAGGTACAGCGCCCTTAGCCCCTGACGGATCATTCTCGATAGAAGTGCCTGCTGACCGGCTGATTCATGTACAAGCACTCGACAGCAACTGGCATACGATGGATGATCAACTCATCTGGATGCACGTGCGTCCAGGCGAGAACCGTGGATGCCTCGGATGCCACGAAGAGCCTGATGTCTCACCGCAGGCTACTGGCAGTTACATGCAAGCGGCGAGCCAACCGCCGATATCCTGCCTTCCACACCCGGACAACTTCCGCTATCGCGGGAAAATCTGGTTCAAAGGTTCTGTACGCCGCCACGACGAAGAGCGCATGCGCACCGCAAACTCAACGACCTTGCTCGGACGGGAATAAAAGAGGGCAATGCGAAAGCACGTGAGTGCCGTATTTGAATATCTTACGCATGGGCAAGTTCAAGCATCTCTGCTACTAATATTTAAGAGTCGACACGGAGATTGTTCGTCCATAAGG
This sequence comes from bacterium, assembly GCA_037141675.1. Taxonomy (GTDB): domain Bacteria; phylum Verrucomicrobiota; class Kiritimatiellia; order RFP12; family UBA1067; genus CAIZQW01. The sequence continues at coordinate 1,336 of JBAXCC010000207.1, read as the reverse complement.
AGAGGCGGAGAGTATCAACGGTTTTCAACCGAGTGATCCGCTGTCAGTACCTCCTCTGTGGCAATCAATCGCTCTTTTCGTGTCACAAACATCCCTTCCTATTTATAGGACAAAAAGGCATTTGTACTATCAATGGAAATATAGCCTTGATGTCGCGCCTTATTTTCATATATACTCCATCTCAAGATAAATCTAAGCAAGGGGGATTACGAATGAATGGGGAAACAAATAACCCGCATGATGATGCGGCGTTGATTGCTGAATTGAATCAGGCTTTTAGCACAATCAAGAAACAGTTGAGCGGCGTGATCATCGGGCAGGAAAAGGTTGTCGAGGAGGTACTCATTGCCATTTTTAGTCGCGGACATGCCTTGCTCGTGGGTGTGCCAGGCTTGGCAAAAACGCTTCTGGTCAGCACACTTGCGCAAGTCTTGGACCTCAGCTTCAAGCGCATCCAATTCACGCCTGACCTCATGCCTTCGGACATTACTGGCTCCGATGTGCTGGAAGAGGATCGCACCACTGGCAAACGGATTTTCCGTTTTGTAAAGGGGCCTATATTTGCCAATATGGTTCTCGCGGATGAAATCAATCGTACGCCCCCCAAAACCCAGGCTGCCCTGCTCGAAGCCATGCAGGAACATTACGTGACCGTCGGAACAGAATCATCCCCTCTGCCTGAACCCTTCTTTGTTTTAGCCACGCAAAACCCAATTGAGCAAGAGGGTACCTACCCTCTGCCGGAAGCTCAGCTTGACCGGTTCATGTTCAACATTGTTGTGGATTACCCAAGCGCAGACGAAGAAACCGCCATTATCCGGCAGGTCTCCAGCTCAAAAAAAACATCGCTCGTCAAGGTGCTTGATGCAGCGGCTATCCTGCGTCTACAGGATGTGGTCCGCCGCGTACCCGCAGCAGACCATGTCATCGAATATGCCCGCAACCTGGCGCGCTATTCACGTCCCAAGCAGGCCGAAGCGCCAAGCTTTATCAAGGAGATGGTCGCTTGGGGCGCCGGCCCACGCGCGGGCATCAATCTTGTCGTCGCAGCCAAGGCGCGCGCTATTTTGCATGGCCGCCTTCATGCGACAACGACCGACATCACGGCCGTCGCGCCCGCCGTATTGCGCCACCGCATCATTACGACCTTTAATGCAGAGGCCGCAGGTGTCACAAGCGACGAAATCGTGAAGTCGCTGATTCAGACTCTTAAACCACGCGTCGACCTGGATATCTAAGGTGGACAACATACCCTCCTATATGCGTTGGTTGCCGGGGCACACCACGGCGACATTGACACGGCTTGAGCTGGTGGCTCGCAGTGTCATGGAAGGTT
>JBAXCC010000206.1:0-7544 GCA_037141675.1 bacterium | reverse complement strand
TTCTTCTGTTATGCCATGGCGTGGGGGATCAATCATGGCGTGCTGGATCGCAAGACCTATCTTCCCGTTGTTGATAAGGCATGGGATGCGCTCGTGAAGTCCGTCACACCCGAAGGCCGCATCCTGTGGGGACAACTTGTCGGCGACCGTCCAGTAGCACTGGGCAAAGACGATACGCATGAATATGTGACTGGCACCTTCTTGCTGGCTGCATCAGAAGTCTACACGTTACGTAAATAACAGAGAGTGCTTCGTATGTTGAGAGGAAGTGTAGTAGTTGCCTGGCTCGTGTGCGGAGCGCTCGCCCATGCGGATGACACGTTGCTCTCGCACGCAACGCATCCGTTTGAAACGCAGATTCAACGCTTCATGGCGCATCAGCAGTCAGCAACTTCTTTTCAGCCGACGGGACTGACACGGAGCAATTATCTCGCGATTGTGTATCGCCAAGTTTGCGCGCTCCAACAGCATGTGCGGACGGATGGGGATTTGATTGACCCTGTCGACAAGAAGAATCAATTTGCGCCCCCTTGTTATGCGCACAGTGTGGCCACGCTTGTTGCCAGCGGATACACGAAAGATCCGGCGTTGCTGGAGAGCGGCATGAAGGCAATGGATTTCAGTGTCCAATCCCTCCAGAAGGGAGCAAAAGCATTCAAGGACCGCCATCCTGATTTTTACACCTATCCCGTGATGCTGGCCTTTGAGCAGTTTGAAAAATGCGCCCCTCAAGCTCGATTAGAACAGTGGCGAACCCTGCTGGGAAAGATCGATCCGAAAGCCACGTATGCCACGTATGGCGGGAAGGACAGCAACTGGACGCTTGTGCATACGGCAGGGGAGTATCTGCGTTCGCTCAGGGGGTTCACCAAGCAGACGTACGTTGCGCACATACTCGCGATTCAGCGCTTCCACATGACTCCTGAAGGCCTGTATCTGGAGCATGGCGCGCCGTTTGCGTATGATGCCTTCAGCCGTTATTTTCTGACCGGCATGTTGCAACGGGGATATCAGGACGATTTTTATCGGGATGCCTGCTGGAAAGGGGCGTGGACTTCCTTGCTAATGCAGTCCCCGTTTGGCGAGTTGCCGACGGGCTACCGGAGTGCGCAGCATATCTGGAACGAGGCGGAGCTTGCCAAGGTGTATGAGATTTATGCTGCGGCGTATGCGAAGGCTGGAAAGAAAGCCGAGGCTGGCGCCTTTAAGCGCGGCGCGCATTTGGCATTAGCGTCGATTGGGCAGTGGATACGTCCGGATGGAAGTGGGTACATTGTGAAGAACCGCTTCCCGACCGAGGCTCGACATGGCTATGAAGGGTATTCCGTCCATGCGAACTACAATCTCCTGGCCTGTTCGATGTTGTGTGCAGCGTGGCTCATGGCGGATGATTCTATTGCTGAGATGCCAGCACCTGCTGATGTCGGGGGCTATATTCTGAAAATCCCGGCATTCAACATGGTGGTCGCCCATGCAGGCGGGACATATCTCCAATATATGACCTGTGGGAACAAGACGTATAACCCGACAGGAATTATTCGCGTGCATCTGCGGGACGGACATCCGCAACTGGGTTATTCGGATGGGCGTTTTAAAGATTCATCTCTGTCCGCAAATCAGGTCGAGATTTTACAGGACACCTTTGAGCAGGTGACCTTCAAAGCGGGCGATGAAATGTTGACAGTGAACCGTGACGGAGTCACGGTTGAAAATCCCTCCATGAACCGGGTGGCCTTCCCCATGCTGGTCTTTAACGGACGGGAAAAGACGGACATCCAGATCACGAGTAACATTGTGAACCTGAAGCTGGAAGGCAAGGGCGTTCAAGTAGAAATCACACGTCCACGCGAAGCATCTTGGAAACGCTCCGGCGAGGCGGTCAAGCATCGCAACGGTGACGTAGAACGTGTGACTGCCACGACAGAACAAAACGGAATCACGTATATTATCCGCGCGCTCTCGCGATAGGATGAAAGCATTGTCTGTCCCCCTGTTCTCCATGTCCTGCTTTGGGTGTGTTACCTGACTCGAATGCTCTTGATAGTGTCGATGATGCCAAACGTCTGAAGCAACCAAACACACAGCACAGCTACAACGAGCACGTTCAGGATTGTCTTCGCCGGTCTTGCCATCGGGATGTATCTGTTGACCGCCCACAGGCCGACGTCCGCCACTGCGCATCCACCAGCCGCTTGCCGAGGGTCAGGTAGGCCGGGTTATGAGTCTGAAGATAGATCTCGAATGGGACGATGGCGGGTGACAGCAATAGGGTGGTGAGGAGTTTGAGTGTGGGGTTTATGTTTGTTCCTTTCGTTTTCTCTGCTCGTCAGTTCCATTTGAAGTTTGCGTGCCGTGATTATCCAAAAAATGACAGGGAATTGCTTTTCGGATGGGCTTCGCATCAGCGCAAGCAGGGGGGTATTGAGCGCCAACCAACCCGAACCCGGTTTCTCAAACGGACCGAGCGTGGGTTAGGCTCGTCGCGCAGTTTGCCGAAATAGTTCGTATTGACATGGATCGAATTACTCCTTCAGTTCCCGCTCGCACACCAGAAGACTATACGCTGGGATCACAATGGGTCGGCCTTTGGCTACCTGCGCAGGAACCCCGACTCCTTTCGTGAGAGACATCCAGGCTTTAGCGACATCCTCGTCAGGCAGCCAGGTTGTCGGAACCCGATTGGAGTTGTAGACTAACAGTACCCGCTTGGCCCGCTCTCGCTGCAATGAGATTTGCACGATCCCACCTTTGCCACGCGGCGCCTCGATGGCCCATTTTCTGCCCCCTTCGGGCCATGCGGTCAGCGAGTAGTAGAAGCGTGTCTCCGGCTGCCACGATTGCGGCTTGGAGTCTTTGAGAGAGAGCTTCAGGCCGACCATCGGTTGAGGCGGACCCGGCTGATCCACGAATTGTTTCTCGGCAAAGTCTCCGCCGAGTTCTAAATACAGTGGCCCCACCTTGAGGCTTGGGGCGTTCGAAAGTGACTCGGGCATTGAAGAGAGCATAAGCCAGCCTGTCGGTTCCATGGGCTTAGTGGTTTCCCGGACCTGTAGCGACACCACCCCTCCCGCGCCGGCGGCATCGGCGAACCAGAGGTCCGTCCGGTCAGCCGGCCCCACCTGCGCGTTTTCCCGATTTCCGTTCGGTCGTGGCGTGAAATGCCACCCGGCGGCGATCCAGCCCTCCCCGACGATCGAGGCATGTCGGGGAACATCGTCGCTATAGGTCATACAGAAAGTCCCGCTGCCGGGCGGAAGATTCGGCTTGCCCGCAGGATACAGCGCCAGCCGCGTGCTGCTGAGAAACGCCTCGAAACGTTTCGCCGATGCGATGGAAGCACTAAACGTCGCGTCGGTATAAGGCCGGGCGGGCATAATGACATCGAAGGGGCCGGAACGAAGCGCGGGCCCGTTGGCGTTCAGATCGAACTCGCAACGTTGGTCGAGCGGCTGCGCCGGCACGTCCGCATCCCAACAGCGGAGCGCGTAGTACATGTAATAGACGGATGAGGTGCCGGCCACATCGGCATTCATGAGTCTCCGATTCGCCACGGCCTTCGTCACGGGGTCACCTGACAATGTAGCGATGATCTCCGGCGCATGAACAGCCAGTCCGGGAAGGATAATTTGCCAATAATGCTTCCACACGGGCGATGCGGAGGCATCGAGCTTGCCGGAAAGCGTGGCAGACCTCGACGAACCCGCCATTCGCTGCAGCGCCGCTAGCGCATCAGGATCACCCGTCACCAGCCAGTAGCGGCCCAGAAACGTTGAATCCAACTCGTAATAGTTCGGGTCCGATCCTGAATCAGCTACATAGCTGAAAGCACCACCGGGCAACTGCAAGGGAAGCGCGCGCCGCAGGCACTCCCGGGCCATGGCTTGCCAACGCGCAGACGCTTCATCGGCAGGATCAGCCGCAGCCGCCAGTTTCGACCCGAGCGCCAGAATAGGAGTGGACTGAATGAGTGGGTTGGGCGTCCACGCAGGCCAGTTCTTTGGTTCGTGATTACTATTATAATTCGCTTCGACAGACGCGCGCAAACGTCCCATCCAGCGTTTCAGAGATTGAACGTCACGGGATGCCGCATAAGCGATATCGACTGCCTCAAGGGCCTGTAGGATGCCCCAGAGTGGTAATCGGTGCTTCTCGAGAGACGTTGTCCATAACTCCAGCACGTCGCGCGCCTCTTTGCATCGCTGCTCATCCGCCCTATGGGGGCCCTCTGGGGCAAACGCGCTCCAGACGACCCAAAATGTATCGTTCGCGCTCAACAAGGAAGGGTCGTCGTCTTTGGGAGAAATGGTTACCTTAGCCCCCGGCTTTTGGATTCCCGCCCGCACTCTCGGCCACGCCGCCTTCTGGGCTTCGATGGCCAGCGGCAGATACGGATTTTGCGCCGATACCGCCGTATGAGTCGATCGCAGCAGTCGCAGCTTCTCTGGCGTGGGAAACGTGACATCCGTATTCTTCTCTGCAGCGGCCAGGCTCGAAACTGAGGCACAGATTGAAAAGGCTACCGCGGAAATTCGCGCCATGGACCAGAGCCGGTCTATGATGCGAATGGCGGCGGTCCTTGTGCTGAAACTGTTCTTGTCGTGTCCTGTCATTTTGTGTTCTCCTTAAACTGATAAGTGGTAACAAATCGCTTTTGCATCGATGTCAAAAACCGCCCTTTACCGCAGCGCCGATCTTCCGGAGCTGCCGCAAAAATATCTCTGGGATTAAACCGTCGGTTTGCTTAGGCACGTCATAAGTGACCACCACACCCTTCTTCATTAACCCTAGCGTCCAAGAAAATGATCTGTTAGTCGGTGTATCTCGGCTCCGCGCCCCTGGACCAGCGCGTACCGAGGAAGCTGAGCATGTGCGGCTGTACCCCCCGCGAGGCCTTGGCCGCGCCGTCTTCAGCAACTCTTCATCGAACAGCAACCGGACCCGGTTCTGCCGCTTCCGGAAGGTCAACACCTGATAACGGGCGATCGCCCGCGCCCACGGCAGAAATGGCCGTTCGACATCGTAAGTGCCTGCCTTGCGCCACAAATCCAGATGGGTCTCCTGCAAGATATCCCGCTCATCTGCGCAGTTCCCCAGCAAATAGGAGATGTAATTGAACAAAGCCAATTTCACCAAAGATTGCTTTATGTGCCGGATTCCATGACTTATTAATAGACAAAACAGTGCTGACAATGCAAACAGACAAAGCATCAAAAAGGCAAGTTCCTTCTACTTCGCTAGAAAATTGGTAAGGATTGTCTGAACGCGCAACTCTTAATTTTTCCAGCTCCGCTGGCGGTAGGATCATACCTTGCCCTTGAAGATGCGGTGGATGAAGATTGTGTAGCCGATCACGACTGGCATGCCAAGGAGGGCGATGACGAGCATCACGCTGAGCGTGCGGAGGGACGATGAGGCGTTGAAGATGGTGAGCGAGAGTGCCGGGTCGTTGGTAGCGATGACCAGATTGGGAAAGAGGATGGCGACCACGGAGAGCATCACCAGCGCGATGCTTGCGCAGGAGGCCAGAAACGCCTTGAGATCCTCACCCTTGCGGTTAAAGGCTCTGATCAGCGCGAGCGCGACCACAGCCAGCGTGGCGAGTACGAACGGCAGCACCACGCCGTTGCGCAGGTAGCAGCTGGCGGTCCAGCCGGCGGCCGCAAAAAAGAGCACGGCGTAAACCCGCCAGGCTTGGGCTGCCCAGAGTCGCGCCTTGGATTGGGTGTCGCCTCCTGTTTTGACAGCCAGATAGAGAGCTCCGTGCAGGGCGAACATCGAGAATCCGACCAGCCCGACCACCAGGGAGTAGGGGTTGAGCAGGGCGAAGAATCCGCCCGTGTAGTCGCCCTTGGCGTCAAGCTGCAAGCCCCGTAGGAGATTGCCCACGGCCACGGCATAGAGCAACGTAGGCAACATGCTGCCGAGCGAGAAGGCCACGTCCCAGGCTGCCACCCAGCGGGGATCCTCGACCTTGTTACGGTATTCGATCGAGACCGCGCGGAAGATCAGGCCCAGCAAGACTAGCATAAGCGGCAGATAGAAGCCGCTGAAGACCGTCGCGTAAACTGGCGGGAACGCGGCGAAAAGGGCGCCGCCGCCGGTGAGCAGCCAGACCTCGTTGCCGTCCCAGAAGGGTTCAATCGAACGGATGAACGAGCTCCGCTCTTCGCCCTTTTTCGCGAAGAGATGCCAGCAACCGACCCCGAGGTCGAACCCGTCGAGGATAGCATAGCCGATGATCAGGATTCCGATGAGGAGCAACCAGATGATTTGTAGCGTGATCATGAGCGCGCCTCCTCTTCAAGGGGTTGGGGGCCTTTATCAAACTGGCGGCCGAGCAGATAGAGCCAGACGCCGAACAGCAGCGTGTAGATCAGGGAGAAGAGGATGATCGATGCCAGAATCTGACCGGCGGGAACCGCGCCCGATACAGCATCTTTCGTACGCATCAGGTTATAGACGACCCATGGCTGGCGTCCGACCTCGGCAGCGATCCACCCGAGTTCGTTGGCGAGAAAAGGAAGGGGGAGTGTCAGGGCAGCGGACATCAGAAAGAGCCGGTTCTGCGTCACGGTGCCGCGCCACCAGAGGAATAAGCCCATCATCGACAGCAAAGCGAACCAGCCTCCCAGGTAAACCATCGAATGGAAGCTGAAAAAGGTTGTGAGCAGCGGGGGACGGTCTGCTTTGGGAAAGTCTTTCAGGCCCTGGACTTTGGTATCTTTGGACATCCCGACCATGAGGCTGAGTGCATTCGGAACACTGACTGCCCAATCCGTCTTTTCCGTTTTGGCGTTCGGGATGCCGAAGAGCAGCAAGGGCGCACCGGTCTGCGTCTCCCAGAGCCCTTCGAAGGCAGCTAGTTTGGCAGGTTGCGTTTTGGCGACCTGCACCGCGTGCCCGTGTCCTATGCCCATCACCAGCATGATGGAGATAAAGAACGGGATCAGCGCACTTTTGAGCGAGCGTTCGGCAAACGCCGCGTGCCGCTTTTTCAGCAGCATGAGCGCGGATACCCCAATCACGAAGAAAGTCCCAACGACCAGCGCCCCGGCGATGACATGAAAATAACGCGGCAGGGTCGATGGGTTGAAGACCGCCTCCCAGAAGCTCGTCAGTTCGGCCCGCCCGTTCACGAGATGATACCCGGCAGGCGTCTGCTGCCACGAGTTGGCGACCACGATCCAGAAGGCGGAGAGTGTCGCGCCGATAGCCACCAGCAGGCTTGAGAGCCAATAGACCTTGCGGGAGACGCGATTCTCGCCATAGATCAGAATGGCGAGGAAGCTGGACTCCAGAAAGAAGGCGAACACGCCCTCGGCAGCCAGCGGCGCGCCGAAGATGTCGCCCACGAAGCGCGAGTAGGCTGCCCAATTGGTGCCGAACTGGAACTCCATGGTGATGCCTGTAGCAACGCCGACGGCAAAGGTGATGGCGAACATGCGCATCCAGAAGCGGGAGAGTTGCCGAAAGATAAGGTCGCCGGTTCTCAGGAAGCGCGTCTGATAGAAGAACAGCATCCACCCCAGCCCGATCGTGAGCGG
>JBAXCC010000205.1:0-7548 GCA_037141675.1 bacterium | reverse complement strand
CGAACAGCTTCGTAAAGTCGTGGCCACCATTCGCGCCTCGGGCGCCGTGTGTCTATTTGCCAACTCCACTGGCACTGTCGCGGACAACACCATTCCGAACTCGCCGCGCTATCTCACAAACTGCCTCGCCTTCAACGCAGCAGCCGAAGCCGTGATGAAGGAACTCAACGTGCCAATTACAGATATTTACGGTCTTATTCAACCCCGCATCAAGGAACTCATCTGCCCTGATCTCATTCACCCGAAAGCCGAAGCCTCGCCATTGATGGCTGAACTCATCGCCAAGCGGCTCAACGAAACGCTGGCAACATTACCGAAACACAAACCCTAAGATACAAACCTATGAGACATACGTTCATTTTTCTCGCCGCCCTGCTGCTCGCCATGACGGGCCGCACCGAACCGGTGCGCATCGTCGTGGATGTGGACAAGCCGGGGCACTCCGTGCCGGAGACGCTGTATGGTATTTTCTTCGAGGAGATCAATCATTCGGGCGAAGGCGGGCTGTATGCGGAGATGGTGTTGAACCGCGATTTCGAGATGACCTCGCTGCCTAAAGGCGCGAAGTGGGCCGGCAATCTGCTGTTGACGAGCGACAAATGGTGGGAGCGCAAATGGTTCGGCAACCAGCTCTGGGGCTGGCAGTTCATCGCCGATGGCGGGGCGCATGGTTCGATTAAGCTTGATGATCGCGAGCCGCTCAACGAACGCAATCCGCATTCGATGCGGCTCACGGTGCGCGAGCCTGGTGCGCGGGCCGGTGTCGTCAATGGTGGATTCTGGGGAATGAATTTTGGCACTAACTGCTGGTATGACCTGACGTTCCAGGCGCGTACCGACGGCGCGGAACGGTTCGATGTCACTGTTGTGCTGGAGAGCGCCAACGGGCGCGAGTGTTACGCCAGCGATGTCGTGCGTGATGTCGGCGGCGCTTGGAAGGAATACCGCGTCAGTCTCCAAGCCAAAGCAGGCGATCGGTCAGGGCGGCTGGCGTTGACTGTCAACCACGGGGGAACGATCTGGTTCGATGTGGTGTCGCTGTTTCCTCGCGACACTTTTAAAGGCCGGCCTAACGGCCTGCGGCTTGATCTCGTTCAGGCGCTGGCTGATCTCAAGCCGGCGTTCGTGCGTTTCCCTGGCGGCGCCATCGTCGGCGGGCTGAACCTCGGCAACCGCATCCAGTGGAAGAATTCCATCGGCCCGGTCACGCAACGCAAGGGCACGATGAATCTCTGGGGCTACTGGACCAGCAACGGCCTCGGCTTCCACGAGTATCTTCAGTTTTGCGAAGATATCGGAGCTGCCGCACTCTGGGTCTGCAATCCTGGCTTCAGCGACAACTATCGCCATGCCGAATACGCGCCGCCGGAACAAATCCGGGAGTTCGTGCAGGAGGCGCTTGATGGCATCGAATACGCCATCGGCCCCGCAGACTCGAAGTGGGGCGCGCAGCGCGCTGCCAACGGTCATCCAGCGCCATTTCCGCTCCGCTACGTCGAAATCGGGAATGAAGCATCCGGCCAAGTCTATCGCACCAACTACGTGCAGTTTGCTGAAGCGATTCGCTCTAAATATCCGGCCATCACCATCATCAGCAATCAGCGACTGAAGGATGCTCCAGTGGATGTTGTGGATGACCACAAATACGGCAGCCCTGCATCGTTCTTCAAAGACTACAGACGGTACGACTCAGCCGATCGCAGCGGGCCCAAGGTTTATGTCGGCGAATACGGCTGCACCGAAGGCGTTGGCGAAGGAAACCTGCTTGCCGCCCTTTCGGAAGCGGTGTTTCTGCTTGGCCTAGAACGCAACAGCGACGTGGTCACGATGAGCTCCTACGCGCCGCTCCTGTTCCACGCCAACGACATTGCCTGGCCGGTGAATCTCATTGGTTTCGACAACTCCAGGGTTGTCTGCCGCAGTTCATACTATGTTCAGAAAATGCTGGCTTCCAATCGCCCCGATGTCGTGCTGCCCACGCGTGTTGAACCGGAAGTCGAACCCAAAGACAGCGAGCTGTTTGCCCTTGCCGGCCTGGATCGTCAAAAGGAAACAATCCTTCTCAAAATCGTAAATCGCGCCGCATCGCCGCGGCCGGTGATGATTCGCCTCAACGGTTCCGGCACACTGGCAAAGGCCGCGCAGGTCATCACCATCAGCCACGACGATCCGTCGGCGGAGAACACGTTGGATGAGCCGGATCTGATTCTCCCGCGCGAAGCAGTTTGCGATATTTCCGGCTCCGAGTTCCTTCAGACGTTGCCGGCAAATTCCTTGACGGTGTTGAGACTTGGAATCCGACAAAAATAGAGGATAAATGAAGCATACAAGTATGAAGCTTACCGTCGCATTTCCTGTCGCCCTGCTGCTGGCGTCGCTGGCTGTACTGGATGCTACCGCCGAGTTTCACGTTACACCTAACGGCAACGATGCCAATACCGGGGCTGCGGCGGAGCCCTTCGCCACGCTTGCGCGCGCCCAGCAGGCGGCGCGTCAAGCGAAAGGGGGTGTCGTCGTCGTTCATGCCGGCACCTACTACCTGACGGAACAGCTCGTGTTCACGCCGGCCGACAGCGGCACCGAGTATCGCGCCGCCACGGGCGAGAGGGTGTTTATCAGCGGCGGCATGAAACTCGATTTGCAGTGGGAGCCTTACACGAATGGCATTATGCAGGCGAGAGTTCCGCCGGGGTTGGCGATGGATCAATTGTTCGTCAATGGCCGTCTCCAGCACATGGCCCGGTATCCGAACTTTGACCCGAAAGCGGTCAAGCCGAAGCGCTTCGGGCCAGGGGCTAATGGTGATCCCGACGCACCGAAATTCAATGGCGCTTCCGGGGCCTCCACCGCGCCGGAACGTGTGGCGCGCTGGGCCGATCCGGCAGGTGGGTATGTCCACACGATTCAGGCGGCACTTTGGGGCAGTCTACACTATCGAATCAGAGGCAGGAAAACCGACGGGACGCTCGACCTGGAAGGGGGATGGCAACACAACCGTCCGGACAAAGGCCCCCACAAGGACTTCCGGTTTGTCGAAAACATCTTCGAGGAACTCGACGCGCCTGGCGAATGGTTCCATGACGCTAAAACGAACGTCCTGTATTTCTATCCGCCCGGGGATGTTGATGTGAAGTCAGCGAAAATCGAGAGCGTCCGACTGCGGCATTTGATTGAGTTTGCAGGGACGAAAGCGAGTCCGGTGAAATCCGTCACGTTACGCGGGCTGACGTTTACGGAAGCAGGTCGCACATTCATGGACACCTGCGAGTCGTTGCTGCGCTCGGACTGGACTATCTACCGGGGCGGGGCGGTGTTTTTGCGTGGCGCAGAGGACTGTGCCATTGAGGACTGCGATTTTGACCAGCTTGGCGGCAACGCGGTGTTCGTCAGCGGTTACAACCGCCGCGTGACGGTGCGCGGCTGCTTGATTCGCGAGTGTGGCGCCAATGGGGTGGCGATCGTCGGCGAGGTGCAAGCGGTGCGCAGCCCCATGTTCTCATGGGGGCCGGGCAATCCGTGGAGCGGCGGAAAACCTCAACTTGAGGTGGACCAGATCGACCGCACGCCCGGCCCGCTGACGGACGATTATCCCGCGGATTGCCTGGTGGAGGATTGCCTCATCACACGCATTGGGCGGCTGGAGAAGCAGTCGGCCTGTGTTGAAATTGCCATGGCACAGAATATCACGGTGCGGCATTGCTCGGCCTACGAAGTCCCAAGGGCAGGCATCAATATCGGCGATGGCTGCTGGGGCGGGCACGTGGTCGAGTTCTGTGACGTCTTCGACACGGTGTTCGAGACCGGCGACCACGGCAGTTTCAATTCATGGGGTCGGGATCGTTATTGGGGAGGAACGCTCCGGCTTATAAAGAAGAGTGTGGAAGAGGCTCCTGGTTTGAAGTTTGCCGACGCCATCAAGCCGATTGTGCTGCGCAATAACCGCTGGCGTTGCGATTATGGTTTTGACATTGATCTGGACGATGGATCCAGCAACTACGAGATCTACAACAATCTGATGCTTACGCGCGGGTTGAAGCTGCGCGAAGGCTACCGCCGGATCGTCCGAAATAATGTTATCGTCAACAACACCCTGCATCCTCACTGCTGGGTCGAGAACAGTGAAGATGTGTTCACACAGAATATCGTGATGCGGCCCTACCTGCCTTCCCACATGGGAACTGTGAAATGGGGCAGGGAGATTGACCGGAACCTGTTCACAACCTCGGTTGTCGATCGGACCAGGTTTGCGACGAACGGTTGTGATGCCCATTCGCTGGTAGGTGATCCGATGTTTGTTGATCCGTCCAGGGGAGATTTCCGCGTCAAGGACAGCTCGCCGGCGTTGACGCTCGGTTTCCGGAACTTTCCGATGGATCAGTTTGGGGTGACGTCGCCACGCCTGAAAGCCATCGCGCGCAGCCCCGTGTTTTCTCCAATTGACCAAAAGCCGAATCCAGCGGCGATGTCAAAACCGCTCTGCGACTGGCAGGGGGCGAAGCTGCGCGAGCTTGAGGAGACGGAATTCTCCGCGCTCCAGATTCCCGAAAGCGCCAGGGGCGTGATTGTCGCGGAGGCGCCTGCGGCATCAACAGCCTACAAGATGGGTCTTCGAAGCGGAGACTTCATACAGAGCGTTGACGGCCGCGCGGTACAAACGGCCATCGAATTTATCAAGGCAGTGGGTACTGTCACTCACGACACTAAGCCGAAAGTGTCGCTCCGGCGCGAGCAGGATCCCCTGATGTTGCAGTTACACTAACATCCACTATTACTCGGTCACTCGGTCTGTTGGTTGCTGTCTGATGGTGCTGCGGGCGTTTACGGGGAGTCCGGAACAGGATGCCAGCGCCGCGCGTAAGAATCTCCCTTTCCCGGCATCGCCTCAGCCGCGAAAACGCACCGTTTATGAGCGATGGCAGATGCGCCTGTCCGCCGTTTTATCCACCGTAGTCGTATCCGCGAAGGTGGAAGCCTTAGCGGAGGCGGATACCGGCCGGATCACCCTAGAGAAGCAAAACATAGAAAAGTGAGCTATTGAGAGAAAGCCAGGTTCCTGCAAAAAACACTGAACCGCACCCGGGCTTGTTCATGAAATGAAATTGCGACTTGCCCAATCCATCCACAAACGAGTATCATTCAGAGAATGGTAATGAGTCAGTACGGCTTTATAATGCTTGCTGTGCCAACTGAAATAGAAAGGGAGAAGTGATGAAAAGTAATCAATGGGGGATGTTGTTCGTATTCACGATGCTTGTCAGCGCGTCGGTCGCGTTTGCCGCCGAAGTGCGGTTTGAAAAAATTGTCATCGACGCGGACAGCAAAGGCGAGGCTGCTGCTGTGGTGGATGTCAACCGGAGCGGACACCTCAGTATCGTCTGTGGCGAAAGCTGGTACGAGCCAACCAACAGCACGCTGCGGCAGTGGCAGAAACATCCGCTGCGCAAAATCGAATACAAGTCGGAATACTTTGATGACTTCGGCGATCTGGTGATGGATGTCAACGGCGACAGTTACCGGGACATCGTCTCCGGCGGCTGGTTCTGCAAATCGCTCTCGTGGTATGAAAATCCCGGCAAGGCCGGCGGTGAATGGAAGGCGCATCTGATTGATTCGCCCGGCAACATCGAGACACTGCGCCTCTGGGACGTGACCGGTGACGGCCACCCGGCAGTGGTTCCCAATTCACCCCCTGGCCCGGTGGTCTGGTATGAACTCAAACGCGATGCGGTCGGCAAAGGGACCGGTGAGTTTATCAAACACCAGATCGCCCCCAAAGGTGGCGGCCACGGCATGGGTTTCGGCGATGTCAACAGCGACGGCCGCGCCGACATCATCACGACCACCGGCTGGTGGGAAGCACCGGTCGACCGCCGCGCTGGCGAATGGAAGTTCCATGCCGAGTTCAACTTCGGCCATGCCAGCATCCCGATCCAGGTTTACGATGTCAACGGCGATGGCCTGGCCGACATCATCTACGGCAACGCTCACGGCTACGGCCTGTACTGGATGGAACAGAAGAAGGGGCCCAACAACGAGCGGCAGTGGGAACGACACGAGATTGACAAGAGCTGGTCGCAAGCACACGTGGTGGAACTGGCCGACATCGATGGCTGCGGGCATCCGGAACTGGTCACCGGCAAGCGCTACCGCGCCCACAACGACGGAGATCCGGGGGGAAAGGATCCCTGCTGCCTCTACTACTACACGTTCGATAAAACCGGCAAGTTCACCCGTTACACGATTGACGAGGGCAACAAAGTCGGGTGCGGCATCGACACGATCATCACCGACTTTAACGGCGACGGACGCCTCGATATTATTTGTCCCGGCAAAGGCGGCCTCTACCTGTTTATGAATCAAGGCGTGAAGTAGTCTGAGAAAACGGAATATGAGTAGGAGCAAACGTTTTCAATTGTTGTCAGCGGTGGTCTGTTGTGTGGTTTGCAACCAACTTAGTCTCTTGGGGGCCGAGCCACCGCGTCCGCTCTCGCCCCTGGCTGGCGCAGTCGTGTATGCGCCGAATCCACATTTCCGCTGGGAACGTGAGGCGGATGTGAAGATTGATGACATCCATCGCATCCAAATCGCGCGTGATGAGGCATTCGCGGGGGTGGTTTGTGATGATCGACTGGAGGTCGTGTCGCGATTCGTGCCAATGAAGGCGTTGCCGCCGGCGAAGTATTGGTGGCGCGTGCGGCGTAACGAGGGCGAGTGGTCGAACCCTGTGGCGTTTGAGGTTGGGTCGTTGGAAAAGGTATTTTTAATTCGTGCGGGAAGTGATGCGGAGCATGTGATGCGGGCGATTCAAGAGGCGGCGGCGAACAGTCCGGCGCGGGTGGATTTTGAACCGGGCGAGTATGCGCTTTCGCCAAAGGAAGCGAAGAGTCTCGTGACGCTGACGAAGGCACACGATCTCATCATTGACGGCCACGGCGCGCGACTGGTGCTGGCGGGCACGTTGCTTACGCTGAACGATTGCCAGCGTGTGACGATCCAGCATTTCACTGTCACGCCAAACCGGCCTGGTCACACGCTGGTGCGTATCGTGAAGAAGGATGCGGCCTGCCAGAGTCTCGTAGTGAAACCGGAGCCGGGCTACGATGCGGATGTGATACGCTTCTTCAAGATGGAGGGCAGTGGCGGCAGCTTCCTCGGCTGTATGGACCCGGCGCTTCCCGGAAAGTATCTTGTCAGTGCGGGTATTTCGGCGCGCAACGTGAGTGTCGCGCCAGCAAAGGATGAAGCGGGAGCGTTCGTGTTCAGTCCAGTGAAAGCCGCCACCCTCGATCTCATGCCGCTCGGCGCTGTTGCGGTTGTCACCGCCTACCATTGGCAGTGGGTGCAAATGAACCGCACGGAGGAATGCACGTTCAGCGATGTGACGGTGACCGACTTGCCCGGCGCGTTTTGTGGTGGCAGCAACAACTCCGCGAAGAGTTACCTTGCCTGCAAGGTGAAGCCGCGCACGCCACAGGATTACTTTGGCGGCCATGCAGCCTGCGGCAGCGGGCGCATCGGCGAATGGATCGAGGGGTGCGAGTTTGAGTG
>JBAXCC010000204.1:0-7558 GCA_037141675.1 bacterium | reverse complement strand
TATTCAGATGCCGAACTGATTGCCCCGACGCTCATGCTGGTCCTGCTCATGGCAAAAGCGTTAAAATGCACTACACTCTTTATTGGAAATCTCTCATCGAGTGACGGGTTGGTTATCGAGGCGGCAGACAATCCTGAGCGCGAAGCGCTCATGCTACGTCATATTATCCGTATAGCCAGAGAAACGGGCGAGAAATATGGGTACGATGTGAAACATGCAGAAATGGTCATGGAAAATGCAGTCGCCATCTTTGATGTGATGACGAAAGAGCACATGTGCACCCCAAAACATCGTATGATGCTTCAGGTTGCGGCTCTCTTGCACGATATCGGGATGTTTATCAATGCCCGGGGGCACCACAAGCATTCTAACTACCTGATCCGTAATACTGAATTCATTGGGTTATCTCAAGAAGACATAGTCATCATTGCGCTCATTGCACGATACCATCGGAAAAGCCCCCCCCTCCTGACCCATCCGGAGTTTGCATCTCTTTCGCGCGAGCAACGATTGGTCGTCTGCAAATTATCGGCGATACTTCGTGTTGCGGATGCGCTTGACCGTGTGCATGATCAGAATCTCGGGAAACTCAAGTTTAAACTCATGGAGAGAGAACTTAGGTGTATCCCTCCGGCTGGGGCACATGTTCATGCAGAGCAGATCGCATTGGGTGAGAAGAGTGATCTCTTTAATCTCGTGTATGGCCGTTCGTGTGTCATCAGGGGAGTTTAATGATGAAAAAAAAAGTCTATTTCGATCGTGAACTGAGTTGGCTGGAATTCAATCAGCGCGTTCTGGGTGAGGCTTTTGATTCCAAACTCCCCCTTCTTGAGCGGCTGAAGTTCCTTGCGATCAGCGCCTCTAATCTTGATGAGTTTTATATGGTCCGCGTGGGAGGACTTAAGATACTGATTTCAGAGGGCAAACGGGGACTCGAACCAGCAAAGCAGTCTCCTCGGCAGCAACTGGCCGGTATCATCCGGCACATTCGGAAAATGGTGCTGAGACAGCAATCGATCTATCGCCAGATCAATCAAGAGTTAGAGGGAGAGGGGTTCCAGATTGTCGGACAACTTGCCGAGCTTACCGCTGATCAGCAGCGATGGATACAAAGGGACTTCATTGATAAATATTTTCCTGTATTGTCGCCCATCGCGGTCTCCAAAGGGATGACGCAGCATCTCTCGGGTTTGCTGAACCATTATTGTGTGCGCCTCTCTCCAGTGGCAATCGGAGAAGAGGAGCGGTATGCGGTTATCCCGCTCAATGGTGTCCCGCGGTTCCTACGGGCCCCGTCAGCACAGAAAAGCGTCTTTGTCCCCGTTGAATTGTTAGTCGAAGCCTCTTTGCCTCTATTCTTTCATAATTGCGAAATTCGTGAGCAGTGTCTTTTCCGTGTGACGCGGAATGCAGATATTGAACTGCGCGAAGATCTCTCCCCGGATCTCATGGTGGGCATGCTCGAATTGCTGGAGGATCGTCGGGAGACAGAGTGTATCCGTCTTGAGTTCCAACATACGGCCACGCAGCAGATGCGCACGTTTTTGACAGCACTTTTAAACGTCGGCAACAGTGATATATATCCGGCAAGGGGATTACTCGATTTGAAGGCACTGTCGCTGCTCGTGGATACGGACGGGTTCGAGCATTTAAGATATAAGCCATGGCCTCCACAGCCCTCCCCAGACATTGAATTGAAAACGAGTATCTTCGAGCAGATTGCACGGAAAGATGTCCTGCTCGTCCATCCGTATGAATCGTTTGATCCCGTGGTCAAACTGGTTGAGGATGCAGCCGTCGACCCCGGTGTCTTGGCGATCAAACAGGTTCTCTATCGTACGGCATCTAACAGTCGAATCATCGAGGCACTCATCCATGCGGCCCAGGCTGGAAAGCATGTGACGGTGCTGATCGAACTCAAAGCGCGTTTTGATGAAGCTCGTAATATTTCGCAGGCGCATCGACTCGAACAAGCTGGAGTCCATGTCCTCTATGGCGTGAGCCACCTGAAAACACACGCGAAAGTCTGCCTAGTTGTTCGTCGAGAAGCCGATGGCATTCGGCGTTATATGCATTTCGGGACAGGAAATTATAATGAGAAAACAGCACTGCTTTATGGAGATGTTGGGTTGCTGACCTGCCATCCGGAATTTGGAACGGATGCCTCGGACTTTTTTAATGCTGTCTGTGGCTATTCCAATCCGCACCATTTGAGATGGCTTGCAATGTCCCCTTTTAATATTCGGACTACATTGCTGGATTGTATTAAGGGGGAAATAGCGCGTGCGAAAAACAAGGAGCCAGCACGTATCATGTTCAAGATGAATTCGTTGACGGACAAAGCCATCATTGATGCACTCTATGAGGCTTCTTGCGCAGGTGTGACTGTCCTGCTCAATGTCAGAGGTATCTGCTGTCTGGTACCGGGTGTGCGTGGACTCAGTGAGCGCATCACGGTCGTGAGTATCATTGACCGGTTTTTAGAACATGCGCGACTGTATAGTTTCCAGAATGGCGGCAATGAAAAATTATTTATCTCAAGCGCAGATTGCATGGTTCGGAATCTAGATAAACGCATCGAACTTATGATTCCTATTATCGACAATGCTATACTGAAGCGCGCTTCTGGCATCCTTAAAAAATATTTTGAGGATCATGTGAAATCTCACCGCTTACTGGCTGATGGTCACTATGAGCGGTTGATGCCTGTTGCTGGCAAGGCTCCTCTCAATTGCCAGGCTTCACTTTATGAGGCGTGCAAGAATCGAGCGGTTTTGGCTGAAAAGATGAAGCCCGCGGCGTTCACGCCTCATATCCCCAAGAAAAGGAGTAAGCAAGAATGAAAAAAAAGAGTCAACGGCGTATTGGCCTGCTCACTGCGGGTGGTGATTGCCCTGGGCTGAATGCTGCGATTCGAGCCGTTGCAAAAACGGTGATGAACGATAACATTCAGGTGGTCGGGTTTTATGATGGGTTCAGGGGCCTTGCGGAGAATCGATTTATCACGCTGGAGGATCGCATGGTGAGTGGCATTCTGACAACTGGGGGGACGATTCTAGGGACTAGCCGTGACAAGCCGCATAAGATCCTGATGGGCGGAAAGACCATGGATATGACGGATATTATTGTTGCCAATTATCGTCGCCATCAATTGGACTGCCTGGTATGTCTTGGCGGAAACGGTACACAAAAGAATGCCTTCCAGCTTGCGAAAAAAGGGTTGAATGTTGTGACCCTTCCGAAAACAATCGATAACGATGTGGTCTTGACAGATACGTGTTTTGGGTATGATACAGCCACGTATATTGCAACAGAAGCGATTGACCGCCTGCATACAACAGCCACCAGTCATCATCGCATCATTGCAGTCGAACTCATGGGGCACTCGGCCGGGTGGCTCGCGTTGGGCGCGGGCATCGCGGGTGGTGCAGATGTGATTCTCATCCCAGAAATCCCGTATGATATTCGGGTCATCGCTGAATTTCTGGGGGCACGCCGTAAAAGTGGCAAGCGGTTTTCAATCATTGCTGTAGCCGAAGGAGCGCGTGCAATCGACGATTCTTCTTTGTCTACCGGCAAGCGGATAAAACCAAAAAAAGAGACTGCGGAGTCGCAGGCGAACCAAGGGGTTCTGATGGTTCAGGAACCGATGGTTGATTACATCGTACGCCAACTCCAGACGCTCACCGGCATTGAAGCTCGCACCACTCAACTGGGTCATGTTCAGCGTGGAGGACCTCCGACACCCACAGACCGATTGATTTGCACACGACTGGGGGCGATGGCCGGGGAGCTGATCGCTGCTAAGCATTATAATGTCATGGTGGGTGTGAAGGCCGACACGTGCGAAGCGGTACCCTTGGAAAAGGTCGCAGGCTTGGTACGGTGCGTTCCGACGGATCATTCGTGGATTAAGGCGGCTCGTCTTGTTGGAACCTGTTTTGGAGACAGAATGGGTTAGCCACACTCAAGATGCAAAAAATGGAAAGGCTCTGTATGGATCAGAATGCAAACATGAATTCGCTGGTTGGCAAAGTTGTCTGCGTGAGATGGCTGAAGCCGTATGCTGAGGCTCATAACCATGTTGCTATTGGACAAGTCTCGGCGGAAACTCCTCATTACGTTTCCTTGTATTGTAAAGTTTACCATATTGGCAAACATCGTGGATGTCCGCGAGCAAAATTGGTCCCCAATAAATCGATTGGGGGTATTCTAGAGGGAGATAAGCGTCTTCGGCATATTCCCTGGTCACGTATTGAGCTTATTTGCGAACATCCTTCGGATACGGACTGGAATGTCGATGCCTGGGTTTCTGAGGATGGCTCTTGCATCCTGCAAAACAGCTATAAAACCGTTGTAACGCGTGCGCAAGATGGCGATCTTCGATAGGAGGTCTCACATGGCAAATGAAACAGTTCTGATTATTGAGGATGATTCAGATATTCGCGAGCTAATCCGCTATAACATGGAGCGAGAAGGATACAAGGCCTTTGACTTTGATGCGGTCGACGAGGCCATGAACTGGCTTTCAAAGAAAATCCCGAATCTGATTCTTCTGGATATCATGCTGCCTGGAAAAGATGGACTGACGTTTTGTCGAGAACTAAAAAAGGATGCGCGGCTATCGCACATCCCCGTCATCTTAATCACGGCGCGTAACGATGATGCTGATATTGTAGCAGGGCTTGAAGTTGGCGCGGATGATTATATCGTCAAACCTTTTAGCTCCCGCGTCCTGACCGCGCGTATTCGGACGGTGTTACGGCACAGAGAGGCCCTTGTGAAAAACAAACAGGAAATTCTCTCTTATGGTCCCTTTGAAATTGATCTGGCATGCCATATCATCAAAGTCAACGGCAAAGCCATCACATTGACCATTGGGGAGTTTAATGCGCTGGAACTCTTTATGCGTAAACCGGGCGTTGTCTTCTCCCGCGACCAGATTATTGATGCTCTACACGGCAACGACCATTTTGCTGCGGATCGCGCGATTGATGTGCTGATTGTCGGATTGCGCAAAAAGCTTGGTAAGTGGTGTGACTGGATCGAGACCATCCGGGGGATCGGATATAGGATGAAAACCTTGTGAAAAAAAACACGTTGTTCTTGCAATTTTTCGGGATGCAGATAGTGATTCTGCTGGGTGCGATCATTTTGGTCGCAGGTTACACGTGGTTTTCCTCCAAGGAGACCTTCTATAACCAATGGTTCAAGGAACTTGAAAACCAATCACGTCTGATCGGGACGTTTCTTGTAGACGAACAGGGGATCATTCATCCCTCTGAAATTGAGCGCCTCTTTAATCGCATTGCTACTGCCGGCGGGCATCGCTTCACATTGATTCTGCCGAATGGACAAGTGATTGCCGATACCGAAGCAGACACGCGACGGCTGGATGCTCATAACGACCGTCCTGAAGTTCGCGAAGCCTTGGAAAAGGGACATGGCATGAGTAGGCGGTATAGCACGAGCCTTGACAGGCAGATGATCTATCTGGCGCAACGTATCCCACAGAAAGGCCCAGCCAAAGCCGTTATCCGTGTGGCGGTGCCAGAGCGAATGTTGCTACGTGAATTGTCTTCAGAAAATCGTGTGATTATTGTGCTGGCTCTTATTGTCTTTTGTGCGGCATTGTCCATCAGTTACTGGACATCCCTACGTATTATCGGGCCGGTTTCGGATATACAAAAGGGGGTTCAGTGCCTGGGTAATGGTGACTTCTCGTTTCGCCTCGATATCCCATCTGTGCCGCATTTGGCGATGCTCGCGCACTCCATCAATCAGATGGCAGAGCAGATTGAAAAACTGTCAACCATCCGTAAAGATTTTGTCGCGAATGTCTCACACGAATTGCGTACTCCCGTGACATCGATCAAAGGGTTCGCGGAGACGCTTTTGGATGGCGCAAAAGATGATCCTTCCGCCTGCGAGCGGTTTTTAAAAATCATCTTGCATCAGTCCAACCTGCTCGAATCCATCATCCACGATCTGCTGGCCCTGTCACAGATGGAAGCGAATTCTGCGCAGAATCTTGAGAAGCGTTCTGTGGAACTCGCGCCGATTCTGCAACACGCATTCGAGCTTTGCCATGATCGCGCGAACACGAAAATGATTCAACTGCATGTCTCATGCGAGCAAGGGTTAACTGCAAATATCCATGCAGGTCTGCTTGAACAGGCAGTGATTAATTTAATCGATAACGCCATTGCGTATGGTGCGACATCCGAACGTCCCTATGTTGACATAACAGCCAGTACATGCACGTATGCAGATAACGCAAGCCACACGATCGGCAATCCTGCCAGTAAAAATGCAATTGTGATTACGGTGCGTGATTATGGCAACGGTATTGCTGCTGAGCACCTTGACCGCTTGTTCGAGCGCTTTTACCGCATAGATAAAGGGCGGAGTCGTGAGAAGGGCGGTACAGGCCTTGGTCTGGCCATTGTCAAGCACATCGCGTTGATCCATGGTGGCCGTGTGGCTGTGGAAAGCGAACAGGGCAAGGGATCTACGTTCACTATCACCCTTCCCGTTTAATAACGTCAGACGAGTGCCAAGGAGCCGCGACGGGTAACTTTAGTCTGAGACAGAAGAACTGATACGCGATGGCTGTCACAAAGCCTTCAAGGATTCCTAAGGGAATTTGCGTGGGAGCGAATGCGACGAGAATAGTGCAGAACACATTGACAAAGGGGTGTTCCCCCTGTAAAGCAGCAGCCAACTCAGTCGAGGTCAAGGCATACGTGGCCCAGTCAGATGCGATTCCGGCTGCAAAAGCCGACCAGAAAAGCGGAATGCCGAGGCGCTTTGCGAGAAGGAAGACCCCGTACGCAGTAAATGCGCCGGCCACGCCCATCGCAAAGAGATTAGCGCCGAGCGTGGTCAGCCCGCCATGAGCAAGGAAAAGCGCCTGCAACGTCAAGGCGACACTGGATAGAACCACGGTCGGGGCAGGGCCGATGATAATGGCCGCAAGGCCGGTTCCGCAGGGATGCGAACAGGTCCCGACAAAGGGTACGGGCACGGGCATGCACGAGATGATAAAGACAGCCGAGCCAATCAATGCAACCATCGACTTGTAACGCGGATCGTCCATGCTCTTGCGCTTGATTTCCTGAAGTCCCCAGATGAAAAAGGGTGCAACCAGCACAAACCAAAGTCCTGCCCACAGCGGCGGCAATATGCCCTCTGTGATATGCATTGCAAAGACGGATTGCGGCAGCAATGCAATCATCGCCAGCAAAACCAATAAGCCTTTTGTCATCTCAAGTCCTTCCGACAAAAAAAGAAAAATCCCCGGGCATCTTATCGAGGCCCGGGGATTCCGTTTTCAATCCCAAAAATCAAACATACAATAACGCACGTTTCCTTTCCACGGGAGACGTTAATCTGTACGACGAAGCGCACGTATTCCGACTTCTGGATCAACCTACTTGCCGCGACTTCCCATCCCTTCAGACAGTGTCATCGTGCGGCGTTCGTCCCCAGTTACGGCGGCGGGACCGTGACGGACTTTCACCGTCTTCCAATACGCTTCGTTGCGGGTTACTATAAT
>JBAXCC010000203.1:0-7566 GCA_037141675.1 bacterium | reverse complement strand
TCCTTCCCCAGTCAAAGGACAAGGGGGAAATGCGCGACTGTTTCAAGCTGGGTGTTACAACTCCTTCCGCCTACTTTCTCTCTCCTCCCTCGGGTGTTGCTTCCGTCAGCCATTCCGGATGCTCGCGGACGCCATCGGCTTCTTTGACTGGCCACGTGGCGCGGCTGGGAGAGGCATAGAGTCCGATCTTCTCCTGCGGGATGGGTTGGAAACCGAGCTTCAGCGCCGGGGAGTCTGACTTCAGTCGAAAATCCGCGTGAGCAGCATCGACGAAGAGCGGATCTGCGATAACCGATTGCATATCTGCACCTGCGAGCTGCCAAGCTTCCCATTCGGACGCGGGTTCGGTTTCTTCGAGTTTGAGCGCGCTGATCTCCGCCCACCCCTGACTGGAACGGAACTCGAACTGGAGTGACAGTTTTGACACGCGGCTGTCATACTCCTTATCGCCGGGTTTGGGCAAATAAAAACCAGTCTCGCAGAGCATGCCCTCGGTTGATGTCAACACATCAGACATGTCCGAGCGCTTCAGGAACCCGCGTGTGCCAAAGGCTTTCCAGAGCCCCTTCTCTTCACAGACGAAACGCGCGATCAATTCGCCGGTGGCCTCCGCATGGCGCAAACGGAAGGAGAGTCGATAGTGCTTGCCCGGTGCCAGCCCAACGGCGGAGGAGCGGATGCAGGTGTTGCGAATGTATTTTTGTTGCGGATTAAACGCGCCGGGGAGACGTAGCGCGGCTGTGGTTCCGTGGGTGACGATTTCCGCTCGTACATCCGGGAAGACCTTCTGATACCAGAACCAGTTGGCGGCAACCGTGCTGTTCGCCTCTTTGGCGAGCGCGTCAGGCGCGAGGCGCTGTGCGAAATCGTGGTTGGATATCACGGAGGTCACATCTGCAACTGCTTTCTTGAAGGCCTGGCGTTTTGTTTTGACCGGCACTTTGCCGCCGTTCCAGACCAGGTTGGAATTGATGACATTCGCCTGGAGGTTGACGTTGTTTTCGCTGATATAGCCGGCATCCGGTTGATTGGGGTAGTAGAAGATATTACGCGTGATGATGTTGCCGCGCATGATGGTCCCATCCGGCAAAAAGGGATCTGCGGGCGAGATGTGCATGCCGCGCATGGAGGCCCACGCGGGATTTGCCATCAACTGCTCGTAGTCCTTGAGCATCTTCGGTTGGCGGTCGCGCAGGAAGAGGCCATCAGGGTTGTTGTTCCAGGTTTGCAGGGAGAGCTGATGCGTCTTGCCTTGCGGTCCGGCATTGTGGGCGAAGATGTTGTTGTAGATGTGGTTTTCGCGGGCATTGTGCAGGTGCATTGCCCCGACTTGGCACCGCTCGACAATGTTGCAGTAGACATCGTTACCACAACCGCTTTCATCCAGGTAGATGCCCCAGGCGAAGACAAAGAACTTGCCATGGTTGTTGAAGCCGATACTGTCGGAGCAGTGGTTGTAACGGATCGTCTGCCAGCCGCCGCACCAGCCGCCCGTATAGGTGCAGCCGGTATCCTCCATTTCCAAGTTGCAATGGCGGATGCGATTGTATTCAAGGGTGTTGAGGGCTCCGCCGTGGAAGATGCCGCAGCGCGGCATGTCGTGGATCAGGTTGTGCGACGCGGTGATGCCAACCCCGCCGAGGTTGATGCCGATGCCATGGCGGTTGAACTGGCCTACATGGTGGATGTAGCAGTTGTCCACCACGTGGTCGCAACGAAGCAGCTTCACTTTGTCGCCACCGTTGATTGAGATGCCATGGCCGCCGATGTTCCAAATATCGCATCCGCTGACCCTATTGCGCAGACCGCGGTCAATCGAAATGGCTGCACCATTGAAATAGCCGAGATCATGGATAAGACATTTTTCAATATGTACATCTTCGCAATCATTGAAACGCAGCGCATGCTGTTCTGCGCTGGTCAGCTCCAGGCCTCTGATCTGAACATGGTGAGTCTTCGTAAAGGATAAAATATCGTTGACCGTTGGAACCGTGACACTATCTTTGCCGAGGTCCGCGCCTGCAGGAGGGATCAGATAGAGCTTCTGGTGTTCCACATCCTGATACCATTCGCCGGGGACATCCAGCTCTTCGCGGAGGCCCATGAGGCAGAAGCGATCTTCGGGACGTGCCGTGTACTGCATCTTGCGGGCAAGGGTAATGATGCGAGTCTGCGGGGCAAAGGAAGCAATCTTTTCGATGCGGTTCCACCAGTTATAACGGGGGAAAATACAGACTTCGCCCTCTTCGGGATGTGACCACGAATGAACATCCTGGGCCTTTAAGAGAACGGTATCGGTGCGTTCATCGGGAATATCCTTATACATCGGCGGACGGACCCCCTCGACATAAGCCCAGCCGCCGGAGTAAGGAAGGTTAGTCGTTTCATTGGGATAGCGGGCCCAGATCAGTCGACGGCCATTGAGGTAGACCTGTTTAAAGGGAGTCTTCAGGTTCAGTGCGGAGAGGTCAGCTTCGTAGACATCGCGTCCATTGAAGGTGCTTTTTCTCCAGCCGCTCACCACCTTGCCGCCCACGAGGACAGGGCGGGTTTCGGGCGCAGCGGGATCGCCCCACGCTTGAAGCAGCAACGGAGCCTGTGCAGTTCCAGCATCTGCGGAGGAAAAGGCGATGGTCTTGTCGATGACATGGATTCCGGGATGGAGAAAGACGGTGATAGTTTCATTACTCGTACTTTTGCGAAGCGCCTGTACGAGCTGTCGAGCTTTCTCAAGCGTTAGCAGGGGCGCTGTGCGCGTGCCCGGTTGCGTGTCTGCCCCTTTGGGCGAGACGTGAAACTCATCAGCCCCTGCGCTGCCGCACAAAAAAATCAGCAGAAGCAGATAAGATGAGCGCATCATATATTTCCTCTCATGTGGACGATTTCCTTTAATAGAATAACGGGGTCCTTTGCCATAATCGTATCGCCTTTTTCGGGTGGTGTTTATGGACACTAAATCTTAGATTTATAATAGTCCTTCCCTTGTCAAAGAACAAGGGGGAAATGAGCAATAGGCGTTACAAAAAGAGCGCATAAAAAAACCTGCTTTATTTCCCTTATGAAAGTGTATATAGTATGACCCATTCATTTGAACGTACATTATCGCAAGGAGCACTATGAGTACTGCAACAGGTAGCAACGAGAACAAGGGCGGCATGGGCACACTGGCATTGATTCCGATTCTATTCGGCTTCTTTGCGATGGGCTTTACCGATGTCATCGGAACAGCCATGGCATATGTGAAAAAAGATTTCGGTCTTTCTGACTCTATGACCAGCTTCCTGCCATCGATGATCTTCCTCTGGTTCTTTGTCGTCTCCATTCCGACCGGCATGATTACCACGCGTATCGGCCGCAAGAACACCGTACTCCTCAGCTTGGCTGTCACGATCCTCGGCACGCTCCTGCCGCTCGTCAGCTACACGAAATACACGATCTTCGTCGCCTTCGCCCTGCTCGGCATCGGCAATACCATCATTCAAGCAGCCTTGCCTGCGCTTATGAGCAATGTGGTCAGCGCAGACCAGTTGACCAGCCGCCTTTCCCTCGGACAGTTCTTCAAGGCCCTCTGCGCAGCGGTCAGCCCCTTCATTGCCTCCTTAGCCGCCCAGACCCTCGGCAACTGGAAGCTGATTTTCCCGATCTACGCAGCCATCACGGTCTTCGTCGCGCTCGGCCTGCTCTTGACCCCGATCAAGCGCGAAGCGGTCAAAGGCTCTGCCACCACTTTTGGCGGTTGCCTCGCCTTGCTGGGCAACCCCTTCATTCTCGCCATGTTCAGCGGCATCTTCTTCGTCGTGGGCGTGGACATCGGACTGGGCTGCGCCATCCCTCCTTTCTTGCAGGAAGTCTGCAAAGTCGATCTGGATAAAGCGGCCATGGGTCCCTCGGTCTATTACATTGCAAAAACCGTAGGTGCCTTCCTGGGCGCGATCGTCCTCGCGAAATATTCGCCGGCCAAGTGCTTCCCGATCAGTGCACTCATGGCGCTACTCGCGATGGTTGTTATGTTCTTCGTGAAGGATACAACCCTCTTCCTGGCCTGCGTGGTCGTGGCCAGCCTGGGCATCTCCAATATCTTCGGCATGGTCTTTGGCCAGGCCATGAACCGTATGCCGGAAAAGGCGAATGAGATCGCGGGTCTCATGGTTATGGCGATTGCAGGCGGCGCCGTCATCCCGCCTGTCATGGGCTTCGTGCAAGGCAAGATGGGGCCAACTGGCTTGATCGTCGTGCTCATCGGCTGCCTCGTCTATATGCTCTTCCTCGGCCTCTTCGTCGCCAAACAAGAACGCAAGTAATTAATGATACATGCTAATGACGCGCGGGGTGATGTCGGTCAGGCTGCGCGCATTGGCGAGGAATGTTGAGGCCTCAGGCCCGACAGCAATCAGCGGAACCGGGTTGCGCGTATGGCCGCGGGCACTCATGTCCTCGATGTTGCCATGGTCGCTGGTGATGACCAGCAAAATGCCTGCTGGTACGCAGAGCTTTTCAACCGCATCCAGGAATTGATCCAGCGTCTTTAATATTTCACGCGCCTCCTCATAGTTGCTGGAGTGGCCGGCAAAGTCGGTCTGAAAAATTTCGAACAGCGTGAAATCATACGCGCGCACAACCTGCAGCAAATGTTCAGCAGCCTTCAACGGCGTAATAATTTTAACAGCATAGCCCTTCTTGACCAGCACTTCGCCTGTAATATCATGTGTGAGGGCAAGCTTGTCGCGAAGATCGTCCTGTACCGAAATGGTCTCTGGCTGTGTCAGTGCCATAACCGTCGTGACGGACTTGAACCGGCGCGCCTGCAGTTCATCTACGCTGTCAACCATGTAGGCATCTGCAAAGCGACAGCGCACGCCTTTTCGCCTGAGCGCCATGAAGAGATTGTCTTCGCCAATCAGCTTCCGTAAACTCGGTCCGGGGAACCCTTCACAGTGCCGCCCCATGTACTGGGCCGCATTCACCCCTGTAAACATGGAGGCCTGGCCTGTTGCACTCTGCGGAAGTCCCTCCATATCCAGGCACGCATCAATCGCAACCGAATGCCCTTTGATGAGACGGCACAGGGTCGGACAAATATCCGGATTGACCGGATTGTCCGCCGAGGCTGGACGTAGTCCAACGCCGTCCACAAAGATGAAGAGCATTTTCATTGAAATTTTAGTTTATCGCTCTTACGTCATTTAGACAATCTGATTCTCAAAAAAACATTCGTTTTTTTTGCCTTATGTACTATAATTCGTGCCATGTCTAATCCGTTGCACACCCTCTTCAGCTTACCAGACGATGGGAACCCGCTCATTTTCCTCGCCCCCATGGCTGGTTATACAAATGCGCCCATGCGTCGGCTGTCCAATCATCATGGCGCGGCATTGACATACACGGAGATGACCTGTGACCGCGGCTTGCTGAACGCCTCTGAAAAGACCTGGTACCTGCTCGAAACCCTTCCTGATGAAGGTCCGGTCGTCGCGCATCTCTATGGCTCCGAACCCGACAGGCTCGCAGAAGCCGCCGCAAAGGTGGAGGAGACCGGCCGCTTTGTGGCCATCGACCTCAACGCCGGCTGCCCGGTTCACAGAATCACCGCCTGTGGCTGCGGCGCCGCGCTCATTAAAAATCCGCAGCTCATCCATGACATCCTCGCAGCCATGAAGAAGGCAGTGAAACGCATTCCAATCACCCTCAAGACACGCCTCGGCCCGTCACCCGATCGCGTCGCCATCTTCGACATCCTCGCGGCAGCCGAAGCAGCAGGCGTAAGCGCCTTAGCGCTGCACGGACGCTTTACCTCGCAAGGCCACGCCGGACCTGTCAACCTGCCTCTCATGGCCGAGGTGAAGCAACGCGCCAAGATCCCGATCATCGGCAATGGCGGCATCTGCTCCAAGCATTGTGCCTGGACTATGCTCCACGAGACCCATGTCGACGCGCTCATGATCGCCCGCGCCGCCATCGGCAACCCCTGGATATTCGAGGATATCCGCACCACGCTCAACACCGACGTCGAACCCCTCCCCTTCCATCCGACCGGCTTGCGTCCGCGCCGCGAACTCGATGAGATCAACCGGGTTTTAAACGAACATCTTAAAACGGAAGAGGCCTTTTTAAACAGCCTGAAAAAGAAATTTGGCGTGCCGCGCGACGCCGCAGCCGTCGAAGAAAATTTAACCGCAACCTTCCGCTGCCATCTCTTCCGCTACCTGCACGGCCTCAAAGGATCCTCCTACATTCGCGGACGCCTGCATGAACTCAAGACCCTCCCCGAGATTCACGAAGCTGTCAAGGCCTGCCTCGAACGCGAAGCCGCCTACCGCGCCTCCGCACCGACGTTAAAGGCGTAGAGCGGAATAATGAAATGGTGGAATATTGAAACGGAAACTCGAAACTGCTGACTGCAAACTGGTACTGCCCACTGCCCCCAATCACTTCCCAATCGCCTCTGGCACGGCGAAGTCGCCGGTCATGGTCTGCGGCAAGCGAAAGACGTCGCCCTTTTTATTGCAGAAGTAAAGGCGCGACTCCGATGGTTTGCGTCCATGGCCATCCGCCCAGAAGCCGTAGAAGTCCGGATGCGCATTGATGGGTCGCCGCACGTAGGTGTGGTTCATCTCGCTCTCTTTCGTCATTTGCCGCACCATCTTCCACGTGGTTCCCGCATCCTCGGAGAGCCACATCGCGATCTCGCCGCCTGGATTGTACGGTTGCGGCCCCATCTGTGTTGGACCGATAATCCGCCACGTAGTGTCGCTCTCCACATAAAGCGGACCCACGTCGTAATTGCTGCCGGAGGCTATGCCCGTTTGAAGTTCTAGCCACTCCGTCCCGGTCCAGCGCACGATGCGCCATTCGCGCGGACCCATCTCGGGGCCGGACTCAAACCCTTTGCTCAGCACGTAAAGAATGATCGGATGTCCCGCCGAGTCAAATTGAATGTCAGAGAGATAGACGTTGCGCCCTTTGCTCTGGAACTCCAATACGCTTGCGGGGTTGACCTTGTCGCTGAGCGGTGTCGTCAACACCTCGCCCTTCGCATTCTTCCAGGTCACCCCGAAGTCCTCTGACTCCATGTAATAGATGTTGGTGCGGTAATTCAGTCCCTTGCCTTTCGGATGCATGTTGAATGCCACGCCTGTCTTCTTGTTCTTCCAGACCGCGCTGATCTGATAGTGTCCCTCTTCAAAATAGGAGGTCTGCTTGCGCTCACTCCAGACCGAGCCTTCCGGATTGCTGGTCATCATGTAGTTGCCACGCCCCGCCACATACCAAGTGTGAATAAAGAAGAACCCTTTGCCGGGATAGTACATCGGCTGAGGATACGAATAATTACCCGTCCACATCACCTGGAACTGGTCGATGTCGTACGGCTTCACGCTGCGTGAAATAACAGAGGGCCGTTCACGGCCATGGCTGCTGGAGAAAATCCAGATATAGCCCTTGTCATCGAGATTGATGACCGGGTTGTCGTGCGCGTCATCGGTCTTCTTGTCCAAGAGCAGTGTCGGACGCGCCACCTTGCCCGTGGCATGGTCGTAGAACGAGACCATGTGCAAGAGTGTGCTGTTC
>JBAXCC010000202.1:0-7605 GCA_037141675.1 bacterium | reverse complement strand
TCCAGTTATTCATGACGCTGTAGACATCGCGGAACGCGCCAGAGCCTGTGAGACGCGGCACAAACCATGTGCAGGGCCATGTCGGATTGGTGCGTTCCATCAGCTTGTCGTTGACGTCCTTGGAAAGGGTTGAAGACCAGCCTTCGGCGATTTGGAGCACAGGGCCAAATCCCTTGACGCGACTGATGCGTGTCATGGTCATCGGCATGCCACCTTCCGAGAGGAAGCTTGATGAATAACCGCCGCCGCGGAAGTAGCCGACATCCGCCGGGCACCATTTTGTGGCCTTGAGACATGCGTCAGCCTCTTTATCCGAGATGTCCCAGAATGGCTTCATGCCTGGCTTGCCATTGATGCGTTGCTTACCGCAGGCGTCGAGACAGGCTGCACCGGAATTGATGAGATGTATGAAGCCATTGGCATTGATGCCCGTCATCTTCTTGCCGGTGACGCGCTTGACCGCATCAGGACTCCAATAGGTGCGAACATCTGCGAAGAGTTGAGCGCGATTGGTGAGCAGATACATAAAGAGCATGCATGCGCCGTTGAGCGAATCGTTTTCTGTGGCTACCATATAAGGAGCGCGGATGCCGTTCCAGTCAAAGGAACTGGTGAGGATCGCTTCCAGGAAGTCGCCGTTCGGACGGTAGTCTGTCCACTGGCGCTGGCCTTGGAATCCGGAGATAAACGCATTTCGTCCAAGGGATTCTTCAGGGAACTGTTTGGCCAGTGCAGGGTTGCCTACCATGAGGTCGCGCATGATAAGTGCCATCTTGACCACATATTCCCAATCAGCATCCTTTTCAGTGCGAGACTTCTGGATGGCCTTGGAATTCCAGTCCTTTCCTTCCTTACAATTTTTACACGTCCATGCGAGCGCCTTCTCAAATTCGGCCTTGTCATAAATGCCCTTCTCAATGCGGCGTTCAAACTCGCACATGTCTATTTGCTCTGTGCGCATACCGAGATAATCCTGGAAGAAGTCTGGATCCACGAAGGAACCTGCAATGCCCATGGAGGATGTGCCGCACGAGAGATACGATTTATTGCGCATCATGGCTGTTGCAAGTCCAGAACGTGTAAAGCGCAATAATTTCTCCTTCACATCAGCCGGGATGGAGGTGTCTTTAGCATCCTGGACCTCCGTACCATAAATACCATACGCAGGGAGTCCCTTTTGTGCATGCCCTGCGAGCACAGCCGCGAGATAGACGGCACCCGGCCGTTCCGTGCCATTGAATCCCCAGACGGCCTTAGGGCGAAGCGGATGCGTATCCATGGTTTCAGACCCATAACACCAACACGGTGTCACACTGAGCGAAAGACCGACATTTTCCTTATCAAAGAGGGAGTCGCACATAGCGGCTTCCGTGCAACCGCCGATGGTGAACGGAGGAAGAATACATTGGACAGGCGAGCCATCCGGATAGCGAAGCGAGTCAGAAATCAGTTTGGCGGCTGACTTCGCCATATTCATGGTTTGTGTTTCTAATGATTCACGTACGCCATTACAACGGCCGTCAATAATGGGGCGAATGCCAACTTTAGGAAATTCATTTCGGGTCCAAAGTGAATGTTTCATGGAGGTCTCCTATGTTTTTTCAGTGCTACTTTTCAGTGAAATACGAAACAAAAATAGTACCACTCCCTTTTGACGTTCGCAATCTTTCATCCGAACATAAAAAATATTTCGGGTTTTTTGTAACAAGGTCTTGCAAGTTTCACGTAATTACGTCATATTATTAAGCACTTTTTAGCAATAGAAGAAAGGATGGATGAAGTTTTATGGGTACAGGCCGCACATTAAATAAGCACCCTCGCACGCGCCCGATCAAGAGCCAGGGAGAAAAGCGCCGTCGTTCAAAGGCGCAGCGTGCACGTTTGGTTAAATTTGGTCTTGATGTGACCACAGTTGCCAAGATGCAGACCGAAGAAGTTCGTAAGCTGGTTCAGAAGCCCGTTCTGGTCAAGAAGATTGTTGCAAAGAAGAACGCAGCTCCTAAGATTGCAGACGGAACTGTTGCCGATGCGGCAGCTCCCAAGGCAAAGAAAACAACGGCTAAGAAGCCAGTTGCCGCGAAGCCTGAAGCTAAGAAGCCAGCAGCTAAAAAGCCTGCGGCCAAGAAGCCTGCGGCTAAGAAAACAGCAGTAGCTGAATAAGCTTCTCTTGTTTCATGAAGAAGAGGTTTGTCCGCGAGGAATCGCCGGCAAACCTCTTTGCTTTTCTGCATTCTCAAGGGTAGACTATTTAACGATTTCCCTCGTGCACGTTTAATCGCTGCCACTTATGGAGATCAAGTCCAGCGTCACGTCACCGTCAAAACAGTAGAATTTCATTCCGCCAAGGGCCGCGTAGACGCAACGAGCAGCAGGGATGAAGATGAATTGCATGATATATCCGTGACGTGGGGAGTGATAAGAATGGAATGGAAACACACTTCCATTGTATTGATTCAATCAAACAGCTCCTGTAGCGGCTGGACCTCATCGTTTTCAGCCGTACCCATTGACATAGCCATGATCCGAAGCTTGTCGTTCCAAGGGAGCGTGACGCTGTTCACGCCATCAGGAATATCGTAGGTTTGAACGAAAAGATATCCATAGTTGTACACTAGGTTTTCCCCTTCGACATCATGAAGGTGCGTACAGATCCATGCAATGGGATCGCGCTTGATGTATCCTGGAGCAAGTCGACCTGCGCCAACCGTCCGTTGGCCGTTGATGATACAGCTATCCGCCTGGCCAACAGGCTCGGCGAAATCTGGATAGACCCGTCGTTCCTCCAGCCAGTTCATCCCATTCATTTTAGGTTTTTTGTCCTTGTCCGCATTGGCAATGGTCAGGTCCTCCCGTTTGTCGCCGTCCGCACGCGGTTCCTCACCGCCACCTATCCTCATCACCGCAGTCAAGTCGCCCTTTGATGAGGCGGACAGCACATATAACCGCCTCATTCCATTGTGGGGTGGAAGCTGGATGGTCTCACCGCGCACGATGAGTGCGTTTTTGGAATCTGCAGGACCCATCTCAAACGTCACACCCTTGTATTGGATCTGACGCGGAAACAACTCGCGCGGAAATGAACGACGTTGCTCCAGATCCATGCCGCTGACATTTCTTTGACCATCGGCGGAAAC
The DNA here is from genome assembly GCA_037141675.1 of bacterium. Classification (GTDB taxonomy): domain Bacteria; phylum Verrucomicrobiota; class Kiritimatiellia; order RFP12; family UBA1067; genus CAIZQW01. Next base: position 4,471 of record JBAXCC010000202.1, on the reverse strand, counting down.
CACCTGTTCATTCAACGGAATCGGAACCGGCACGGATCTGGGGCGAGCAAGCCGCAACGGGGCCGCGGCCAGCGAGAATGCGAAACTGCGCGGCTGATACGGTTTCATGTCCAGGACCAGTGCGCCATCCTTGATCGTGGCGTCGCTCCGGCGTTCTTCGTCCCCAAAGATCTCGTTCGCTTTTTCAATGGGAGTAGTCAGACTCACCTGGGCGCCCTTGATTTCCACTGCGCTCTGATTGACCAAGCGGACAACAAAATCGCCCGATTTTTCAGCCTGCTTAAATGCTGTAACCACCATCCGGGGATCGCTGATCTGGAGCATCGAAAATTGTGCGCCGAGTTTACCGTCGTGTTTGGGAACAGGGAAGGCCCGTAGTGGCTGATTAAGCCGGGCCGCCTGTGCTACAACATTGGCCGCCTGCCATTCGCCGGCATGTCCATAGATGGCAAACGTGAAGCGGTTCCTGCCGAAATCCTGATACTCCTGAAAGAACAGATGCTGGCTCATCGGCGCGATACTATTCGCGTTCCTTTGATTGTTCAGCAGTGTCAGTCGTAACGTGTTGTCTGTCGGCTTATCCCATCCATATTTGCAATCGTTCAGGATTGTGACCCCGTAACGGTTATCTTCCATGGTCAAATCGGCCCATTGCTGAGCGGGCACCTCGTACATCTCTTTGGTATTGGTTGGCCGCTGAATAACCCCCATTCCCAAATCATACGTTGCCATGCGATTCTGTACCGCGAGTGGAAATCGCGCCTTAAGCAGCGTCTGGGTGGTTATCCAGTTCATCTCGTTCTCAATTTCGATTCGCGAACCGCATGAACCGGCAGTCATGTGGATGAGCTGGGTCAGACTGGAACCCGCAGCATGCCGTGTAACTGCTAACGTCACCCGCAATGGACCTTTTTCAACGATCTCGATTCTGCGCGGGGCACCAAAATAGGTTTTCGGATGACGGATGATGTCTTCATAACTGCATTCCCATGAGGTATAGTGCGTCTGCTTCTCTTGAGATAACATTTCCAAGCGAATGGGAGCGCTCAACACCTCACGACGTTCCTTTTTGTCATAGACTGAGGCTATATCGCCGCTCGCGTCGAGACCCACGCGATAAAATTGGTTCTCTAAACCATTCTCTGTGACCGTGAGTCCACTGGCCAGGGCCGTCGGCCTGCCCGATGGACGAACGTCGAATACCTTGAAACCAACCGACGGCACTGACGCCAGGAAAAGGATATCCTTTTCCCCGTGTTCGCGTGTGATCACCTGGGAAAGAACCTCGCGGCCACCCTTCTCGAAAACGCGAACCGCATCGGGGGCTTTTCCTCCAAACTCCAGGTGGATCTTCACCAAGTCTTCGCGTTCGAAGGCCAACGGATTATACACGACGACCGGAACACCTTCGGTTCGCGTGTCCAAAGCACGGCTGACGACGCCAACCCCCTCGGTCAAAACTGCCGAAAACTGCTTCAACGATAGGACTTCATCATTCTGGGAAAAAACATACGCCTCGGGATAGCTAGTCCCGGTCAGGATGTCGTGCATCTGATTCCACAAAAAACGAACCCAACTATCCTTGAGAACCTGCTTGGGATAGGTCATGCCCCCCAACCAATCACCGATGACAGCAACTCGTTCAGCCGCATCGCCCAGCTGTTCGTTCTGGCGATTAAACCGCTTCATTTCAGCATGGGAAGTGTAACAACCTGTGCCGTGCGTACGCATCAGGATTTCCCCGTTATAGCGCGGCAGTCGGGCCACCTGCTCTGGCGTCATCTCTTCGCGCATCTTGGTTGAAGAATCACAAACCACGCGGATGCCCTCGGTGTTGGCGATACTCTTCTCCACCCACCCGACCGTCTCAGGGGTCGGAGCCCCACCGCCATCGCCCACGCCGAAATAGCGATAACTGATGGGAAGCCCATATCGTTCTTTATTGTCCCGGATCTGATTTAGGACGTCATTTTCCTTTGTTACATCACCAGTGATTTTACTCGTGTAATGACTGGTCCGGAGCACGGCCACCACCGAGGATCCGTCAACCCCTTCCCAAACGCCCATGGAGAAGGGTAATTGGGGCAGAACCGTTCCGCCCCCCAGTTTGCTCGTGGAAAAGAAATTGAGATTGCAATGAGCCGCCACGGTCGGCAGAGCGTAGCCAAACCCGAAACAGTCTGGCAGAAAGATATCACTGCTGCGTTTACCGAATTCATCCTTAAAATATCCATTGCCATACAGGACTTGGCGTACCAGGGACTCAGGGGAAGGGATATTGACATCACCTGCATCCACCGAGCTGCCGGCTACGTGCCAACGTCCCGCCGCGATATAGTTTTTCGTGCGTTCATACGCCGCAGGATAATACTCTTTGATCATCTGGTAACGAAAAGATCCCTCGTAATTGAATTGATAACCAGGAAATTGCTCAAACAACTTGAATTGACCATTGAAGGTCTCAGGCAGCTTACTGGCAATCGTGTCTTGAATTGTCCAAAGCCACTGCGTGTCCAAGTGAGAAGTGGAGACCATATAAACCCGCGGGGCATTCGTCTGCACAACCTTGCTATAATTCATGTGTCCCGTCACATCTGCCGCCCGCGCGCATTGCGCCATCCCGAGAATGATGGTCGCTACAAGAGTACGCCTGAGCAGGCCATAAATTTTACCCCATGTACTCTTCATAACTCATTCCCTTCTTTAATTGTACCCAGATAATACGGTGCTGCCCGGGTTCGTCTTGGAATCAGACCGCCACACAGCAGGGCCTTTTCCATTGAAGATAAGCTTAACACAAAAGCCCCCTCCGATGCGTTCAATTTCTGACACTGTTAAAAATCGAACCTTTTGTCGCCCAGTCAATGACGCGGATGTTGCAGAGCAGTCGGTTCTTTGCGGAGGTGATGGTGCCGTCTGTCGGACAAAGGACGACGACCATTGCCGTGTCGGGCTTGAGCGTGAGGCGTGTGACTCCTGTGACCTGCTTCGCGATGAACTGATGGGATGTTGCGTCGTAGAGAGCAGATGCTGTTTTGCCGACATTCAGGGTGACGGTCTTTGATTCTGAAAAGGGATTGTAATAGAGATAGGTGGGATAGGCCGGGGTACGGTAGAAATCCGTGGCGAGGCAATCAAGCTGGAGGATACCTTCAACATCCGTCTTCTTCACGATACTTCCCAGGACGCCGACGAGCGCGGAACCATAAATGCCGAAATCGGTCTTGAAGGCCCATTTTCCACGCAGGACATCTCCGCCGACAATCACGTTGTCGCCTTCATCTTTGTGCCATTTGTAGCGGAGGCCCTCATACGCAATCACAGCCTCTGGGTCGCCCTTCCACCAGGCGCAGCTCTGTCGATTCGTCGGGGTCGCATCCGCATAGAAGTAGCGTGAAGCAGAGGCGGCGTTGACCATCCATTTGCCGATGGCGCGGGCGTAGCGCGTGTCGTAACGGGCGATCGGCACAATGGCCCACATCATCGCATACGTGTTCATGGCAAAGGCATAGCCGCCACCCTTGGGACGCCACGGCTGACGGTTCACGGAGCCATAGAGGCCATACATCTCCATATCCTGCCAAGAGTCTGTGATCATGCCCATGTCCGGCCGCGCCACGCTGTTGTGGTCGAAGCACCAGTTGATTAGTTTATGAATATCGTAGGTCGTGCCTTGTTCGGCATTCATGCGCACGGCAGTGTAGGCACCAAAGGGAAGTTGCACTTCATAATACGGATTGTTCGTACGCCCATTCAAGGCATCGATGCAAAACGTTGCGGCCCGCAGATAATTTGTATCCTGGCTCTTCATCCAGGCCATGTACTGAATCCATCCGATTCCGGCTGCGGCATCCGGCTCACGCCATTTTCCCGTGGAGGACTTCATGGTCCAGAAATTAAACGCCTGATGTTCGAAATCGATTTCGCCCTGGATGGGCTTCATTGCAAAGCAGGCATCCCTCCAGCGCGATGCACTGGCAGCCATCAGTGTGTCGGCTGCTGCATCCGGATAGAGATAGGCGAGCGAAGCGAACTGGATATGAGGAAAGACATCGTACCAGTACGAGTGACCTGCGCCGCCCCCCACACGGTTTAAGATGAGCTGCTGCTTGGGGTTGTAGAACTGCTGACAGGAACGCACCCAGTCAATCGTACCTTTGCGCTTATCGATGCCGACGAGGCTTGCGCCCAATACCGCCCCCATAGCGGCGATACCTTCGTTCGAGTTTTCCCGAGGCTCTGTGGGGCCGACATACGATGAGAGCGCAAAGTTTGTGATGCCCTCTTTTGTGTAGAGATGAACGAGCGGAAAGCATTCGCCCTTCGCTTCTGAATTAAAGACCAACGCATCGAATGCGAGAGCTACACTTTTCCAATCACGCATCTCATACGATTGAGGAATGTTGGGCATACGTTCGACGCACGGAATGGAGCGTTGTTCCGCGGCGCAAACGACTGTCGCGCACAGCAT
>JBAXCC010000201.1:0-7635 GCA_037141675.1 bacterium | reverse complement strand
GCCTTCCATGGTATCATTTCTCCTTTAAACACGAATGGTGATATCCACGCCAGCAGGCAGGTTCAACTTCTTCAGCTCATCGACAGTCTTAGCTGTCGGTCCGACTATATCCAGCAAGCGCTTATGCGTGCGCATTTCGAACTGGTCCATGGACTTCTTGTCCACGTGGGGGCTACGGTTCACCGTGAAACGCTCAATCCTCGTTGGGAGAGGAATGGGCCCCACGACTTGCGCGCCTGTGCCGCGAGCGGTGTCAATAATATCTCCCACCGCTTGATCCAGCACTCTGTGATCATACGCTTGTAAACGAATGCGTATACGTTGACTTTGCATTCTAACGTTACCTATTCAGTAATTGTTCTCTAACTGTCCGTGGGACGACCGCAAATTCGCCAGGTTCCATCGTATAGCTGGCGCGGCCGCGTGAAAGCGACCGTATAACGGTTGAGTACCCGAACAATTCTGCCAACGGAACTGATGCGCGCACGATCTGCATGTCTCCACGCGTCGTCATGTCGCGAATCGCCCCGCGGCGACCATTAATGTCCCCCATGATGTCGCCGACATACTCGGCAGGCGTCACGATGTCGAGGGACATGATAGGCTCCAGTAATTCAGGGCATGCTGCCAAGGCAGCTTCCCTGAATCCCATTACGGACGCGGTCCTAAACGCCACGTCTGTAGCCGTATCGACATCCAATAAGACAACATCACTTACCTTGGCCAACACATCCGTCATCGGATACCGTGCCAGCACACCTGTAAGGATGCCATCCGTTAAACCTTGTTCCACGTAGTCGAGCAGCTTCTCGTTCACGTTGGCAATCTTCTTGCGCGCTGCGTTGGTCACTTCCACCGCATGCCCACTGCCACGTTTACGAGGCTCAACCTCGACAGTCAATTGCACGTAATGATGTCTCCCGCCCAACTCACGATCGAAGAGGTAGTCCTTCTTCCCGTTAGCTGTGACGGTCTCATAATACGATACCATCGGTCTGCCCGTGTTTGCTTCACACTTAAATTCCCGGCGCAGGCGGTCCACCAGAATCTCCAGGTGCAACTCTCCCATGCCACTCAAAATTGTCTGTCCAGTCTCAGCGTCCATGCGGACCTGGCAGGTCGGATCTTCCGCAGCCAGCAACCCCATCGAATCTGCAAGCTTCTCTTTGAGCGCGCTCGACTTCGGCTCGATCGCCATGAACATCACCGGCTCAGGTATCGTGATGCGTTCCAAGTAGACCGGTTGATTCTCTGCGCACAGCGTGTCGCCTGTCGTCGCCTCTTTCATGCCAACAATGGCACCAATATCGCCTGTGCCCAGTTGCTCAACTTCTGTCTGCTCATCCGCGAAGAGCTTCACAAGCTTCATCACGCGCTCGCGTTTTTTGGTTCTCGGGTTATACACATTCGCGCCCTTCTTCAGCAGGCCCGAATAAACCCGGACAAAAAAGAGCCGTCCCACATACGCATCGGTCGCAATCTTGAAAACCAGCGAGGTCAACGGTGCGCTCTCATTCTGCTCGCGTACCACCTTGTTGCCGCTCTTCACATCCGTAGCTTCGATTGGCGGTCTGTCCAACGGCGAGGGCAAGTACCACATCACCGCATCCAGCACCTGTTGCACGCCCTTGTTCCTCAGGGATGAACCGCAGAGGACTGGCACCAGCTTGCCCGCAATAACTGCCCGGCGGATCGCTTGGCGCAAATCATCTGTCGTCAGCTCGGCATCCGTAAAATACTTTTCAACAATCGTTTCATCCGCTTCCGCGACCCGCTCGCATAATTCTGCACGCGCCAGGATGGCTTCGTCCATCATCTCTGCGGGAATCTCGTTCGCGCGAACTTCACGTCCCTCTGTACCTTCGTCGTACGAGTACGCCTTCATCTCTAGCAAGTCAATAATTTGTGTGAACGTCTCAGCCTGGCCAACAGGCAACTGCAAGCATACCGCATTCGCTTTCAGCTTCGAGCGGATTTCCGTAACGCAACGCTTGAAGTCTGCGCCCATGCGGTCCATCTTGTTTATGAACGCAATGCGCGGGACACCATAGCGATCCGCCTGACGCCACACAGTTTCGGATTGAGGCTGAACCCCGCCAACGGCACAAAAAACGCCCACCGCGCCGTCTAATACGCGCAATGAGCGTTCTACTTCAATTGTAAAATCGACATGTCCAGGCGTATCTATGAGATTGATCGACACGTCCCGCCAGGAACAGGAAATCGCCGCGCTCGTAATGGTAATGCCGCGCTCGCGCTCCTGTATCATCCAGTCCGTGACAGTGTTGCCATCGTCTACGTTTCCGAGACGGTGCGTGCGCCCTGCATAAAAGAGAATACGTTCGGTGGTCGTTGTCTTGCCCGCATCAATGTGGGCCACGATCCCGATATTTCGCACATTCTGTAATGTGGTATGCTCTTCCAAGACGCTCACCATTCACTTCGACTTATCAAAGATCAACGGATTTTCTGACACCTGTGCCAGCTTATCCCATACGTTTTTTATCACGTTGAATCTGACCATTTCTCTCTTTTGCGTAAGAAAAATAGACGATTAATTTATCAAAATGCACCCCGCTACGCAAGTGTGAAAATGCTAAAAATCGATAATTCTTTGGCGGATTCCATTGCGAGGGCAAAAGCATCTTGTTATACTTCAAAATTATGATTAAGCAATCTATTGCGAAACGCGTTGAAGGCGAAAATCTATGAAGATCAAACTAGTAGCCTTCCTCGGCTTTTCCTTCCTCCTCTATCTTTTGTGGGCAGCCGACAGCGGGCATCTCCCACGCTTTGCTTCATCCATATACCACTTTCCCAACGGCGACAAGATTGGACATTTCGGGCTTTATGGAATGGTGGCTTTCTTTTTGGCCCTTGCCTTTCCTCGCGTTTGTCACGTCAAACACCTCCGTATTCCCATTGTCATTGCCTCTTTCCTAATCTTCAGCGTGGCCGAGGAATGGAGCCAATCCTTATTCTTCAGACGGAATGCTGATCCCATCGATGCCCTCTGTAGCTGTGCCGGCATCCTGGTTGGCACCTGGGCCGCCTATTGGGTGAGAAAGTCTAGAAAGTGTCAGTAAGTCGAAACAGTTTCATCTGTACTGAAACAAAAATGACAACCATTTAATACAAAGACATATTATGAAAACACAACCATACTTCGTCACTGTCGGGCTAATCGTTCTGGCGTGCCTCCGTGTGTCCGGCTGGGGTGAGCCACACGCGGCGATCACGAAGGCGGGCCTGGAGACACTACCGACTGAGCAAAAGGCGTTCCTTGGGGCCGAATACGCGCGCCTTGTATCAACGTATTGCATCATCCCTGATCTCGTCCACAAGGATAAAACGCTCGTACCCTTCGCGACAATGTATAGCAGTCCAGGCGTTGTCTATCACGCAAATCTCCATCTGCCTGCACAGCAGCCGGAAAACTTTGAAATCCTCCGCTATTTCATGGGGAAAGCGGTCGCCGCACTCCGAGACGGAGACATTTCGCAGGCTGCGAAATTTACCGGAACGCTCTGTCATGCGATCGAAGACTGGAGCTGCCCCGCGCATGCTGCTCCAGGCGACAACATGTTCACACTCTTCCAGCAGTTCCTACCTCCGCCGGACAGTATGAAAAACAAACTCCTGCACGGACCCATCGAGGCAAACAAGCTGAATGTCGTCATTTCCGACCATAAGCCGCAACTCCTTGGGACAACCATTGACGAAGCCGCGTTCCGGTTGTTGCATCGCGTGAATGACGGGACGGTCCTCGCACGGGCGCAGATCATTCCAATCATCCAAGGAATCTACGCGGGTGATACGAATGCCGTCAAGGAGGCGCAGATGAAGTCCGCTACAGCTGGCGCCGGACTTGTCGCCGACGCAGTCTATACAATCATTGCTCTCGGCACACAAAATGGGGAGGCCAGCAACCAAGCGGTGCTGGCCACAGCCGATATCTCTCCTTTCTATCCGCTCGAAGCCATTGACCTCTTCTTTGCTCAGGCGAAATTCTTAAGTTCGCCGTATTGGGGTCACTCCCATCACGGTTACGTCCTGGCAGGCGGAACGAATGCCATACCGCTAAAGCTTCGCGTCAATGATAGCGGGGCCGTCACATCAAAAGAGTTCGCCTCCGGCATCAGCACCGGTTCTGGTGCAAACAGTTCACTCACGTATCTGGTGCCCCAAAATGTTTTCAAGCGCTTTATTGTCCTCGCGGGACTTCATCCCGAACTCGGCGCGAAAGGCGGCGTTGAGTTTAGCGTGAGCGGCAACGGCAAATTGCTTGCAAATACTTGCGTGACCGGCGACCAGCCTGCCCACCGATTCACTTGCGATCTTGCCGGAGTGACGAACCTCCAGCTTTTGGTCACCGCGACAAAGGGAAGCGATCCCAAAAGCAACTATGCCATCTGGGCCGAGCCACGACTCTTAAAATAAAGACCTTCCCCGTATGAATGGCGACATTGAACAACCGCATGCCCTCACAATACTCCCTGACTTCCTCGCCTTGGGCAAGGGACTGGTCTATGCGGTCATCTATTCGGCCTACTTCTTCCCGTGGAGCACCCTGCGCTCCTTCCTTCGCCCTATACATGAGAGTCCGAATTGAGACTCTAACCATTCCCCTACCAACAGATCGCCATTATTTAAGGCCGTCTAAAGGGCTCATTTTTATCATTGAAACGACGGAAAAATGGCTTGGCTTGTTTATGGAGTCTTGTTATCTTGCTTCAACTGTTTAACAATTGATCACTCAACATGGAGTACATATGAATCACTCTGTTTTCTCTTTCGGCCTCGTTTTGCTCTGCGTCGTAACAAGCGCTTTTGCTGAGCGTACAACCCCTGCCACCTTTTATGTGGACAGCGAACGAGGCAACGACTCTGCTGTCGGAACAGCCGAAGCCACGCCATGGAAGAGCCTTGATAAAATCAACCAGACGGAGCTAATCCCTGGCGACTCGGTGCTCTTTAAACGTGGCGGACTCTGGCGCGGACAGCTTGTGCCGCACAGCGGCTCCAACAACGTCCGCATCGTGTATGGTGCTTATGGAACAGGCGAGAAGCCCATCCTGCAAGGTTCACTCGCCCGCAACAGCACGCAAGAATGGAAAGAGCCCAAACCTGGTATCTGGCGCGCCTCACTCACAGAGTGTCCGCCAACCTCAAAAGATATCGGCATCGTCATTCTCGACCACGGACAGAAGTGGGGCATGAAAAAATGGAAGCTGGAGGATATCAAAGCCCCCTTCGACTATTGGTATGATGCCGAAAACAAAGCCGTCTTTCTCGCCTGCACAAGCAATCCGGCCTCCGCGTTTAAGAGCATTGAACTGGCCCTCACGCGTCACATCGTCAACCAAGGTGGCAGGCATGACATCACCTATGACGGCTTAGCGATCCGCTACGGCGCCGCACATGGTTTCGGTGGGGGAGGCACCAAGCGCCTCACCATCCGCAACTGCGATGTCTATTGGATCGGCGGCGGTTTGCAGTTCTTCAAGCCGGACGGCAAGCCAGTACGTTACGGGAACGGCATTGAGTTCTGGGATGGGGCCGAGGACAACCTGATCGAATCCAACCGCATCTGGGAGATCTACGACGCGGCGCTCACCAACCAAGGCAATAATAAGAATTCGAACCAGATCAACATCACCTACCGCAACAACGTCATCTGGAACGCCGAATACTCCTTTGAATACTGGAACCGTCCTGAGACAGCCACCACACGGAATATTATCTTTGAACATAACACCTGCATCGACGCCGGCTACTGCTGGTCGCACAACCAGCGTCCGGATATTAACGGCGCGCATCTCATGTTCTATCACAACAGCGCCAACACAACGAATGTTATTGTCCGCAACAACATCTTCGTCCAGTCGACCGAAGTCTGCATGCGCATGGAGAACGACTGGCGCAAAGGGCTGACGATGCATAACAACCTCTTCTTCCAGAGTGAAAAACCCCTCATCCGCTGGCTCATTAAAACGTACTATAAGACAGCCGATTTCGCGCGTTACCAGACAGAGGTCGGCATGGACAAGGGCTCCATGATGGCAGAGCCCCTCTTCGTCAATCCCGCTGCTCGCGACTATCGCTTGAAACCCAATAGCCCTGGTGCCACACTCGCCACCGACCACGGCCCCGTCGGCGCACGCTGAACAACAACTCTATTTTTTTTGCCAGCAAAACACACGAAAAGTCGCAAAAAATATGTCAATGATGCAATCCTCCTCTGCTTCTCTGTGAGAAAAAAGTTTCCCCTCATTTATTCCCGATACCCCAGGCGGGGGCTTGCCTACAAAAGACAAACGCGCTATATTATATATTTTGAATCAATAAATGGACATGAATGAAAAAACAACACACTGATCTGATTCGGCTGGGATGGAATGAGTGGTTCGAAGAAAGGTCAGAATCTGACTCTGCTAATACCCTTGCCCGGGTTGTTGCGGTTGATCGCAACTCGTTGCTGGTCATGGATCAAAGCCGAACCTTCCGTGCAAAGCTGGCCGGCAGTTATCTGCACCAGCACCGCCTGTTGCAGGACCTCCCCTGTGTCGGGGACTGGGTGGGTGTTGAGAAGCGAGAGACTGACGAAGTAGCTCTGGTCCATACGCTTCTGGAGCGGAGGACTCTTCTGCGTCGGAAACAAGCCGGCGAGTCCAGCGATTATCAGATGATTGCAGCGAATATTGATTACGTAATGATCGTTCAGTCGTGTCACAGCGACTTCAACCTCAAGCGGCTCGAACGTTATCTCGTGATGGTGCGCGAGGGAGGGGCAGAACCCTGTATCCTTCTGGCTAAAACGGATTTGGTTGCGCCAGAGGTCCTAGCGTCTCAGGTGGCAGAGATCCGCGCCGCAGGCATTACAGCGCCAGTGCTGACCTTAAGCAATGTCACGCTTGAAGGCGTCGAGGAGTTTAATCGGACGCTACTGCCCGCAAAGACCTATTGTTTCGTAGGGTCATCCGGGGTTGGCAAGAGCACGATCATCAACCAACTGCTCGGACATGAAATGCTCCTGACAGGGGATCTCAGCGAAACTGGCGAAGGCATGCACACGACTGTCCGCCGTGAACTGATCATCCTCGGAAATGGTGCCTTGGTCATTGACAACCCGGGCATGCGGGAGTTCGGGCTGTTTGGAAGCAGAAACGGGATAGGCGAGAGCTTTTCCGACATCACCCGGCTCGCAGCCAGTTGCCGCTATAGCGATTGCAGCCATACAAATGAGCCGATCTGCGCTGTTCGCGAGGCGGTGAAATCCGGCACGATCACCCAAGAGCACTACGACAACTACATTAAGCTCAGCGGAGAGTCGAAGTTTAATCAAATGTCTTATGTCGAGAAGCGAAGAAAAGATCGCACCTTTGGGAAGTTCAAGAAGTCCGCTAAGAAGGCATTGTAATTTTCAAGCCACCATGCTATTTTAAAGGTATCAAAATAAAGTTATGGGAGCGTCAAAATATGGCTGAAATCAAATGGACAGAAAGTTATAGCGTAGGTGTTCGAGTGCTGGATGATCAACACAAAAACCTTATCAAAATGATCAATTCTATGAACGGAAAACACTAGCATCCCATAGGATTTGCCAGAAACATTCCAGCACCTACGATTGGCATA
>JBAXCC010000200.1:0-7637 GCA_037141675.1 bacterium | reverse complement strand
TATGCCAATCGTAGGTGCTGGAATGTTTCTGGCAAATCCTATGGGATGCTAGTGACTTGATTATACAATTTTCGAATCTTAAGTTGCTCAAGCGTTTGCTGTTTCGTGTAAAATCCTGTTTCGTATGCAACGAAGGTCCGATAGATTGTATCATTGGCGACAGGACCTATAACAATATCCCATTTCATTCTCAACGGTTTGCCAAGCCGATTAGCGGCAACAAAATCTAACCATTCCTCATTCGCAGCTTTAAATTCTAGAACCCTCAATGATTTTTGGGCCAACGGCAAGTCAAAGGCATATACACTGACAACGCCACTCCTTGAACGCATACGGAGACAGACTTTTTTACAAAAACTCGCAGCCTGTGCGCGATTCGTTGTTGTGTAAAATCCTGCTCCAAAATCTAGCAAGCGCGTAGGTTCAAGGAGCTTGGGCCTTTCCACCACCATATTACTTCCATGATATAGAATCATCCAATCACCCTTCATTTATGATTTGTAGAATACCGATTTCTTGGATTTCTGTCCATGTTAAACTATAAACGCTAGTAGTCTGAACCCATACCCACGACCGCCTAAAGGCGGAACTCTAAACTTTTTCGCTGTCTTGCCACGCTTCGAAATATTGCTTGGGTTTACCTTCAAGCATCATGATGCCCTTGAAGACGCCATTGCGTGCGCCAGAATCATTGCACAGGTCGGAATTCCTGACGGTTCCGTCACGGTGTTTCAGCAATAGATGGTCAGCGATCATCGATCAGCCTTCCTAAGACAGAAGTTTATCAGTGAATGAGGTTGCCTTTAAGCCTCCAGTGTCTCGGAAATATACTGACTGGTAACTTTTTGGCATCCGAAAAACGCGAAACGCACGAATGAAAAATGGTAGGGCGACGTTCTCTCCGGCGGTTGCCGGACGACCCTCACAAGTCAATGGAGGGCCACGCTCTGTCGTGGCCGATTCCTGCGGCGGACGTGACGGAGCACGTCCCTCCAGGAACACCATTCCAGTTGAAGTTATTGGCAATCAAGACTCCCAACATTCACCTGCGTCGCTGTCTATTTGTCAGCTTTCTTCTCAGGATTGGACATCTTCTTTGCCACCTCTGGCTGAGAGGCGATATGGCGTGCGCCGAGGAGGACCTCTTCGCGGATGGCGCTGGAAGAGCGCGTAGCGGAGGTGACAGTATCGACAACCGCAACGTTGTCAGTCGCGCGCCGGCCAAAGAACTGTTCAAAGAATCCGGAGGTCATCAGAAGCGAAAAATGTTTCTTATCTTCAATATGGTCGATGAGCCTCACTCCCTTGATCAGACCATCCGTCCCGAGACCGACCCAGAGGATGATCTCGCCATGCTTTCCCTTGCACTTTGGTGGCGTTTTGTCCGTTCTGAAGATCCAACCGAGCGTTGAGTCGTTCAGCGTGACAACATGGATTGTCTGGGTGGTTGCGCTCAGTGTGAGTGTCTGCACTGTGGAATCTGAGTCAAACCACTCCTTGCAGATGCTTTCAGGACCCGGGACGGCTTCAGTACCATTTCCACTCCCGCTCGCCAAAACATAGCCAAGCGGAAGTACAATTGAAATAAAAAGCAATCCCATGAGATGCCGTAGCGTGGTTGCTTTTTGTGTATGATCTATAGAGGCGGTTGTCATCCCTGTATCCTTTTGTGTGCGGTTAACTTTATATAAATCACCCTTGCTTTGTCCAGCTGAACATGAAAATATATTCAGCGTTAGGAGAACTTATATGATCACACGAAGATCCTTTTTGGAACAGGCGACTGTATTAGCCGCCAGTGCCCAGGTCGTTAAAGCAGCACAGAGCAACGAGCAACCCCCAGTGAACCCCGTCTCTGACGTGATCGCTGAACGCCCGCGAAATACGCCGGTCGTCCAAACCTGTGATGTCTGTGTACTGGGAGGAAGCTGCACCGGCGTCTTTGCCGCAGTCCGAGCAGCACAGATGGGGGCCACGGTGGCGCTGGTCGAAAAACAGAATGCCTTTGGCGGCGTCGCGACTGCCGGCCTGGTGAACATCTGGCATAAACTGTATAGCAACCAAGGCAAACAGCCGATCATCGGAGGGTTGACACAACTGATGATCGACCGTCTTAAGACGATTGATGCCATGAGCGATCGCGGAGAAGCTGGGCTTGTCCTCAACACGGAGGAGCTGAAGATCGAATTGGATCGGCTCGTTGTCGAGAACAAAATCACCCCCTACCTTCACTCTTTTTATGCTGCAGCACAGATGGAGGGCGACGAGATCAAGGCTGTATTCATTGAAAACAAAAATGGACGACAAGCGATCCGGGCAAAGGTATTTGTGGATGCAACGGGTGACGGGGATCTAGCTAAGGATGCAGGACTCCCCTTTGAAATCAGGGATGGACTCCAACCGCCAACCACCTGTGCGGAGATTTCCGGATTACCTTCGTCGATCCATCACTTGATTAAACAGCACCGCGACGAGTTTGGTTTAACAGTGGATAACGGCTGGGGCGCACCCATTCCCGGTTCAAACGGTGTAGCAATGTGCGCCTATACCCATGTTTTTAAAACCCTCGCTTCTGATGCTTCTCAGTTGAGTCGGGCGGAGATCGAAGGACGGCGCCAGATTCGTGCATACATGGATATTGCACGTAAATACGGAGGCAAAGACAATAAGCCCTGTCTACTCGATCTTGGTGCGAGTATTGGCATTCGTGAGACACGCTCCTTCAAAGCCAACTACACCTTGACAGAAGAGGATGTCCTGAGTTGCAAACGTTTCCCGGATGCCATTGCCAATGGAACCTATCACATCGATGTCCATGATCCTATAACGGGGAAATTCAAATTCAAAGAACCCAGAGGCGACTTTTACCAAATCCCCCTATCCGTCATGGTCAGCACACACGTGCGTAATCTCGTGCTCTCCGGAAGAATCATTTCAACGGATCGCAGTGCCTTCGGCGGGGTCAGAGTGATGGTCAACCTGAATCAGGTGGGAGAGGCTGCAGGCGTGGCGGCTTCCCTGGCAGCATCAAGCGCCAAACCCGTTTCAGAGGTGAATGCAACATCCGTACGCGAACATCTTTCGAAGCTTGGCGCTATCATCATCTGATTTTTGCAGAAAGGAACGATATGCCGATGAAGCCACGATGGATTGAAGTCAATGATCGGATGCAGAAAGGGTATGTCTATCAACTGACACAGCCCGCCGGGAGCAACTTCCATCCTGATTTCCAGCCGCAACTGACACCCCAGCAGATGCTCGCATGCGGAGTCTTCGGGGGCAAGTACATGACCGACTGCGTTGCTGAATTCCCTCCTGATTGGTTCGAACAGGCCAAGCTATGCCCTGAGCGGCATGATCATGAGTTGAATTTTTTCAAGGTCAATGCTTCTCAACCGCTCTCGGTCTGGATCAAGAAAGGCTGGATCCATCCTGATGATCCGCGGGGATGGTTCCAGTGGTACTGCCGTTATTTTCTGGGCAGACGCTGCGACGACGATGGACGTCAGATCCGTCGATGGAAAGCCATGAAGCGTCACCAGCTCCAAGTGTCCAAGCACTGCGACCCCGGAGATCTGACGTGCCGTCCCAAACAGCGGCAGGCGCTCTTACATTGGGCCTACGATTCTACACGGTGTTGAAGCACTCTTTTAACCTTCTTTTAAAAAAATAATCTTTTTCAGTTTTTGAACTTGTAATGATTCCATATTTGTAGTAACTTCAAATTACAAAAAGCCAATTAAGGTTAATACTGAACGAAGAAAGGATTAGAATGAAGAAGTTTATTTGCAGCGTATGTGGTTATGTTCATACAGGCGACACCCCTCCGGCTTTCTGCCCTCAGTGCAAAGTTCCAGCGGAGAAGTTTTTTGAGAGCAAGGCAACGGAACTGGTCTGGGCGGACGCCCATAAGATAGGTGTCGCAAAAGGCGTGAACGAGGAAATAGTTGAGGGTCTTAGAGCAAACTTTATGGGTGAATGCACAGAAGTCGGCATGTATCTGGCCATGAGCCGACAGGCTGACCGCGAAGGTTATCCAGAAGTTGCTGAAGCTTACAAGCGCATCGCTTTTGAAGAAGCTGAACACGCATCGAAGTTTGCAGAGTTGCTTGGTGAAGTTGTTGATCCTTGCACCAAGACGAACCTCGAGAAGCGCGTTCAGGCTGAACACGGCGCAACAGCCGGCAAGCTGGCGTTAGCCAAGAAGGCGAAGGAGCTTAACTACGACGCAATCCACGACACGGTACATGAGATGTGTAAAGATGAAGCCCGTCACGGCTCTGCTTTCCAAGGTCTCTTAAACCGCTATTTTTCAAAATAACAAAGGAGTAACTATGATCAGTCCCAAAATGGCCGCGGCCATCAATGCACAAATCACACGTGAATTCTATTCAGCCTACCTCTATCTTGCCATGGCTAATGACGCTATGGACAAAGGTTTTAAGGGAGTGGCCAATTGGTTCACGGTACAGTTCAAGGAAGAGCAGACACATGCCCTGAAGTTCTCGAACTATCTCCAGGAGCAGGGAGCTAAGGTCACGCTCGCTGCGATCGATAAGCCAGCGACTACCTGGGCTGACGTGGTTGCCATGTTCAAGGATGCGCAGGCACACGAGCAGAAGGTCACCGCATGGATCAATGAGCTTGTGGATGTTGCGGTCTCTGAAAAGGACTACGCAACCCAGAATACGCTCAAGTGGTTCGTCGATGAACAAGTTGAAGAGGAAGCCAACCTGATTGATGTGCTCTGGACGCTAGACATGTGCGGAGGCTCTAAAGGAGCGCTCTACATGGCGGACAAGAAGTTCGGTAAGCGCGGTCAGCCTTAAACACATGCTGGTGGGGTGCCACGATGGAAAAGCTTGTACAACATTTTAAAAATCATAACTTGAGGCCGTCGCAGCAGCGCATGGCCGTAATGAAGTATTTGCTCGACCATCATACACACCCCACGGCAGAGACCATCTATGCCGCCCTGTCACCGAACTATCCGACGCTCTCGCGGACAACCGTCTACCAGACGTTGGATAAGCTCTACGAGACAGGGATGGCACAGAAGATCGTCATTGAGGATGGCGAAATGCGCTTTGATGCGGACACCTCTGACCACGGACACTTCAAATGCGTCAAGTGTGGAGAGGTCTTTGATTTCTTCTACCCGAAAAATCACCCCTTCCCCAAGATGGAAGGACCCTTTGAAATTCAAGAGCAGCACCTCTATTACAAAGGGTTCTGCCCCAAATGCAAATCAGCCTAATATTTTAACATAATCAAGCAACGTTAATCACACTCACTAAGGGGAAAATCATGATTATGACTCGTCGTTCCTTCACGTTTGCAATGACTGCCACGACAGCGGCCCTAATGGCCGGTACCAGCAAAGCGGAAGTTGAAAAAGCTGTCATCACAGATCTTCAGTCCGCTTTCAACGGCGAAAGCAATGCGTCTGCAAAATATGCGATGTATGCACAGAAAGCCAAGGAAGCTGGTTATGCAAGCGTATCCGCCCTATTCTCTGCTGCATCCTTCGCAGAGAAAATCCATGCACAAAAGCACGCCAACGTATTGACATTTTATAAGGCCGAGGCCAAGTCCGAGATCAAGTTGCCACAATGGGTCGACGTGAAGACAGCCCTACAGGATGCGATTAAGGGCGAGACATACGAATTTACCGAGATGTATCCAGGGTTCATCAAGACTGCTGAAGACAAAAAGATCTCAGCGGCAGTACGTTCCTTCTCAACCGCGATGAAAACTGAGGTCGTCCATGCTGAGTACTACAAAACAGCGCTGGACAACCTTGAATCCTGGAAAGCGGCGGGCAAGACCTCTTACATCTGCAACGTCTGCGGCTTCACCACCAACGATGCTTCGCTGGAAACTTGCCCCTATTGTTCCGCACCAAAAGACAAGTTCACGACGTTCAAGTAAAAATCCTATGGTTGAACATCTTCTATTGGCCATCGCACGATGGGCAGGTATACTGGCTATGTTCGTGATCCTTTTCCAGTTGCTATCCATGGGGAAGGGTCGGACGCTCGACAAGATCGTCAACAAACCCCAACTTGTCAAACTCCACCGCAAAGGCATCTGGCCTCTTTTACTCTTGATCCCCCTACATGTTTCCCTTGTCGTATACGGCAGAAGCCTTGAGTACGAGGATTCGATTATTGAAACGCTGCGCGATTTCTACCTAGACGGAAAGTGGGGATCGCTAACTGGCTTCGGAATTCTGGTATTACTGTTCGGGCTGACCATCAGCGTCCTTTTTCTGCAGAAGAAAATCAGTTTTCCAACATTCAAGAAGGCTCATCTCCTCATGTATGTCGCAGCTCCGGCGCTTTTCTTTCATCAAATTTTCTTCGGCCTCGACTTTGTTTCGAGCAACATTCTATCCGTTGCATGGATACTACTTTGCGGTGCGGTAGCAACTGATCTCATCATCTGGAAAGTGCGCCTGAAGGTCGCACGCGTGTAGAGCCGTTTTCTACAACTTCATGGAGATGATTGGTATACCCCTTTGTTCCGCTACGGCAGATAAAGCGTCGGTCAGGGTGGCCATCAAATTTCAACAGTTTTCAAGGCACAGGCGTTGTACCGCGGTTTGACCCGGGTGCAATCACAAAGACGGAACTGACTGGCGCGAGTTTGAGGTGCAAGCGGGTGACGGGGCGTCCATGGTCGTTTACGTGCGTCACGTCGGCGGGTGTTTTTTCGCCAGTGTGCGGATTCCACATCTGTGGTGCAAGGTCACCCCGCAGGCGTACAAACGTGTCGATGGCATCATCGCTCGAATTAGCGAAGTAATAGATTTCATGGCCGTCTTTTTGTTTGTGCAGATAGGAGAGCACTCCTTTGCCGCTGTTGACGCGCAACTGGGGATCGAACACGACATCCGGCACCTGCAGTGCGTCGTCGAGGATGGCCTGCAGCGTACCGACCGTGGGCCGACCTGCAAAATACGCCCTGCCTCCGTTGAGGTTGATACGGGTCTGAAAGGACGTTGCAGCAAAATCCATGTCAGACCAATGTGCGGCAGGCAGGCCTTGCCACCGACCATTGATATTCTTGTGCGGGATCAGTTGTCGGTTCGCAGGCCGGAACTGCCACATGTAATAGTTTTTTTCATCCATTGCGCGGAACGCCAGGCCGGCGACGCCATCCTGAGTCACAATGTCGGCCTCGAAGGCATAATCTGTCCACATCGCGCCGTCGCGGCTGCGCAGGGATTGATTCTCGCTCACCGTCAGTTCGCCAGCGCGTAGCGTGGCATTGGTGATATTAATCCATTGGGCGAGATCATTGCGAAAGGCATCGCTGAACAAGGTGCTTCCGTCGGGCGCACTCACCTTCACGTTGGCAAAGGTTGCGCTCTCGTGATCAGCCTCGCGGAAACCGATGCGCCCCTGCTTGAATGATGCGTCAGTGCGCGTGTCAATCAGCATGCCGTTGACAAACGTTTTGATCGTCTCGCCGGCTATTTCGATGCGGACGCGAAGCGGTGATGAAGCATTGGTCGGAGCCGCAACGGCGCCGAACATCTCTGTGACTGCAGCACGGACATCTGCATCGTGCCCTAACTCGGCGGATTGTTCGGGCAGACAGGTTGTCGCCACCACGCGGCCGCCGTGTTCATA
>JBAXCC010000199.1:0-7649 GCA_037141675.1 bacterium | reverse complement strand
CCTCTCGACTGATTGACGGATTGACCGATTGACTCACGCTATCAATCCGTCAATCAGTCACTCCGTCAACAAGTCCTCCAGCCCCACCCTACACATCACTTCTTCGGGTCGGCGATAGCTTTTAAGGCAGCGGCATCTTTGTCGGCGAGCGAACCCTTAAAGCGAATGGAAGACAAAGGCTTTCCTGTGTAGATTGTGCGATAGAGGACAAGTCCCGCCAGATAAGAGCCGGCAAACGACGGATGGGAGTTGTCTTTGACATGGAGGAGTAATCCCGGATTCTTCGCGTAGCTCATTGCCCAGGCGTCTCCGACAGGTGCAACCGTAGCGCCGCCCGGGATATCTGAGGCCAGTTGCGCATACCACTTCTGCGTACGCTTCTGCATCTCCTCCGGCGATGACCCTACGCCTGAATTCTTGTCCGCTGACTTCCAGAAATCCGGATGCCGCGCCCATGTCTGGTAAAGAACGATGCGCGCTTTGGGCGACTTCTCCCGGATCCGCTTGACCAGGTTTGTCCCGCCCATTAAAAACTCGTCGCGTGTCGCTTCGGAGGTCTCCGAGCGCGCCGCTTCCTGGCTGTTCCCCTGAAGCACGACCACATCCCAGCTCCCTTCATCAATCATTGCCAGCGCCTTCGTATCTTTAGAATGCTTGATCAACGTATACCCGCCAGGCGTATGCGACTTCACAAGGGGAGCCGTCCCTCCAGTACTTTTAACCATATCCGTGAAAAGTTCAGGAAGCTTATTATAAAACGTGTAGCTGTTGCCGATGAAGAGGACCCGCGCCGGCACCTTCACCTGCGCAAATGAAACACTCGCCCACCCGACCATTGCGATCACGACTCCAACACAAAAACGACTCGTCATATTATTCACTCCTTGCCAATAACTTCAACTTATTGCCCACGAAACACACTAAAAACACAAAAAAACTCTGCGCCTCCGCGCCTCTGCAAGAAAAAAATTACACATCCGTTTGTTCGCGCCCCGACCGCGCGGCGTGTCTGCCTTTACCTTATTTGCATGTGGCTATCACCTCGCCTGTAGCGCCGCTGTACTGGACCTCGCGCGTTTCACCTGGCAATAGATTAAACCATCCATCTGAAAAATAGGCCGGTAAGATGCGCGCTTTCGTCTGACGGTCACGCAGTTGCAAATGGACACCTGCGACTATTGTCTTTCCGGTGTTTGTCACACGAACACTCTTTCCATCAACCATCACACGCAGCCCATCACACGCATCTTGAAACGCAAGGAACTGGTTCTTGCCTGCCTGCCAATAATCATTGAGCGACAAGACCCTCTTGTCCGCACCAAGCAGCTCGAGACGCACCAGCACAGGTTGTTCACTGTTGACCGGAGCAACAACAAAACAGTCGCGCTTTGCGTTTGCATCAAGCCCTGGAAGCGCCTCTTCTTTTTCAACGATTTTCTCGCCCGTGAACGCAACCTGTGTCATGCGGACCACGCAAGCACCTAAGGGATTACGTGTTGTGTTCACCACGACCACCTTACGATCATGAGCATTCATCTGGATATGAATCGGCTCGCAGGCTTTCTTCGCACCATAGTAGGCGCCTGTGGTCTCAAAGTCATACGAATAGAGTTGCCAGATCATGCTCGGCCAGGCCGGATGGCTCATCCACAGCAACAACCCGGAGGCATTATCCCACAACCTGCAGGTGTAGCCCTCGAACATCGCGCGAAGGCTGTCGTAGTTCACATATTGCG
Source organism: bacterium (assembly GCA_037141675.1). Taxonomy (GTDB): domain Bacteria; phylum Verrucomicrobiota; class Kiritimatiellia; order RFP12; family UBA1067; genus CAIZQW01. Next base: position 5,913 of record JBAXCC010000199.1, on the reverse strand, counting down.
CACGCTGACAGAACTCCTCCGCGTTCTTCGGTTCGCCATACCGTTCAGCAATGGCCTTGCGGTACAGATCCTGATTATGCTCCGCATGAAAGTCATGGTAATACCAGACATCATTGATCGGCCATAAATCTTCGGCAGGAATAAAGGTCTTCAGTGTCTCAAAAGTCGGCACAGCGAAGTTTCCGAGTTCAGTATTAAACCCGAAGCCATGTTTCGTGAAGTAATCCTTCAGGTCGGTATGAAAACGCCAGGGGCCGCTTGGACGCAAGTTCTGCAAGCGCGAATTGCCCTGGTAGTAACGCGTAGGGTCTTCCTTGACCAGCAACGCGGCAATCTGTGGCTCCAGATTCTCATGTGCCCAGCCCTCGTTGCGTGGACACCAGACTGCCAGGCTTGCGTGATTCCGATAACGCCGCACCGTGTCGCGGACATTCGTCATGAAGAGCGCCGCATCATTGGGCTCCAGGTTATACCCCTGCGTGGAGTACCAGAAGTCGTTCCAGACCAGCAGTCCATATTCATCGCAGAGGTCGAAGAATTCAGGCTCCGTGCTTTCGCCTGTCCAGTTGCGCACCATCGTGAAGCCTGCATCGCGATGCAAGCGGATGGCAGGTTCCAGCCGTTCGCGGGATACGCGCTTCAGGGCATCGTCCATGCCCCAGTTCCCGCCCTTGCAGAAGATGGCCACGCCATTCACGTAAAGCGCCAGATAGTGCCCCATAGGTTTATCGTTTGCATCCTTTAAGCCTGACACGTCCGCATCTTTGAAGAGCTTCGGTACGCACATGTCCCCTTCGACCTTGCGCCGGTCAATATTGTTGACCAACGGCTTGCCCTTCGCATACGCGGCCAATGGATTCAATTCAATGCGCCAATCCTTTTTCGCTTCCGTGTCCACGGTGAAGGTGTACGAAAACTCGCGCACACCAAAGCGCACGGTTGTTGCATCAGATACGTCGCTCTCTTTCTCGCCTTTCACTTCAATCTTTGCAACATACAAATTTGGCTCCCCGTATCCATTCGGCCACCACAGCTTCGGATTCTGCATCACAATCTTGGGAAGTTCCACGATCTTTTCTTCGCCTGCTGCTAAATCAATGCGGAGTTGACTCGTCAACTCCTTGCTGATTTCCACGACGACAGTGGCTGACCTTTTTTCCGCTGCATGATTTTTCACGGTGGCGCGGACGATCACATCGGCCCGGTCCGTTTTCGGCAGGGGCAAGTCCGTAATCACTTGCGGATCGGACAGGGTCACGTCGCCTGCTTGTAGCAGTTGCACATCCTGCCACAACCCCATGTTGCGGTCGCGGATGCCCGGCACCCAATCCCATCCTTCGGAGGAGATAAACGTCGGCCCATCCAGACAGAGCGTGCCGCCATTGGGCCCCTGCCCTCCTGAACGCATCGACTCCTCATGCGGGATGCCGGGATTGTACGGCGGATAGATGCGCACCACCAACACATTATTCTTCTCTCTCAGCAGGGTTGTCACATCAAATTTTCCGCGCGCAAAGGCTCCTATCATCTCACCGATACGTGTGCCGTTCAAATAAATCGCCGCGCGATAGTTGATGCCATTGAACAGCAACCATGTCCGCTGTTTCGGCTTGCTTGGCGCATCAAACATCGTCCGATAGAGCCACTCCTTACGGCAGAGATCCTCAGGTATCTGAAGATTGTTCAGCCCATAATAGGGATCTGGATAGACGCGGTTATCCAGCAATGTGGTCAAGACTGTTCCAGGCACTGTAGCCGGATACCACTTTGACATGTCATAACCAGCATCCAGTAGTCCCGCAGCAGGCCACACGCTGTCCGCCTCAATGAGACGCCATCCCTGGATGCGCCATGCATTGGAGTCCAGCGCTTGGCACGTCACCCCGCCATTTTTTTCTGCGCGCGATTTTCCGAAGTCGTGCATCTCAGCCTTACTCACCGGCAACTGCTCTTTCGGTTGCTTCTCGCGCAAGCCAAAATTTTCCTTTTGAGCAGAAGCGATAGTCGCCATTAACACTGCACCAACACAACTCAGTATCGATTTTTTCACTTGTTTTCTCCTAATATTTTCAAAGCTCTGATAGCTTTTTACGCTTCTCTTCTTGCCGCTGATACCATTCTTTATCTTCCGGCGACCAGCAGTTTGCCTCCCAATAATCGCCGCAGAATGGCACTGCAAGGTCAATCCAGCAAGCGATTTTCTCCATCTCCATGTTTGAAAGTTCGATGCGCGTTTTTCCCTTGTCGTCCCGATGTCCTGCCGCAAGCATTTTGATCATCGGACTTGCTGCCGCGCCAAAGGTGTAGGGCTGTCTCATGGTAGGTCCGTCCTGAGGGGAAAGCCAGTTGATAAAGGTGTTCGCACGCTTTTTGTTCTTTTGGTAGTGTTTGAGCTGGAGAAGCGTGTAATAGGATTCGGTCCACAAACGCTTCGCATTATCCTTCATCTCTTTGCTGGTTAAGCTGAAGGGTTTCCCACCAGGCGTCAACGTATAACTAGGATCATAGAGTGCGCCGTCATGGCAACGGACGCAATGTTTATCAAGGATGGGCTGGATTTCCTTCAAAAAGCTGAACCCGCGCGCAAGTCCGTGGAAGGGCTTGAGTGCGGAAGGCCCTTTTTTCATGGCGATAGAGGTCTTCACGGTTGAAAGCGGAGCGGCATTCTTGTTCACATGGCACCCTGTGCAGGAATATACCTCCCCTGGCATGAGCGAGACCCAGCTTCGCATCGACTGCACAGCCATTCCGTTCTTATCGATGGCCTGAAAGTAGAGCGCGGTTTTCGAGGGTGCGCAAAATGCGACGGAGCCATCCGCCTCGACTGGAGCATCGCCAAGCACACGTTTTACATCCCACGCGCCAATAATACTGATCGGAGTCACCACGCGCGCCGAGCCGCCCTCGCCTTCATTGTTATTTACGCCGACTGCTGCTGCGCGGAAGTCGAGTGCAATCACACGAAGGGCCTGAATGGTGCCTTTGGAAACGCCTTTCAAGCCTTCTCCAGCGTAGACATCATCAACATAAAAAATGCCGTCGCCCGTGGGCTTCGGATACGTGGTCGGCAAGCGTTTGGGCATCTTCCGTGGCACCAGCGGCATCGGATGGCGATACGCGCACGTCTCATCCGCGGCAAGCAATTCCCGGGCACCATTCCGATGCACCCAATAGATTCCGAAGCGGGACGACTTTGGCTTGCCGTAAAGCGAGCATCCGACAAGAAATTCATCCCGCGTCAGCGGATAGGGATATTGGAACAGGACCCCCTCTTGTTCAGCTTTGTCCTGCCGAACGATCTTGGGCGGTTGTTCAGGCGCAAGCCAGCGCATCCCCATTCCCTCTTCGCGACCCTGCGAGACGTTGATGGACACGAGCCGCCCGCAAGGGGGCGTGTGGTGTCCGCTTGCAATAGCGACCAGCTCATCCGTCCCTTGCATCTGCCTCGCCTGAATCAGGGACGTCGGATACCAGGAGTTATTTCCGTAAAGCGCCTGCTGCTTGGTGCCATCCGGATTCATCGTGAACAAGGCTTGCGTAAAGATCTGACCGCGGTCGTTATAATCCCACCTTGTATAGACAATCCGCCCATCCTCAAGCATACTCGGGAATTGCGTTGCAACCTGATCAAAACCCAGCCGGATGATATCGCCGCCATTGAGATTGCAGGTATACAGATTCACCACATCGATGCTCTCGTTGCAGTCCGTCACCTGCACGCACCGGGAGGAGTGATACAGAATCCGGTCATCATACAAATAACGTCCTTGAATATCTGCCACGCCGGGTTCGCGGGTAATGGGGCGAATGGCCTTTGTTTCAAGCGTCATCTCATACAGATGCCAGTCATCATTCTTCTCCGACTTTTTCCAAGAAAAGAGAATTCGTCTTGCATCATGCGAGACATCCAAATCACGAATCATGCCCGTATCATCCCTGAGCAAATAGGACTTCGAATACGTTCCATCAACCGTCCGTTTCAGAATGGCGATTGCTGCCCCTGCTTTAAAGGGTTTACCCCGATACGGGCCATCGCTGAGCGACATGTCCAACCTTGGCGCATTGCCAAATTCCGTATTCTCGAGAAATATAACGGCTGGAATCGCCACACTCATCTTCGCCAAGCGCTGTTCACGGCGTTGGGTACACTGCTGCAGATAAGGCGCGTCCGCGGACTCCTTTCCATCTTGTGCCAGCCAGTCCGTGATGACCATCTCCTTCATATCTGCAATTACAGTCCATGAAACAAGCATGGCTGGCAAGAGATGCAAAAAAGAAAAACCCCTCGTCACCGATGAGAATTCCGCGCGTCTTTGAACATTAGAATAGTACATTGATTTCATACGATACCATTGACTACATTTCAATGTCAAGTAGTCGAGGCGCCAAGAAAAGAGACCTTGAACAAGTTTTGTTCAAGGTCTCTTGGTTCGAATGATTGAAGTCTACGCCTTCAACCTAGCAATCACCCCTAAAATTCCCAACCCTTGCGGATATTCGGCTTCAGAAGTGCATCGGCATCGGCCTGACCAAAGGTCTGCGCCGTGCTATCCCAGTTCAGCTTGCCGGGCACCTGCTGCGCGATGCAACCGATGAGCATGCTTTCCAACATCGGCACGGAGTGTCCGGTGTCCGAGTAGCACTTTCCTTCGCCCTTGCAGGCGTTGACGAATTCCATGTATTGACCGCCCTTGCAGCAGCGCTCGATCGTCTTCGGAATGTTCACCAGCGCATCGTGCTTGGTCGTGGACTTCATCTTCTCTTCGCCCTTGAGCGCAACATATGCATCCTGGCCATAGTCGTTGGTACTGGCCATCATGCCCTTGTCACCGATGATCAGGCAGCCCGTGTTCGGAACCTTGCCGAGCGTAGCGATGACCTGAGGCATGATCTCGTCTTTAGGCTTGAGGTTGCCGTCGTACCAGAAGAGGTTGACCGCAGGCAATCCTTGGCGTGCAGCGTAATTCATTCTCACGATGCTCTTGTTCGGATAGGTGTCCTTGTTCTTGCCTTCGATCTGGGTGCATTCCGCTGACAAGACTTCAGCCAGCTTGAGGCCGCGGAACGGCAGATTCATCGTATGGCAAGCCATGTCACCGAATGCTCCGGTGCCGAAATCCAAGAAACCGCGCCATTTGAAGCCGTGGTATACGCCAGCCTTGAACGGACGCTCCGCAGCCGTGCCTAGCCAGCTGTCCCAATCAAGGTTGGCAGGGACAGGGTCGGAACCCTCCGGACGTGTGATACCCTGCGGCCAAATCGGACGGTTAGTCCACACATGGACTTCAGTCACGTTCCCCAGAACACCGGAATGCAGAATTTCGACATTGCGACGGAGTCCGTCACCCGAACTGCCCTGATTGCCCATCTGCGTCGCCACGCCATTCGCCTTGGCGACTTGCTCAAAATAACGAGCTTCCCAGATCGTGCGGACCAGGGGTTTCTGGACATACGCATGGCAGCCCAACTTCATGGCACGGATTGCAGCCGGACCATGCGTGTGATCAGGCGTAGAGACGGTCACTGCATCCAGATTCTTGCACTCGTCAAGCATCTTACGGTAATCGCTGTAACACTTGATCTGCGATGCGTCCTTACCTTTCTTCGTGATTTCGGCCAGTGCCTTGTCGATCGGACCGCGGTCCACATCGCACAGCGCCACAATGTTTTCGCCGTTCTCGAACATGGGCATCCAGTCAGACCAGCCCTTGCCTCCGACACCAATCACGCCGATGTTCAGCTTTTCGCCCGGCTTGCGGAAGCGAGGCGCATTGTTCCGAATTTCAGGGAACACAAGTTTTCCCTTTTGAGCGGCCATCCCGTTCACAGACACTGCTGCAACTGTCAGCCCCACGCCCTTAACAAAACCTCTGCGGTTTATTCCCTTCATTGGTTCTCCCCTTTTTTTGATGT
>JBAXCC010000198.1:0-7680 GCA_037141675.1 bacterium | reverse complement strand
CAATGGGGGAAAGGGGGCGGTATGTTTTTTTTCAGCTCCTATGGGATGCTAGTGAACGGAAAACGTGATCAAGGAATCATGTTCGATGTGATCATGCAGATGTTCAACTATGCAACCGACCATTTCCATACAGAGGAAGCCCTTTTGCGCAAGCGAGGCTTCTCCGGCCTAGCCCATCAGATCACTGAACACAAGATATTCTTGCGCAAGGCTAGTGAGTTTTCAGGAAAAGATTTGTCCGACCCTGTCACCCACACCCAGGTGACCACCTTCTTGGCAGAATGGCTTGTGCACCACATTTTGCATGAGGATATGCAGTATCGAGAGATCCTCGCGCTTTACGAAGAATAAGTCGATACGTTCCTTTGTGCGTGAAAGCCGAGAAATGTAAAATTTGAATGCGAGAAACGGGATCCTTAAAGATGACCGCAGACTTCAACTCTCGATCATGCCGAGTCCCGTCTGGATCGGTGGACGGACCGGCGGTTACGAGGGCCAGTACTTTGACGGCACCATCGGCGACGTCATGATCTTCAATCGGGCTTTAACCGCGATAGAAGTGCAGACCCTCTACAAAGTTCAGCAGTAGCGAAACACTCGATCACTCATGCACTTAGCTTATTTTAAGTTGCTGGCAACAGCCTACTAACTTACATGAGACGTTCGACAAACCCTTGGAGAACCGGATGAACCTAGACATCATCAGCCCTCTGAATCAGCATGTCCTCAGGTATCTGGGACGCGAAGAGAAGGCACTGAAGCCGGCAATCGCTTCGCCAGCCAGTGTCCCAGACCCCTATCTTTGCCAGGGAAGCCATCCTGACATTGTTCAGAGAGTCTGGGATGAACTCGGATCTGGACTGCCCCAAAAGTGCCGACGCCAGGTTTATGGCACCCCCGCCCTTGTCCATAATCGCACGGGGATTGTAATTGCGATTTGCAATGGAACACAATATAACCTCCGACTGACTGCGCCTGATTTTCAGGAAGCCATTACCAAAGGCGCAAAGACAAAGAACCGATGGTCAACGGGCGAGGAGATGGATTCGTTAGAAGTCTTGGGGCTTGGCTGGATATTCGGAGGGTGGTACACGGAAGAAAAACAATGGTGCCTTAATACCTACGACTCCCAAGGAACGTGCTGAAACTGACTATCCGTTACCCTTCTTCTCGATGATGTCAAGAAGGCGCGTGGCATGGGTCAACTCGATGCGGCCTTTGATATCATAGGCTACTTATTCACCGTCGGCTGTTTCGGTGCCGGCAGATCAGAGGCGTGAAGAGCAAGAGATCCGACACTCTCAAACCAGCGCGTCAGCGATTTGGTCTTGTCATCAAAGTTATTCGACCCAAAAGAGAATTTTGCACCCATTTCTTTGGCCAACCTGAGAAACCGTTCATGCGGATACAGCGAGCCGGCCTGGATTTCAAGAGCAACTCCGTTGTCAACAGCCTTGGCGATCACCTGTTTCATACGCACGTCTGTCCATAGCCTGTCATAACGATTTGAGATGCATGGCGGCAAATACGTGGGATTGGCCAGGATGGAGATCGGCTCGCTCAGGATGCGCAGGTTGTGCTTCATGTACTCATCCATCCACACCTCGGGATCATCAATCGTCACCCCCGGCAACCAAAGGCGACGAGGCTTACCTTCAGCCGTCACCCCCATGATCATGGTATCCGCGAGGACATAGTCTAAGCGCCGTAACTGCGCAGGATCAATCTGCTGATACCAATCCCGGTCATTGACTTGAATGCCGACGCGTAAAGGTTTTCCATTTCCACAAACATGCTTAGCGCTATCAATAAAGGCAGCCAGCGCAACATTGTTGGAGAGCGGCCATTCACGTCCGAAGTTTTCAAGGATGCCGCTCTGGATGCCACTGGCCTCCTGACGCAGTGCTGCCTTCTCCGGCGTCATGCCTCCACGAATGTGGATATGATAATCCGTGAAGGTAATCCCGCGTTGCTTCGCGGCATCTATCCCCTTTTTGAAATCAGCGTCTGCTGAAGGATAGATAAAAGCATCACCCGCAAATAGGGCTGATACCGAGCAAGCCATCATGCAAAGAATTGAGCGCATTTTTTTTCCTTTGAGTTAGTTTCTAATCCATCTTGATTTTAGCGCAGATGAAGCGATAGGCGCTGGCGGTCAATATACCTTCGAGGATACCGATTGGAATCATAAAGGGCAGAAAAGCTGTAAGCGCCTTAACAAACAACGTTTCCCACGACATAGAGCCCTGCAAGCCAAGCCCAAGAACCAGTGAAATCGACACGTAGGTGAGCAGATGCGAGATAAGACCTGCTAAGAAAGCTGCCGTAAAGATCGAACAATGGATTCTGCGCGCCAACCAGAAGATGGCATATCCAGCGAAAGCGCCAATAAGGCCGATGGAAAAGAGATTAGCCCCCAAGGTGGTCAATCCTCCATGCGAGAGGAACAACGCCTGCAGTGCTAGCGCAATGCTGGCCAATACAACAGTGGGGCCGGGACCAATCAGCAAGGCAGCCAGCCCTGTGCCGCAGGGATGGGCGCAGGCACCAACAAACGGAACAGGGATCGGCATACAGGAAATAATAAAAACCGATGCCCCCATCAACGCGACCATCGATTTATAACGGGGATTCTCAAGGCTTTTACGCTTTATCGTGTGAAGTCCCCAAAAGAAAGCCGGCGCAACCGCCACGAACCACAGGCCTGCCCATTTCGCAGGCAAGAGCATCTCAGGAAGATGCATCGCCCACAGTGATTGGGGTAAAAGGACAATCAACAGGACACTAAAAAGCAGGCCAAGCTTCATGTTATGCCTTTACAACGTCTCCTTCATTCGGTACATCCAGACTTCGAACATCCGGAAGCCCAGTACATTCTGAAATACGCTTAGCAACCAGATCAACCAGCAGGCGATCAAATCCAAGCGGCATGCCCATCACCAGCCTGACGTTGGGATAATCCTTTCCAACATCCTGCATCATATTTGGAATGTCGCATTTGATATGGACACCTTCATTCAAAAAGTAGGGCAATACTAGAATTGACTCCGCTCCTTGCCCCACGACTCGTTTAAAGGTCTCCACGAAATGTGGCCGCATCAACGACATATTGCAGGTCGTCACTTGCAGATAGCGACCCGACGCCTGCAATGCCTGGGATACTTTTTCCATGGACTCCGCTGCGCCCGGTACGCGACTGCCATGGCCAATCAGAATGATGGCATCAAATTCATGAGAAGAAGAAACGCTCTCACTCGTTGTTTGCTTTGCAAGTCCACATAGCGCATGCACAATGCTGACGGCCAGTGGACTGCCTCCGCGCGTTCCGTCAACAATAATGGAGGGCACATCCAACTGTTTCAACTCATCCTTACTCTCCTGGACATGCACAAACCCAACCGGTGCACCGATCACTAAAACCGGACGCACCCCCTCTTCGATCATCATCCGGCTCAATTCGAGCAATGCGGTCGGCGCATTGCCAAAAACGCAAATAGCGCCATTGAGCAACGCCTTTGATTTTCGTATCGCCAATACTGATCGTGGGAGATTGAGCGCCTTCGCTTCTACAGCCACATCATTGTCTGCGATCGGGCAAATAATTTTTTCAGGCTCATACTGTCCACATGCGGAACGCAAACGCATCTGCGAAAGGCCTGCGCGAATCATGTTGGAATCCACATAAATCATCGCGCCTTTGCGCAAGGCGGCTATCCCTGATTCAATGGCCGCAGGGCTGAACTTGACGGTGTCCATGATCGCAAAATCGCCTGTCGTATGAATCATGCGCCGAACGATCGACCACTCCTCTTCTGAAAAGGAATGCGCTGGTGCCTGAGCATCAATCGTCTCAAATGACATTGCCTCGATGCGTTCCCCATTCAATGGCGGATTCAGCAACTCATGTATTCTCGCTTTTTGCATGTAAATTTGTTCCTTCGTAATCGTTCTAAAACGTCGTTGCGAGCCCGCCTGTCGATGTTTCACGATAGAGGCTCGGCATGTCCCTGCCGGTCTGCAACATGGTCTTGATCACCTTGTCAAAGCTGACGCGATGGACCCCGTCAGAAAGGCTTGCATATAAATTGGCATCCATGGCTCTCGCTGCAGCAAAGGCATTACGTTCGACGCAGGGGATCTGCACCATCCCGTTCACCGGATCGCAGGTCAGTCCCAAGTGATGTTCCAACCCCATTTCCGCAGCATATTCGATCTGAGCCGGGCTTCCCCCAAATAACTGCGTCGCCGCGCCTGCAGCCATGGCACAAGCGACGCCAATTTCACCTTGGCATCCCACTTCTGCTCCGGAGATCGACCCATTCTTCTTGACCACCAGCCCGATCAATCCAGCAGCAGCCAATGCATAAAGGATGCGCTTCTCAGTAAAATCATGATGCTTATAGCAATAGTAGAGCGCCGCAGGTAAAACACCGGCTGCCCCGCAGGTCGGAGCTGTGACGATCAAACCTGTGGAGGCTGCATTCTCCTCCGCAACAGCCAAGGCGTAAGCAAAGAGATATCCCCTGCTCTGCAAGCCAGAGCGCAAACCCTTAGTTCGCTGAAAATAATTCAGAGCTTTCCGTTGTAACCCCAATCCTCCGGGCAGGACGCCTTCAGCCTCCAAGCCTCTTTCGACCGCAGCCTTCATCACATTCCATACTTCAGCCAGATAGCCAAGGATATCTTCGCCCTCATACTCCAGGACGTACTCCCACATCGACTTTCCATGCTCCTTGCACCATTTCAGAATCTCGTCCATCTGTGTGAAGGGATAAACCGAACGCATCTGTGACTCAGCCGAATCACTCGCAGACTTGAGAAATCCACCACCGATGCTATACACTTCCCATGTATCCGTGACCACGTTGTGATCATCAAGACTTTCAAAACACATACCATTGGGGTGAAGCGGCAACAGGGTGTCCGGCTTCCAGACAAGGTCTACTTTGAGAGGCGCACAGCCTTTTTCAATGGCCTTGTCTGTCATGTGTCCCTTGCCTGTTGCGGCAAGGCTTCCATAGAGGGTCACGCGAATCATCGATGCGTCTTTGTGGTGACTTACGAAATCCTGAGAAGCCCGCAACGGTCCCATCGTGTGACTGCTTGAAGGCCCTAACCCGATTTTATAAAGATTGCGAATAGATTCCATTGACAGTGCCTTGGTTCAAAAATGAAGGTTTTAAATATACCATTATTTTCCCCGACATTCAAGGCGCGTTTCCAGGCGGATAAACTAAGATTTAGCTTTGCAACACAGATGCGAAAAGCGATCCAAGGCTTCAGGATGGCTGGCGAGATGCAGATGAACAAAACTTGCCAAGACGCGGCCATTCAGGGATTGGAAGCCTTCATCTGTCTCCGGCTGATTGTTTTGCCGGCGACGTTCGTAGACTTCCGACCACGCCACATTTTCATCTTTGGTCTGGGCAGACAGCAATTCGCCATAATGAAATTCATGTCCACGCAAGGTTGTCCCTGCCTTACCCCAGAGGGAATCGGCTTTGAGCGTGACCCCCACATACCCTAATCGAATACGCTTATCCGTCATGCGCGTCTTCGCTGGTAGGAGTCCGACCAACGGATACTCCTCTCCTGCACGCGTCATCAACGCCTGGGTCAGATAAATTAACCCGCCACATTCGGCATAAATAACTCCATCCGCCTTTGCAAAGGCCCGAATGGAATCCATCATCCCACCATTTTCAGAAAGCTCTTTTGCATACACTTCCGGATATCCGCCCCCCAAGTAAAGCGCGTCAACACCCGTGGGCAATACAGAGTCTCGCAGCGGCGAGAAAAAGAGGATGTTCGCCCCGCGCTTCTTGAGTTCATCCAAGAGGTCAGGATAATAAAAATGAAAGGCTTCGTCTTTCGCAACAGCAAGCGTAAAAGTGGAAGGGTACGCTTTGCCCTCGGAACACACGGAAGAACACGGAAGATCCGTAATGTTCTTTCTTGGCTCTCCCGCAATATGCAAAAGCATTTTTACATCCAAATAAGTCTCAGCCGACTTTTCAAACGCCTCCAATGTCTCTCTCGTGCAAGTTGCGGGTTCGGCAGTCACAAGTCCCAGATGCCTGCTGCGCAACTCTGGAAAACCCATGCGCGGAACAGCCCCCACAAGAGACGGTAATTTTGAAGAGGCCAGGGCATCACTGAGCAACAAACGGTGCGTATCGCTCCCGCAGTGGTTCGCGATCACACCTGCCATGCGTACGCCAGACTCAAAATGAGAGAACCCTGAAACCAGTGGCGCAATACTGCGCCCCATGCCATGCGCGTTAACAGTCAAAATCACAGGCGCATTCAACCAACTGGCGATCTCAGCACTACTGCCAGATAAGCCCCCAGCCTGCGCCCCGTCAAAGAGGCCCATGACGCCCTCAATCACGGCAATGTCAGCATCCTGAGTCACACGGTCAAAGAGCGCTTCGACATAGTCGCGTCCGCACATCCAGCCATCCAGATTATAACACGGACGGCCCGATGCAAGCGCCAGCCAGCTCGGATCCAAGTAATCCGGCCCGACCTTGAAGGTCTGCACCTTCAGTCCGCGACGCTTTAAGGCAGCAACAAGTCCAAGGGTCAGAGTGGTCTTACCACTGCCACTTTGCACTCCCGCAATCATTATTAGAGGTACTTGGTTCATTTGTCAGTAAGACAGCACTGGCGTATTGATGTCAATTTAGAAGAGTTGATAAATACAGATATCGACTAAAAAGTATACAGCATCAAAGGCGATGGTTGCAATCAGCGTAAAGGCGATCAGCAACACATTCGCCTTGAGAATATGCTTCTGTTCCAATGGTTGCAGCGGTTCGCCGATGAGAGGTGTAGACGTCGGTTGCCCACGCCGCATAAGCGGTCCGCCTAACTGTACCCCCAACGCGCCAGCAAAGGCGGACTCTGGAAAGCCGGAGTTCGGGCTGGCATGTTTTCTCGAATCACGCCAGCACATGCGCCAGGCACCTAACGGCGATGAATCCGTGAACACAGACGCAAGGGGGATCAGCAACAAACTCAAGCGCGCAGGAATAAAGTTCGCCAGATCGTCAATCTTGGCCGAGGCCCACCCAAAATCAATGTATTTTTCATTCTTGTAGCCAAAAGTTGAATCGAGCGTGCTGACTGCTTTATACGTCATTGCTCCCACAGGACCGAATAGAAAGGCGAAGAAAAGTGGCGCGACAACGCCATCGACTGAATTCTCAGCTACGCTCTCAACAGCCGCGCGGACAATGCCCTTCTCATCGAGCTGCTCTGTATCACGTCCAACCATCTTCGCCACCTGCTGACGCGCCAGCGGAATATCCCCGGCCTTGAGTGCCTTGTAGACAGCATAACTATGTGAAGCAAGCCCTCGGGCGGCAAAGGTTGTATAGATCAGAATCACGGAAAGAACATCATCTGCTAACGGATGGATTTTTTGCGCACCCCACAAAAGTCCAGCCGTCACAAGAGCTGTACCTAAAATTATCACGGCAGCAGTTACATTACCTGCTGTCTTCGGATTGGTAAAGCGCTTGCGCATGGGAGCTTCCAATGCCATGGCAGCCCGCCCAATCAGACGCACAGGATGTGGCAACCAGCGCGGATCGCCAAAAATGAAATCCAACACCAGCGCAGCGAAGATCCACGTCACCAGGTTACTGATGATGACGATTTCATTCGCTATAGAAA
>JBAXCC010000197.1:0-7730 GCA_037141675.1 bacterium | reverse complement strand
GGATGCGCAATATCTTCCGGCGCTGGGGGCTCAGGGTAGAGACAACGCAGGCAGGGTCCGCCGGGCACGATCGGTAATATAAGTCCAGCCGTGCCAGAGACGCCTGTATAAATCCAAGGCACCTGATGCACGACGCACCAGTCATTGATCAAAAACCGTGTCTCGATATTGTCAGTGGCATCCAACACCACCGTGGCACCCGACAAATATCCGTCAATGTTCTCTGAAATGATCTTTTCCGAGCGCGCCACTAGACGCACTGAACTATTCACAAGGCGCAAATGATCAACCGCGGCTTCAATTTTTGCCTTTTGTGTTGCGACATCCTGTTCTGTGTAGAGGATTTGCCGATGGAGGTTCATGAGTGAGACAACATCAAAATCCGAAATGCGTAGCTCCCCTACCCCCATACGCGCCAACAACTCTGCCTGCAGGCCACCCAGCGCACCGCAACCAACCAGGGCAATTGTCGCAGAAGAGAGGATCTTCTGTGTCTCCTCCCCAAATTCGGGAACAGCCATTTGGCGAACAAAGCGTGTTTCAGCAATTAGTGGACTCATAGGGGAATCTTTGCTGCAATGACTGCACGAATCGTTCGAACAAGTTGCTGCGCATCCGTTGATTTCATACGCTCAAGCACCTTTGCCCATCGATGTGAAAAAGTTTCCGGTCCCTGTTTACTATGCTGGAAGAGCTTATCAAAAATATGCGGGGCCCTCAGATAATCTTTCTGCATTTGCATCAAGCGTTGCTCCATTGAATCCAAGTATGCTCGAGCAAAAGCGGCAGGATCAAACACCGCTGAGGCACGTTTAAGGACCGGCTCAGCATAATCTTCCGCAAACTTTTCAAGTGGACTCAAATAGTCTGAAAACGTTCCCGCATGGTCTGCAGCCAAAATCTGGTTCGGCCTCCCTGACTTGTCCATCAGAACGATCTCATCACCATTGTCGAAGACCACCCTGCCCGCAATATTAACACGACCAACCACCATATTTGAGGCTGCCGCGCTTCCGAGCAATTTTGCGATGCTCAGCGCATACGCAGGTTCCTTCATCCGATCCTGCGGAATCTTGTCCGTGGCCAGGCCATCAATAAAGTCACGTTCGTAATAGGTTGCCCAGATCCGCGAAACTCCTTTGGTCCCCTGCCAAACATACTCCTCAGGAATCATGCGTGTCACCAATCGGCTCGGGACGGGCATGCCTAATTCCCAGCACCCAAGACGACGGTCGAGGGTATACTCCGTATAGTCTTGAGCCTCCATGATTGCACGAAGCAGATCGCCATGATCAGCCAGATGCTCCTTGATTCCCCACCGTTGCATACGAATAATACGCAAGTCAGGTTTTTCTGAGGCGAGACTCTTCACCTCCACAATGTAGGCTTGATGCGTACCTTTTTCATGGCGATTACGCAACCCTGGCAGAAGCCGTCCAATATTGATATATTCGAGCTGAGCAAACTCGCGAATATAGTTGAAGATAAACCCTTTAACGCGGATTTCAACGATACGTTTAAGCACCTCATCTTGCGGACGATCCTTAAATTCATCAAAAATGCTATCGAAGACCCATTCACCGCCATTCTGAATGTTTCCGCCTGGCAACCACTGAATCTGACGGAAAAACTCCTCGGTCAACCCACTCACCAACACTTCCGAGAGCGTCTCATTGCGTTCATCTGTCAAGCAGGCAAACAAGCGGTTACGCCAAATCGCATTCTTCACATCATCTCGACGCAGACTTGCATCAACTGCCGCCTCAAAATTCTGAATCAATTCAACATGCCACGACCGCAGTTGCGCAGCATCTGCGGTCGTGAAATCATATGGCTTGAAGGCTGTTTCATTAAATGTGGAGTTCGCACCGAAAAAAGCGACTTCGTGATTATGAAGCCGATTCCGTTTTGAGGAATAGGACTGAATTTCAGTCAAGTGCTGCCGGAGCTGCTCAAAGGATAACGTACCCAATTTGCAAAATTCCTGAAGCGTGAGATAACGCATACCTGTCGTTGGACTATAATAGTAAATTGGCAATCCGGCAATGGCTATTTTTGAACGTTCTATTGAAGCGATGATCTCGGCATCCTCCTGAGGACGAGGGCTGATACGCCAGTATTCTCCCCGTGCACGAATCGCCTGCTGGACCATAATACACCGCGCATGAAGGAATCGGATGGACGGCTTGGAGATAATCGTTTGCAACAACTCATCAGCCTGAAAGGCGAGATCCATCCTCGATGAGTCCGGCCGTATCAACACCGCTTGATCATCCATAATCAAATCAACAGCATTCTCCCAGATTTCCATCATGTCCAACTCGGAGATGGGCGAATCCCCTTGCTTCGTCCGTTTAAGATTGATCTGCTCCTGATAATAAAGCCTCTGCATCGCATGCGTCATGCATGGCAACGTGATCAAAACTTGATCAGCCACAAATAAAGTCCCAATACGGCTTACTAATTTGCCTTTTGCATCACATTTCAGCGGATGTTCACCTAAAATAGTCAAGTTCATGGTTAAATCTCCTCTTCCAAAATATTATGGTTCATTATCACATCTTTTCGAGAGGAACTCAACCCGATTTTACGGCAGCGTCAGGAAATCCGATTGATAATGACAAACTGCCTGTGTATACTTATTCGAATTAAGAGTTAAAAGTTAGACGTTGAGCGTTGAGCGTTTGATTGGCTAGCCCCCCACCCGGGGTTCTGGAAGCAAACCGACTTGTAACTTTTTTTGCATCCGAATGACGCGAACCACACGAATGAATACGAACATCGAACATCCAACATCGAACGTCCAACGTTCAATTGAATTTTCCGTGTTTTTCCGTGTGTTCCGTGGGCAAACCTGAACCCTGACCTGTCCGCCGTAGGCATCGCGAAGGCGGAACCCCGAACCCCAAGTTTCTGGATAAGCCTTCGAGGAGATCTGATATATGAGACAACTCATTGGAGTGTGTATTGCGTTCATGGTATATTCACTGCATGCCTCGGAGACGGTTCTACCCGAAACACGTCAAGCCCTTGTCAAACGTGGCATCAACGAACTCGTTTTTGTTAAGCGCCTGACTTACGACGCAAACCATTATTATACCGAGCACATCAACAGCACCTGGAAACCAGGTTCAAGCTTGTGTGTCCTGAATGTCGCAACAGGCCATGTTCGTGATGTGTTGCCTGCCATGACAAATGGTGTCTTTGAACGTTATGATGTCTCCTTTGATGCCAAGCGCGTTGTCTTTTCATGGAAAGGAAATCACCAGGAAGGCTACCGCATCTATGAGGCTAACATTGACGGTTCAGGACTGCGCCAGCTGACCTTCCCGCAAACTGACGAAGCAGATCTCGTTGCAAAATATCGCGTAACCGACCACTATCATCATGGCACAGATGATTTGCAACCCTGCTATCTGCCGGACGGAGGAATTGTCTTTGCCTCCTCGCGTTGCCAATACGGCATCCTCTGCGACGGCCCGGATGATTTCACGACCACGGTCCTCTATCGCATGGACAAGGATGGCCAAAACATGCGGGCCTTGAGCCGCAGTTCCGTCAGCGAAACCGCCCCAAGCCTCTTGCCGGATGGCCGAATCCTGTACACGCGCTGGGAATACGTTTCCAAAGGCGCGGTTAGCGTCAAGTGCCTATGGGCGATGCGACCTGATGGCACAGCCTCCAGCGAAATATATGGCAATGACATCCCCTTCCCCCCATCCCTCAATTATGGCCGCGCCATTCCAGGCGCTCCGAACCAGTATGTCGTCGCCGGTGTTCCGCATTGTCCGCAGAACAATGTGGGCACCATCATCCGTCTGGACATGAACAAGCCCATCCGAACCACAGAGCCCATGACCTACATGACTCCTCTGGTGGATATCCGCGCGGAAGGAGGTTTCGATTTTCGAGACTCCATCTCAGCCGAATGGAAGCATGACGGTACCGGAAAGGGCGCCTTGTATGCAGACCCCTATCCGCTCGCTATGGACTGTTTTCTCGTGTCACACAAACCAGCGGACATGGGGATTTGGAAGAATCCTGTCGGCTACGGCCTCTACATGCTGAACGACAAGGGCAATGTTGAGCTCATTCATCGCGAACTCCTGACATCCTGCTGGCGCCCTATTCCGCTTGTCGCTCGCCCTGTGCCACCTGTGCTCTCGTCATCGCTCGATACCACCCTGGCAAAAAACAAACAAGCCGTCTGCATGGTGCAGAACATTTATCATGGTCTCGTCGATGTTCCTCGCGGCACGATCAAGTATATTCGAATCCTGGAGCAAATTCCACGTCCCTGGGCGGCACAGCTCAAAGGCATGGCTGATCAGTATGACCAGCAACACATTGTCATCACGAAGGACACGCATCTCGGATTAACCGTGCAACATGGTGTCGTGCCTGTGGAGAAGGATGGCTCCGCGCACTTCATCGTCCCTGCCTTCGGAAATGTATTCTTCCAAGCGCTGGACGAAAACTACATGGCCGTGCAAACCGAACGCACATATGTCGATTATATGCCTGGTGAAACACGTTCCTGCATCGGATGCCATGAAACACCAGAAAGTGCTTCCAAGACGATAAAAGGCGAAAAAGAAGGCACGAGTGCGCCTACAGCCTTTGCCCGAAAGCCATCTCTTCCAGGTCCGCAAATCGGTGAAACGCGCGGTCAGCGCCCCTTGCATTATGAAATCGATGTGCAACCTGTATTCGATAAGCATTGTGTCTCGTGTCATTCGGGTGCAGAGCCCAAAGCAGGCTTAAGTCTTTCAGGAGAGAAAACACGTCTCTTCAATGTGTCCTACGAGAGCTTGGTCCCTGAACGTCGCAAAGGGAAGAACAACCGTGACCGGGGCCTGCTGGGACTCATCATTGGCGAAAATCATCCGAAGACCGGCAACGTCTACTACCTGCCCGCGTGGTCGCTCGGCTCGCATACAGCCCTGCTCGCAGCCATACTCGGCGCTCCTGCCAAACACGTAAAGGACGAACGCGGATTGGTTGCGAAACATGCCGCTGTCGCCAAAAAGATCACGCCCGAGGAGCGGGTGAAGGTGACCAACTGGATTGACACCAATGCTCAGTATTATGGGAGCTGGTGGTTCCGCCGCAATAAGGAAAAGTTTGCAGACCATCCTGATTTTCGCCGCATACCCACATTTGAAGACTCCATTCGCATGACGGAGAAGTAATATGAAATTCATTTCAACAGAACAGATGAGGTCGCTCGTCTCGATGCCGGAAGCTATCGATGCCATGCGCGGTATATTCGGAGAATTGTCATCCGGTAAAAGCATTATGCCGGTGCGCACAGTGAACATATTCGGGGAGATGATGTTGCTGAATAAGCCATCCTATTCCCCCTCAAAGAACTATGCCGCTATCAAATTGCTGACGCAAGTCGAAAGCAACCCATCGCGTGGCTTGCCCATGATCCAAGGGCTTGTCTTCCTCATGGACAGTACCAACGGCAACCTGCTGGCGATGATGGATGGAAAGTATATCACCTCACTCCGCACTGGCGCAGCCTCCGGATTGGCGACACAGTTGCTGGCCTGTAAAGAGGCAACCGTCGCAGCCATCTTTGGCGCGGGCATTCAAGGCGCCACCCAGCTCGAGGCTGTCTGTGCGGTGCGCCCCATCAATAAGGCCTATATCTTTGACGTCAACCCTGTTTCAGCTGCGACGTATGCCGAACGCCAAAGCGCAAAACTGGGAATTCCCATTTATGTCGGATCATCCCTGGATCTGCTAAAAGACGTGGATGTCATCTGCACGGCCACAGGCGCACGCGCCCCCTTATTCCAAACCGGGCATCTCAAGCCAAGTGTGCACATCAATGCGATCGGCTCCTTTCGTCCTCACATGCAGGAACTGCCCCCGGACTGGGTCGCCTCTGCAAACGTATATGTCGACCATGTAGACTCCTGCCTGGCTGAAACAGGTGACCTGCTGATCCCCATTGAAAAAGGTCTCATGACTCGCAAACACATCCTCGGAGAGATCGGCGATGTCGTGAATGGAACAATCGCAGGTCGCACGAATAGCCACGACGCGACACTTTTCAAAAGCGTCGGTGTGGCCGTTCAAGACCTTGCTGCAGCAGCGTTGATTTACGAAAAGGCGCAATCCCAAAGCATCGGAGAGGAGCTTGCTTTATAACATGAAACGTTCTCCATCCATTTTCAACGATGTCATCGGCCCGGTCATGCGCGGACCTTCAAGTTCGCATACCGCCGCCTCTGTACGCATCGCAAGTCTGGCGCGGATGTTGCTGGGAGCAAAACCGGTCCGCGCCCTGTTCGAGTTTACGCCGGATGGTTCGTTGGCCACCACGTATGCTGGACAAGGCTCTGACATTGGCCTAGCCAGCGGACTCTTGGGCTATTCGCTTTATGACGACCGACTCCCTCGTTCACTCGAGCTGGCTAAGGCTGAAGGCCTGTCCATTGAATTCAAGATCAGCAATTACACGGCAGAACATCCCAACACCTATAAAGTCACCCTGTGGAGCAGTGCAGGCAAGAGCCTATCGTTGATTGCCATCTCCACGGGCGGCGGAATGATTGAAGTCCTCGAAGTCGACACCATCCCGACCGACATCCAGGGTGACTCTTTTGAGTTGCTCCTCTTCTTCGAAACGCCGCTCTCTCTGAAACAACAGGGACTCCTTCAGACAGTTGCCAACAGATGTGAATCGCCAGCCCAATTGATTCATCCGAGATGCGCAAACATAAAATCCTCTGTCCCTTTTTCAACTGATCTCGTAGCGGAATTGCGCACCCAATTTCCACACGCTGTTCTCCGCATGTCGGAACCGGTCCTTCCCACACGGTTTAATCCTGAATGCGAGGTTCCCTTCCTCACCGCCACAGAGATGGCTGATTATGCAAGGAAGCACCAGAAGACAGAACTCTGGGAACTGGCTGCCATTTATGAAAGCAGACGTGGCGACATGCCCATTCACGAAGTCATAGGACAGATGCGCAACATTGTCCACCTCATGAAAGCCTCTGTGGCAAGCGGAAAGCAAGGCACGCAGTATCATGACCGTATCCTAGACGCCCAAGCCCCCAAATACTGCACTGCACAGACGCACCTGATCCAGACAGGCGCCATGAACTCTGTCATACAAGCCGTACTTGCATTGATGGATGTAAAAAGCTCCATGGGCGTAATTGTCGCAGCCCCTACTGCTGGCTCTTGCGCCGCACTCCCCGGCTCGATCCTTGGCGTCGCGGAGTCCATCGGCGCAGATGACGACGCCTGTGCAAAGGCCATGCTTGCAGCTGGATTGATTGGCGTATTCATTACACATCGCTCAACCTTCTCTGCCGAAGTGGCAGGATGCCAGGCAGAATGCGGTGCTGCATCCGGGATGGCCACCGCAGGCATCACAACCCTGATGCACGCACCACTTGAGCTTTCCCTGACCGCGACCTCCCTTGCACTTCAAAACATCTTAGGCATGATCTGTGACCCGGTGGCGAACCGTGTGGAAGTACCCTGCATGGGCAAGAACGTCATGGCAGCAGTCAATGCGCTCGCGTGCGCCAACATGGCCGTAGCCGGCATCCCCTGCTTGATCCCTCTGGATGAAGTCATTGAAACCATGGATGCTGTCGGCAAGGCGATTCCGCGTGAACTGCGGTGTACCGCTCTGGGCGGACTCTCCATCACACCCTCGGCAAAGGCGATTGAAGCGAAGCTGGCTTGCCGATAACTTCACT
>JBAXCC010000196.1:0-7794 GCA_037141675.1 bacterium | reverse complement strand
GTTGCAAACCACGGTGTCTCTTCAATCATGAGCGATTTGAGATCCTGATTCTTTTGCAACGGACTATCCAGCGTTTCCGCCTTCCATTGCTTGAAGACAGTTTCAATGACAGGATTATCCGTTACAATCTGCCTCGCCAGCGCATTCGCATAGTAGCGATGGAAGACCTGCTCCGCACATTCATACGGATACTCCATCAGATAGGGCAACGCCAGAATCGCAGACCACGTCGCATTCGGTGTCACTTCTAATGTGAGACTCAGATGTTCCGCGGTATCCGAGATGTTAGCCAGGCGCTTAAAGGTCAGCTTCTTCTCCTGACGCGGCTTTACGCTGAAGGCCAGTGATTCAATGACCTGCACCCGCTTGGAGAGAATCGGCAGATAGCCTTCTTCGCCATCCCCATAATCCTCAGCCTTGGCCATGACCGTATATTTTGTGATGCCCGCTGCGGTATCCGGAACTTTCACAACCCACTTGACTGAGACCGATTTGCCTGGATCAAGCGCGAACTTCTCTTCGCCAAGCTCTTTCAGCTTGTCGCTGAACTTTAACGAAACTTTTCCCTTTTGCTTGGCATCGGAGGTATTGGTGACTTTGACGGATAATTCGATTTCATCACCCTCGCGCAGGAATCGCGGCATGGATGGCTCAACCATTAACTTCTTTTGCGTAACGACCTTGGCTTCAATGTAACCGCTGTTCAATTTCTGATCATGCGCAAATGCCATCACGCGCCAGCCGGTCAAAGCCTCAGGGGCAGAGAAAGACACGGTAACCGTCCCTGCAGCGTCTGTTTGGAGCATGGGCAGGAAGAAGGCGGTTTCATTCAAATTCTTTCTCACCATAGGACCGTCTTCTTGTTTAGCGGCACCACCTTCCGATCTCTTCTTCGCGCCATCGGCATCCTTTTCTTCCATAGTTTTTCGTTCTGCTTTAGCTAAGGCAGGCATTGCTGTGGCTGCAGGAGCAGGAGCAGCATCCATCATCCTACTAGATTCAGCCTCCATCGCCATCATGGGCATCACACCACCGGCGGACATTTTCATGCCTCGTGACCTGGCAAATCTCCGATTGTGCTGGTTTTGCAGAAGCTGATATGCCCAGTGACGATATTGCGCAGAGAATCCACCCTGATGCGGGAAATGCGTACGGGGTTGCAGGGTTGCCATGATGTTCGAAAATTGAAGGTTATAGAAATAGGTATTCTCACTACGTAGACCAAACCCCATATTCCAATGGTGCATCAAAAATGCATCCAGTGAAGCATCGAACATGGAGGCGACCAGTTCCGCATTGGCCGGTGTGCCGTCTGGATTCTTGACATTGAGGGTCCACTTTTCCTTGACATTCGGTTCGATTTTGGAGTTGATATGTGTCCAGTTCAGGGTGAAGGCTTTATTGCTCCACGGCACGTTGATCATGCGGCTTTCCTGATAGAATTTGTTTTCGCGGATCATTGAATAGCGTACGGTAAAGCCGCCGCGCAGATTTTCCGTCACAGGATACTCCATCAACATCTGTGTCTTGCCCGGTTCCGACTGGAATCGTTTGAGAAGCTTGTTATCACGCCAGATTTCGATTTCACCGTAAGCCGTCGGGTATCCACTGCCCCAGAGAGAGCGGAAAGTCTCTCCGACTTCCATCTGCTGTTTTTCAACAAAGAGCTTGGCTGGCACCTTAACAGGATAGTTTGCATCCGCAGGATTAAAGACCTGAACCACAGCCTTGTCGGTTGCAGGATTGCCAAACTTATCTTTCGTCGTGACTTCAACACGATAGATACCAGGCTTGAGCGTGAAGGGTATTTTCGCGTTTCCAGTGTCACCTGTCGTGAAGGACTCTTCCACTGCTCGTCCACTGGCTTCCCAGTCTATGGGTTGCTCTGATTTGGGTTTCTTGGAGGAAGCACCCGAGGGACTCCAGTAGTGATTATAATGACGCGGCTCTTCAAACGGTATGGGACGGTCCGGCTGTTTCAGTGGCACCATGCGGATCTCTCCTTTTGTCGCCGCCACCGGCGCGCCGTTTAATGTATTAATTAAAACCGTGATTTCCTGTTTCTCATTCGCTTTAAACCACTCAGGAGGCTGTACTGCGATACTCAGTGCTGTAAATCCAAGGGTCAATGATTGTGATCCTGCGCGCGTTTCGCCCGTGGAATCGATCACCTCCGCCGTTACCGTAAAGATAAACTTGGGTGCTTCTTCTGGCTTGGCATCCAGTTCTGGCTTGGCCAAGAAGGTCGTCTTGAAGGTCCCGTCTTCGCCGGTCTCTGCTGTGCCGGTCTCCAGAACTTTGGGTTGCGTCACGCGCCACCAGCACCACCAGGGATACTGGGACATACGTTCAACGCGCCACTTGACCTTTGACTTGGAAAGCGGCAACCCCGAGTAGGTCGTCGCTCGACCATTCAGCGTGACATCGGCATTTAATTTGAATTCGTCTTTGATGGGATCAAAGGTGACTTCAAACTTGGGTCGTTTGTACTCCTCTACCTGGAATGAAACGCTTCCGTGATCCATCTGCAAGGACATGTGTCCCGTGCCTTTATCTTTCGGGATCACGAAGGAGCCGCTAAATGAACCAAAGGCATTGGCCTTTTCCTTGCGCGATGAAATCTCTTGACTGTTTGGGTCCATGAAACGGATTGTATAGTGCGCTTGCGGGCGGATCTCATATTTGCCAGAGGCTTGATTCACTACGTAGTAAATGCCTTTGTAATAAACGGTCTGTCCTGGGCGATAGATGGAACGATCGGTTAGCAACATCACTCGACTGTTATCGAGAACATCGTGCTGGTGCTCATTTCCCCATGACCAACCAATAGCGTCAATAAATGTATCCTCTCCTGATTTAATATAGAGCGTTACCTCGCCATTCGGGAGTTTATCAAGTACAGCTCGTCCGAGTGCATCTGTCGTATAATTGCGGATGTCCAACGCCTTCTTCTGATGGTTCTTGACCTTTGCCGTGATCTGAGCGTTGGCCACAGGAAGACCGCTTTCATTGTTGCAGACACGAATATCATATTGTCCGCGATGCATGCGCTCAACAGACAAATCGCTCACCTGTATTGGAGTCACATAATGAACATTTTCCTGAGCCGTCGCAAGAAGAGCATACATGCCATTCTTGGTAGCTTCAGCAATATCCTTTTTCTGGACCACTTCCTGGTAGTTTTCAGAGGCAATATCAACTGTCCATTCCTTCACGACTGGACGCTTGAGAAGCTTCTCAATGTCCCAAAGATTGCGTTCCTCCTCATTTTCATAATTCAACGGAAAGAGTCGGAAGCGGACCTGTGTCACATTGCGGCAGGTGATTTCGAGTTGTCCGTAGGGCCGCACCTCTGGCTTGGTCTTTGCCCATACATTGGGTGTTTGAATTTGCAAAGATGGCTGGAGTACGCGCGCAATGACCGCGCTGCATTCCTGTGCGCCAACGGATTTCGGGAATAGTTTCATCCCCTCTTCCGCTCGCTTTTTAGCCTCAACATATTTTTTCTGTGCGAACAACCGGCCCGCTTGGGCAGCAATCGCCCGCGTGCACACTTCATTATCATTCCACTTTGAAATATAAACTTCCAACGCCTTGTCATACGCGTCATCCGTATCCACACCGACTGCGCCCAAAAGCTGCTTCGCAAGCTGGACACGATTGAAATCACCGTCCGCAAACGCAATCGCTCGGCCTGCGACTTGATTCACACGCATGCGTTGCGCAGTGATGAAGAGCGCTTTCTTAATTCCAGCATCTTTGAGAGAAAACTCCTTTTCAGCCCATTTCATAAAGATTTCCGGCTGCGCAAAAAGTGGCATGTCGGAGGTGACCATAAAGTCGGGATCATTTTCCAGAAGCCCTTGCTCTGCTGAACTATAAAAATCAATGGCACGATGGGCCAGCAGATCATAGATTGTTGGCCGGTATTCGTCATCGACATTTCCCGGAGTAAAGCATCGACTGAAATCTTTGATGGGATAGGCAAAGAAACGTTGCGGCGTCGTGAGAACGCGGTCAAAACGGTCACCAACTTCTTTCACGATGCGCGGGAGGCTCCACTTGCCAATGTCTTTGCCTTCTTCGCTACCCGCAATTTGTGTGCGCTGCGCAAACATCCAGCGATTATCCAAAAAATATTTTACATACCACTCCGCGATCAGGGCATCCAGGAAGGGCTGCATTTTGGCAGAAGCGGATTTGCGAGCCTCTTCAAGGCGTAATAAGGCACCATACGCTTGTTCCCCCTCTTCAATGCGCCCTTGCAAAATAGCCTTCCGGGCAGAAGCGAAAAGCGCATCATCCCATTTTTCACCTTGGACGGCAGTTTTCGAAATCTGATCCAGTAGTGTGATTGCCGTCTTCGGCTGATCCTTGTTGTCCGCCTCATCGACTTGCTTCCATTGAGCGGAGAGATCCTGCGCGAAGCAGGCGGAGAGTGTTGTACATGCGGCTACCAGTGCGACGCGAAGCAGAGAGAGCGGTGAGATTCTCGTCATGCGTTTGATATTCATACTATTATTCCTTTTTTGACAAGATTGACCTTATTGACCAGAGTGACGATATCGACGGTGGTGAGACAAATGGAGCTCGACTGCTACTTCGACAGCGAAGCGGCGGTTGTGACCAGCTCCAGCAACTCCTTGACGCGTGAGTCAAGCGTGCGTTCGAGGGCAGCAGGCCGCAGATAATCGGCAACGGCATCAAAACGTCCGTTCTGGGCATGCGGGCTGCCGCGTAGCAACTCGGCAAACTCAGCTGCTGAAGCAGCCACCTTGAAATGGACACTGGCCTTATGCGCCGGACGGAGGACACTCGCTGCAACCAAGGCTGATTCGATTTCTTCGACCTTTCCATTGTCGGTCCGTTGATAGCGGATACGCACGGTTCCGAGTGACGACTCAGGCGTGACATCCGGCATCAGCTCCAACTCGTAAAGCGCAGTCACGGATTGGCCGGAACCGACTTCACCTGCGTCCACAGTATCGTCACGGAACTGCTCTTTGGTCAGCTTGCGCTTCTCATACCCCATCTGACGATAACGCTTCACTGTCTTTGGATTCCATTCAACCTGGATCTTGGCGTCCTTGGCAATGAAGTTGAGCGTTGCAGCTAGATCGTCAACAAATGCGGTTTTTACTTCCTCTGCTGAATCGAGGAAGCGATAAACGCCATCGCCCTTGTTTGCGAGCTCTTGCAGCATCTTGTCGTTGTACGTGCCGGAGCCAACACCAAAGACCGAGCACGTGATCCCCTGCTTGCGGTTTGCGGCAACCTTAGTCAGAATCTCCTGTGCACTGTCTGCACCAAGATTGGCTACGCCATCCGAAATCAAGATGACGCGATTCTCGGCTCCAGGAATGAAAGCCTGTCCAGCTTGTTCATAAGCACGTCGTAATCCCTCTTCAAGGTTGGTCGAGACATTACACTGCAATCGATCAAAGGCTGCCATAATGCTGGCTTTTTCAGAAGCGGGCGAAGGGGGCAGTACGAACTGGGCGTGGTCACTGTAGGCAATGATTTGAATGCGGTCACCTGATCCCACGTGCTCTAGAAGTGAAAAGAGCGCCTGCCGCGCAAAACCAATACGGTCACGCTGGGACATAGAACCCGAAACATCAATTACAAAGGTCAACATGGCTGGACGCTGCTCTTCGCGTCCGAGGCGACGACCCTTAACGCCAATGCGCAGCAAGTTGTAACCCGCACCAAAAGGCGACTGTGCACCATCTTGATAGACGCGGAATGTCGCGCGATCAGGTGCTGTGTCAGCGTAATCAAACGCATTGACGATCTCCTCGAGACGGACGCGTTCCGGATCAGGCAGTTTGCCTGAGCGCAGGGCCTGACGCGTGAGCGTATAGCTCGCAGTATCCACGTCCATCGCAAACGTCGAGAAGGGTTCCTTTGCTGCTGACATAAACAAATTGAAGGGCAAGGGTTCACGAGGTGGCGATGTCTTCATGAGGTCATCTGTTGGCTTATTCTCCTGATCGCCCAGCGTCTCCAGATTCGCGCTCCAAACATTCTTGGGGGTACCCGTAAAGGCCGGTTTTTCTACATGAACTTTAAGTGACTCCCTTTGGCGCAAGCCGTCCTTTTCAGACGTCTCGCCAGCGGCTCGGTCAAAGGTTGATTGATCACACTCGAGACCACGCAGTGTTGAAGATACACGCTTTTCAGTCTCACCCATTTCCTTATTACGCGCAAAGCGCTCAGAAGCTGGCATCGGGGTCGTGGAAACAGGAGGTCGCGCAGCCGTCTCTGCAGGAGGAGCCACAGTTTCGCTCTTGGGAATGGCCGTTACATGACCTGATACGGAGAGCTGCGTGCTTTCACTTCTGCGTGAACCATAGACACCTCGCATTATAACAGGTGATTTTACCATCGCAACAGCATCCATTGCCGCAGGTTGAACTGACTCTGGATCTGGTTCCGGTGCAGCGGCAGGTGCGTCAGAGCGATTGACGATAACGCCTGCCGCATATCCATCAGCATTTGCGTCCATCAGTTTTGCTTTACTCTCTTCACTCACATGCTTACTACGCATCGATCTACCTTCAGCAATGCCTAATTTCTCGCCTGTTTTTTCACGTATTTTAGTTTTTTTGTAAAAGAGTGCGTCTGTTTGCTTATCTAAATCCCGCAAATCTGTTGTGAGTGAGTCTGTTGTACGATCTACTGACAGCTCAGACTTTACAGGTAATCCAGCAGAACAATGATTGGCTCTTTTCAAATCGGTGGAGGCCGCATTTATGGTTCCACCTCCCGCAGCACCTCCTCCAAAAGAATTCCCCGTATCACCCTTTGCCGCAGTAGCGAACATACCTTCAAACGGACGCCCCGAGGGACGGAATACGGCAGTAAGAATGACGAGCATACCGAAGACGCAGATCAGTGTTGCTGCGATCATCCGAAGCGGACGATACGCCTTATCAATAAAGCGCCTGAAGAAACTCGGTTTAGGCAGCGGTTTAATCGTCAAGAGTTTTTGACGGCGTTCAGAATTAAGAACAGGGGCTTTCGCAGACTGCACATTCTCAGCAGCGAAGACTTCTTTCAGGAGTGAAAGTGTATCACGCAACTCTGCCGCCTTCTTCTGGCAATCAGGGCAGGTCTTCAGATGCGCGTCGAGGGCATCCAACCGCTTTTGATCCATGTCCCGCAGCACGTATGCTGTTAGACAGGTATTAAATTTACAAGGGTTCATTGTGCGCCTCCTTCTCGTTTGCGCACAGCTTCAGAAAGTTTAGTGACTGCTTCATGCAGAAGGAATCCGACATATCCCACGCTTTGTCCCGTGATGCGAGCAATCTCCGCGTAACTCATCTCCTGCTGAATGCGGAGAAGCACCACCTGCCGCTGCGCTGGGGTCAAAACACCCATGCAACTGCGTACCATCTCCAGGCGTTCATCCGGTTTGGGGTCTTCATAAAGACCGCCAGATGTTTCGTCCCGCATCTTCGCCGCATGACCTTCATGGTGGCGACGCCGCCGTTCTTCTGAGCGTATAAGGTCAACCGCCTCATTATGGACAACCTGGAAGAGCCAGGCTTTCAGCCGTGAATCAGGCCGCATCCCGCATTGCCATTGACGGAAGAGTTTGATGAGGGCATTTTGAACTGCATCTTGCGCTAGTGTGGCATTATTCAGCAGATGTGCCGCATAACGCAACAACGGCGTCTGATACAGGTCTATCACCGCTTCAAGACTTTCGGACCTCTGCGCTTCAGCAGGCGCAGACTCATGTTGGACAGTCTTCATAGTTCCGCAGACACTTCTTTCTTTTGCTGT
>JBAXCC010000195.1:0-7809 GCA_037141675.1 bacterium | reverse complement strand
ACACCGAGCCACCAGCCTGGAGACCCTTTGGACAGTACTGGATCAGTACACGGTCATTTGATGACAACTTCTTGTCGCGGACATGGATTAATGCGTACACGAACGACGCTGCAATGTTCATGTGGAGATTGGATTGGAATGACCGGCGATTGTCAACCAGAGAATTAACGAATAGTCCTCTGCCTTCGCTACCATAAGGGCGTGGGGGAGATGTGAGTTAGTTCATTAGTGCGTTAGTTGGAGAGCTGAGAAGGCCAGTAACGAGCGATGAGGCCGAGAAAAAAGATTCCGGCCGTGAACAGGAGCGCTAGGCGCTCCTGTTCTGTTAATGAGGGTCTGAATTTCAGATTAAACTTCACAGGTCGTGAGTTTAGTTGATTAGTTGTCAAAAGACAACCCAGAACTCAGTAGCAGTCAGCAGTAGCATATGGGAGTCGTTCAGTCGCTTTGTCATTGTGCAGGTCTGAAGGGTCTCAGACCTGCACCCAAAAAAATAAATAGTAGGAGTCGTTTTATGTTATCACGTGTCTATTCAGGCGCTGTGTATGGGGTCAATGCATACGCTATTGAAATCGAAGTCAATGCCGGAAAGGGCGATTCGCAGTTTGTCATTGTAGGGTTACCGGATGCGGCAGTCCGCGAGAGCAAAGACCGCGTCTTAACAGCCATGAACAACTCGGGTTTCCGTCCGATGCTCGGCCGCACGACCATCAATCTCGCGCCTGCGGATATCAAGAAAGAGGGACCCGTTTACGACCTGCCGATTGCTGCGGGTCTTCTTGCCGCCACGGGGGAAGCGGAGATGCAGCACCTCGATCAGTACGCGCTGATCGGCGAGCTGGCGTTGAGTGGCGAGGTCCGTCGTGTCCGGGGTGTATTGCCCGTGACACTTGAAATGCGCAAGCAGGGAAAGCGGGGCATCATTGTGCCTGCTGACAATGCGGAAGAGGCTGCTGTCGCCGAGGGCATCGATGTCTATCCCGTGCGCCACTTGCGGGAAGCGATTGACTTCCTCTCTGGCAAGTTGAAACTCACGCCCTTTAAGATGGATCTGGCGGATCTCATGCAGCGCGCGCGCGGCCCCGTCGAAGATTTTGCAGATGTCAAGGGCCAGGAATCTGCCAAACGCGCGATTGAAGTGGCGGTCAGCGGCGGCCACAATTTGCTCATGCTGGGTTCGCCGGGCGCGGGAAAAACCATGCTGGCTCGTCGGATCGCTTCGATCTTGCCAGAGATGAATCTTGAAGAGGCGTTAGAAGCGACGCGAATCCACAGCATTGCCGGCACACTTAAGAGCCATCAGGCGCTGGTCTTTCACCGTCCATTCCGTGCGCCGCACCACACCATTTCCGATGCGGGTCTGCTGGGCGGCGGTGCGCATCCGCTGCCGGGCGAAGTAAGCTTGGCGCATCGTGGCGTCCTTTTTCTCGACGAGCTCCCGGAGTTTCATCGCAACGTGCTCGAAGTCTTGCGTCAGCCGATGGAGGACGGCCATGTCACGATTTCCCGCGCCGTTGCCACGCTTGACTTCCCTTCGCGCTTCATGCTGGTGGCGGCGATGAATCCCTGTCCTTGCGGTTTCGCCGGAGATCCCAAGCGTGAATGCCGGTGCACTTCGACCAAGATACAAGCGTATCGCAACAAGATTTCGGGACCGCTGCTGGATCGTATTGACATCCATATCGAAGTGCCGCCTGTGAATTATGAACAGATGAGCAACCTGTCGCGAGGTACGCCCTCCGCACTGATCCGCGAACGTGTCGAAGCCTGCCGCAGGTGCCAGCGAACACGTTTTGCGCTTCATCCGAAAACCACCTGCAATGCAGCAATGACCGCACGCCAGGTACAGGAATATTGCGTACCCTCCTCTGAGGCGGCAGAACTGCTCAAGATGGCGATGACGGAATTCAATTTCAGTGCGCGCGCTTACGACCGTATTGTGAAAGTTGCGCGCACCATCGCTGACATGGATGGCATGGATGAAATCGGTCCAATCCATATTTCAGAAGCTATCCAATACCGTTCGCTGGACCGCAGCATCTGGACCTGATTCCATCTGTCCACTCGGTCAGTCGATTTCTCGGACAGTCGCTCTCACAGAGGCCGGCGACCTGTATTTGCCCCTGCATCCACTGTCGTTAGTGCTCGACAAGGATCAAGGAAAATGTTATATTAAATTATCAATTTCTTCAAATAAAGCATATGAAAATTATTATTAAGAATAAGTATCAATCCGAGGCTCCCCCTCCTCCGCCTGAAAAGAAGTTCATTCTCCACAAGCTGGGAGAAGTGCATAATAGTGCGGGAAAGCCTGCAGCCGTCGGCAAAAAACCTGCAGGCCATGTGATGCAAGTGATGCGCTTTTCGTGTGAAGTCACGGAGTGGGCACGGGAACAGCACCGCTCTGGGAAGCGCATCGGATTTGTGCCTACTATGGGGTATCTGCATGCGGGGCATATGTCGCTCGTGGAAGAGGCGAAGAAGCAGTCCGATGTAGTCTGTCTGAGCATCTTTGTAAATCCTACGCAGTTTGGTCCGAAGGAAGATTTTGAAGCCTATCCGCGCGACGAAGAGAACGATTTGCGACTGTGTCGGGAAGAAGGTGTCGATGTGGTATTCCTTCCGAGTCCGGACAGGATGTACGCTCCAGACGCAAGCGTTTTTGTGGACGAAGAAAAATTACAGTGTGGTTTGTGCGGCACACGGCGGCCAGGTCATTTTCGCGGTGTCTGCACTGTGGTGGCGAAACTTTTCAACATTGTGCAGCCCGATGTGGCTGTTTTTGGACAGAAGGACTTTCAACAGGTGGCGGTCATTCGCCGCATGGTGCGCGACTTGAATTTTCCGATTGAAATTTTCATGGCCCCCACGATGCGCGAACCAGACGGCTTGGCGATGAGTTCCCGTAATGTGTATCTCTCTCCAACTGATCGCGAAAACGCATTAGGTTTGAGTCGCGCGCTCAGAAGTTTGGGTGCTGTGGGTCAAGGCCATCCGTCTGCCGAGCCGCTGCGCGAACAGATTCGAAATGTGTTGGAACAGTATGGCCTGCTTGAAGATTATGTTGCGATTGTGGATGCAGATACGCTCGAACCGGTTGCCCATGTCGAACCCGGAAATGTTGCGCTCGTTGCTGCCTACTGCGGCAAGACGCGTCTGATTGATAACATGATTCTATAGGAGTCTATGAACAACACGCTTAACTCGTTACTGGTCTCGTATGGTCGCGTGGCCGTGGGATTCTCCGGCGGGGTGGACAGCACGTTTCTGCTCTGGAACGCGCTTGAGGCACTGGGGAGCGATAATGTGCTGGCCATCATCGCCGACACGCCCACGCTGCCGCGCTTCGAGTTTGCGTCTGCGCTTCAATGTGCGGAACAGCTAGGAGCGTATACCCTTGTGGTTAGGCCCAATGAACTGGATGATCCAGCATACGTTGCAAATCCGCCGGATCGCTGTTATCTCTGTAAGCGCCGCATCTTTGGCATGATCAAAGATGCGGCGGCTGAACAGGGCTTTGATATTGTGCTCGACGGTGCGAATATCGACGATGCCTCAGACCACCGTCCCGGGCAACGTGCTGCGCATGAACTGGGCGTGAAGAGTCCGCTTGCTGAAGCCGGTCTGACCAAGGCGGAGATTCGCGCTGCCTCGGCGGAGGCAGGACTCCCGACCGCGCAGCGTCCGTCCAATGCTTGCCTGGCCACGCGCATCCCTTCCGGGACGCCGATTACGCGCGACAATCTGAGTCGTATTGAGCGCGCGGAAGCAGCGCTTCATGATATAGGCTTTGCGCTCTGCCGCGTGCGTCATCATGGCGATGTGGCGCGCATCGAAGTGCCGGCGTGCGATATCCAAGAAGCTGTGCACAAGCGCCTGGCGATTACAGAGGCCCTCAAGAAGGCCGGTTATCGTTTTGTGGCACTTGATCTCGAAGGCTACAAGATGGGAAACATGAATGCGTGAGGAGGGGGAAAACGGAATACTGGAATACGGTAAAGGTGGAATACTGAAACTGGAAACTTGGTACTGCTGACGGCGACTGCCAATTGCCACTCTCCCCTCCATTCCAATATTCCATCATTCCAGTGTATACCACCATTCCAGCTTTACAACGTGCGCGGTATAGCGTACGATGGCGCTTCAATGTTAATGCTTCACCTCCATTGGTGCGATGACCAATTCTATCTCTGGGGAGAACAGGCCTTCCGTTCTGTTGATCTTCCCGATTCCGCGTCGCCCTTTGACCCAGGTTTGGCGGCGTTGCGCGTAGCCTGGAAAGAGGCTTTGCAAGAGTCGGGCGGGCCTGAAGGCGAGTCCACGCACTTGGAGCTCCAGTTGCCCACCATCGCAGCCCTGGTCACCCGTCTTCCGCTGCCTTCCCAATCCTTTCTCTTGCCTGAGGAGTTTCACGACTGTGTCGCTTCGGCATCGCTTCATCTGGCCCCGTGGAAGGTTTCGGCCCTTAAGCTCTCCTGGAAGAGTCTCTTTGTTCTGTTGGGGAAGATCGAAGATCGCAAACTGGCCGAGGGCCTTTTTGCCTCGGAAGATATGGTTGCCTTTGCTGAACTCTTCCGCTACGCAGGCGCACTGGTTGCCCGCGGACGCTATCTGCCAGGCCTTCGTATCTGCGAGTCGGACTTCCTGGCGATCTGGTCGCCCTGTATTGACAGCGAGGAGGATACGCGCATTCGCCTTTTGGCTGGACGCCTGCCCCCTGCGGCCTTCGCCTGGTCAGCCCCTTCAACAGCAGAGACACCTTCAGTTAGTGTGATCGAAGCCATTCTGGCGGATTGGGTGGACAGGCTTGTACGCGCCAGCGTGGTCACCACGCTTTCGCTTGCGCATGCTGCGCGGGGACGCTGCTACAGCGCGCATGATGCCTGGTTTGCTGCGCTGCGCGGAGAGTCGCGCACGATTCGCTGGAAAGAGGAGAAAGAGCTTCGCACCTTGGCTGACGGGATTCAAGCGTGGCGCCATCCCGTGGAGGGCGCGCGTCATCGCGAGGTCCGTCCGAATTTCACGCTCCATACGCCTTCGGCCACTGAAGCTAACTGGCTGCTGGAAATCGGGGTGGAGTCACAAAATATTTCTGAGGCAACTCTGCTGGCGCTTGGGCAAGCAGCGATGCTCTTTCCTCCGCTCGGGAAAGCGGAGTTTATGGATGGCCTTCACGCAGCGGCGCTGAGCACAGTTGAAGCGTATGTCTTTTTAACGTCTGCCCAGGCCTTGTTGCGCTCAGCAGGCTACGATGTCACTCTTCCGTCTGGCTGGAATGTGGGAGGAGACAAAGGCTTCGCCCTTTCCGTTGATGTTGCACCGCATCCAGGGGAAAAGGGCGTCTCCGCGTCACCAGAAGAATATGCGCCAGCCGCGCGCGTCGATATTCGTCACACCGTGACCTTCAATGGGGACCCTGTATCGCAGGACGAACTTGAGCACCTGCTGGAAGCAGAGGCGCCGCTGGTCTGTTTCCGGGGTTCATGGATGGTCGTGGACATGAAGCAGATTCAGCAGGCGATGCGCCTCGGCAAGCATGATGCCAAGGACGAATCATCCGCCGTGCAGGCGGTGCAACTGGTGTTGGGCTCGCAGGCTAAACATCACGGCTTGCCCATTGCCGAGGTGCGCGGTCATGGCTGGGTGGAGACGCTTTTCAATCGTCTCTCAGGCGATGAACATCGCTTTGGCGTGCTGGATCCGCCCCAAGGCTTCTGTGGCGAGCTTCGGCCGTATCAGCAGCGTGGCTTCAGTTGGCTGGTCTACTTGCGGTCGTGCGGTTTCGGGGGCTGCTTGGCCGATGACATGGGTCTGGGCAAGACGATCCAGGCGCTCGCCTTCTTGATGCACGAAAAAGAGCGTGGAGAGAAACAGCCTGCGCTGATAGCCGGCCCCATGTCCGTGCTCGGGAACTGGATGCGCGAAGCGCAGCGGTTCACACCCGGACTTCGATGCCACGTGCATCATGGCGCAGCTCGCTGGCATGGCGAATCCTTTGCCCGCGAGATGGCAGGGTTCGATGTGGTCTTCACGAGTTATCACTTGCTCTATCGTGACTATGCCGACCTGCGGCAGGTCGCCTGGTCGGGAATCCTTCTCGACGAAGCCCAAAACATTAAGAATCCAGAGACACGGCAATCCCAGGCTGCGCGAGGGCTCAAAGCGGACTACCGGATTGCGCTCACGGGTACGCCCATGGAGAACCATGTGGGCGACTTGTGGTCTGTGATGGACTTCCTGAATCCAGACATGCTGGGAAAGCGGACCGCGTTTCGCGACGCTTTTTTCCGTCCGATCCAGACCGGCAGCGATCCGGGGGCGCGCATTCGGCTCAAGCGGATGACAGCGCCCTTCATCTTGCGCCGTCTCAAGACCGACAAGCATATTATCTCCGACCTGCCTGAGAAGATCGAGGCAAAGGTCTACTGTTCGATGACCAAGGAGCAGGTCAGGCTTTATCAGGATGAACTGAGTTCGTTCCATCGTGAACTGGGAGACGCTGAAGGTATTGGCCGTCGCGGACTGATTCTGGCGACCCTCACCCGCCTCAAGCAGATCTGCAACCATCCTGAACAGTATTTGAAGAGCGAGCCGTCTTCCGCCAAAGGTGTGCGCCAAAAGGCGCCACGCGCCTCCGTGCTTGCGCCGAACCTGTTTATTGAGCGTTCCGGCAAATTCACGCGTCTTGCGGAACAGCTCGAAGAGGTCTTCGCGAACAACGAATGCGCGCTGATCTTCACGCAATATGCGGAGATGGGACATCTCCTGACGAGGTATCTCTGCGAAACCTTCGGACGTGACATGCCCTATTTGCATGGTGGCGTACCGCGGGCGATGCGCGAACAGATGGTCGAGGCCTTCCAAGCGACACGTGTGCCGCAGGCGTTCGTGCTCTCGTTGAAAGCAGGTGGCCTGGGCTTGAACCTCACGCGCGCCACGCATGTCTTTCATTACGACCGCTGGTGGAATCCGGCAGTTGAGAATCAGGCTACGGACCGCGCCTTCCGTATTGGCCAGACGCAGCGCGTGCTGGTGCATAAGTTTATCTGCAACGGGACGCTCGAAGATCGTATCGACGCGATGATCGAAAGCAAGTCCGCCCTGGCGACAGAGATTATCGGCCATGGTGAACACGCGCTGACAGAACTGTCAGACGAGATGCTTGGCTCATTGCTGAAGCTGCAGACGGACGAATTAGAGGGGTCGGACTGATCTGACGGATCGGTCGGATTAGACGGATCTATCCGATTTTTTCAGAAATAATAGTGTTTGCGCTTGAACCCTCCCTCTTTTTTGGCTAAACTGACCCCCCTTATACCAAGTAAGGTTTGCGGAGAGGTGGCCGAGTGGCTGAAGGCAGTGGTTTGCTAAACCGCCGTACTGGTTAAATCCGGTACCGGGGGTCCGAATCCCCCCCTCTCCGCCATTTATTTTGTATAAGGCTCGATCCGGGCGATGCATCCAAGACTCAATCGGAGTCCATGTCGGGGATGAGGACCTTGGTCCGAACAAACGCGCGCAAAGATCAAGCGTATTCGCGCAGAGCGACCGCCCGTTTGAGGCTAGTCCGGTACCGCTGGACGAGAGCGATGAGCGTAAGCGAGAGAGCGGCAATCCCCCCCTCTCCGCCATTTCAAAGTGGCAAATGAAAAGCTACAAGCTAAAAATAGTTTGTGGCTTTTTTATTTTTATGGGGGGGATGAGGACCAAGACTCGCTGTTGCTCCAAAAATAGGCTTTCAATTGTCCTTCACCTTATTCATAATAACAGGACATTTATGCAACAATATCCGCATCCAGGAGATTTTCT
>JBAXCC010000194.1:0-7811 GCA_037141675.1 bacterium | reverse complement strand
CCCTATCGTGTGCCCATGGAGTTGTCTCGCTTGCAGCAAGAGGCTGCGCAGGGTGGATTTTTCAGCTATGCCGCGGGTGTAGCCGCGTATATGCTCGACTTCTATGGTGTCGACGGTCTTGAGATTGACAACTACAAGACTACATTGCCTGTGAAGAAAGGGCTGAGTTCTTCTGCGGCATTTTGCGTGCTGGTTGCACGCGCCTTTAACAAGATCTACCAGCTTGGTTTAACAACGCGCGCGGAGATTGAAGCCGCGTATCAAGGTGAAATCGCAACACCGTCACGCTGCGGTCGCATGGATCAAGGATGCGCCTTTGGCCAGATTCCTGTAATGATGACCTTTGACGGTGATCGCCTGGGCGTGACTCCCCTGCGTCCTGGAGGTGATTTTCTTCTCTTAATTGCCGACCTTTGTGGGAAGAAAGACACGATAAAAATTCTTGCGGATTTGAATGCGTCCTTCCCCTTTGCAAAGCATGCGACGGATGAGGCGGTCCAGCGCACGCTTGGTGCTGATAACCAGCGCATTTCAAAAGCCGCCCGTCGAGCAATTGAGACAGGTGATGCCGAAAAACTGGGTGCGCTGATGACGGAAGCGCAACGTATATTTGATGAAAATCTCATGCCCGTCTGTACGGAACTGATCAGTCCCAAGTTGCACAGGGTTCTTGCAGATACACAGGTGAAGTCTCTTGTTTATGGCGGCAAAGGGGTAGGTTCACAAGGTGATGGGTGTGTCCAGTTTATCTGCAAAGGGGTTGCTGAACGTCAGCAGCTTGCGACGTATCTCACGACGACATTCGGGTTGCCGTGCTTTGATCTTGATATGTGTCGTCCTGCCTCGGTACGCAAAGCTGTGATACCGGTTGCCGGACTGGGGACCCGCATGTTTCCTTTCACAAAAGCTGTACCCAAGACCTTTTTGCCGGTTGTTACGCCCGAGGGCATTGCAAAGCCGGTCATTCAAGTCATTGTTGAAGAAGCCTTGTCTGCTGGGGTCGAAGAGGTCGCCCTGATTATCCAACCTGAAGATGAAGCGCGTTTTCGAGCCTATTTCCAGACCGATGTCCGTGTTGAAGCGTTGAATAAATTGCCAGCGCAATTGCGCGAAGAGGCTGAAAGGCTTAAAAAAATGAGTTCGCGCATCACATATATTCCCCAACCGGAAGCCAAAGGATTTGGGCATGCGGTCTTGTTGGCTGAAAAATTTGTGGCTAACGAACCCTTCCTGCTCATGCTGGGCGACCATCTCTTCCGTTCATCCGAAGGTCGCAGTGTGGCTCGTCAAGTGGTTGAACGATTTCAGGATTTTGGCGATGCGCAAAGTATAGTGGGTATATACGAGGAGACCCTCGAAAAAAGCAAGCACTATGGTACTATTACAGGCGAGTGGGTTTCAGATGAGACGCTTCAACTGACGCGCATAGTCGAAAAGCCAACGGAAGATGAGGCAATAACAGATCTGCAGGTAGGGCGGCACGGTAAATCGACCTATTTCTGCGTCAATGGTATTTATGTGTTGAGGCCTAAAATTTTTGATATTTTGCGCGCATCTGCTGCTGCAGGTAATACGCGTGAAATTGAATTGACCACCGCGCTTGAGACATTACGAGAAGAAGAAGGTGTCAAAGGCCTTGTGGTCAATGGAAGACATTTTGATACGGGGTTGCCGCAGATTTATGCCGAAAGCATATCCCTCTTCGCAACCATTTGAGTCGAGCTTCAACGCGCAAAAAAGGAATTGTATGAAAGGTATTATCTTAGCTGGTGGCAGTGGCACACGGCTCTATCCGTCAACGCAGACGGTCTCCAAACAATTGTTGCCCGTCTATGACAAGCCGATGATTTATTATCCGCTCTCCTTGCTGATGCTTTTCGGGATCAAGGAGTATCTGGTCATCTCTACGCCCCAAGATACGCCGAATATCGAGGGCTTGCTGAAGGATGGCAAACGCTTGGGGATATCTATCCAGTACGCGGTTCAGCCAGAACCTAAAGGCATTGCGCAGGCATTTACGATTGGAGCTGGCTTTGTGGGTACAGATCCGGTGTGTCTGATCCTTGGTGACAACATCTTTTATCTGGGTGGACAGGTTGATGAATTCAAAGAGCAACTACAGAAACATGAGAAGAATAATCGAGCCATGATCTTTGCCTACCATGTCACGGATCCTGAGCGTTTCGGTGTCGTTGAATTCGACCGCAACTTCAAAGCGTTATCCATTGAAGAAAAACCGAAACAGCCGAAGTCCAGTTATGCGGCAGTAGGACTGTACTGCTTCCCGGGGGATGTCGTTGAAAAGACAAAGACGCTCAAACCGTCGGCGCGTGGTGAACTGGAAATCACAGATCTCAACAACCTCTATCTACAAGAAGGTCGTATGGATGCTATGCCCATGCGTCGCGGCAATGCCTGGCTGGATGCTGGGACGCCGGACGCACTTTTGGACGCCGCGCAGTTTGTCCAGATCATGGAAAAACGCCAGGGCCTTAAGATTGCCTGCCTGGAAGAGATCGCATACCGTATGGGGTTTATTGACGAACAGCAGATGCAAGCGCTGGCAGATGACCTGAAAGACTCCATGGACTACAAGAAGTACCTTTTGAAAATTCTTGCGGAAGTCCGCGAATTCAAATACTAAGCTTATGAAAACGATATTGGTAACAGGTGGTGCGGGATTTATCGGCGCTAATTTTGTTCCTTACTTTGCATCGAAGTATAGGGATTATCAGGTGGTCAACCTCGACAAGCTGACCTACGCTGGCGATGTGAAGAATCTGAGCGAATGTGCAGGCATGGCCAATTATATTTTTATGCAAGGGGATATCTGTGATGCAATGCTGGTGCAGGCCGTGATAGAAAAATACGATGTGCGTGGCGTCATTCACTTTGCCGCAGAGAGTCATGTCGATAACTCCATCACGGGCCCGCGCGCCTTCATTGAGACGAATATCACTGGCACCTTCAATCTTCTGGAAGCCGCACGGAAACAGTGGATGGATGGGCCGAGGAACTACAAAACTGCCTACCTGGATTGTCGCTTTCATCATATTTCCACGGATGAAGTCTACGGCACGCTGGGGGATTCGGGGTTGTTTCAAGAAACGACACCGTATGCACCGAACAGTCCTTATTCCGCCAGCAAAGCCAGCTCCGATTTCCTCGTGCGTGCCTACCATCATACATACGGCATGAATGTCACAACCTCCAACTGCTCTAACAACTACGGCCCTAAACAGCACAACGAAAAACTCATCCCCACGATTATTCGCAAGTGCCTTGCTGAACAGCCGATCCCCGTGTATGGCAAAGGAGCAAATATCCGGGACTGGCTCTACGTGCTGGATCACTGCAAGGCCATTGATTTGATTTATCATGCAGGCAGGGCAGGGGAGACCTACAATGTCGGTGGGCGCAACGAAAAGAAGAACATTGAGATTGTTCGTGAAATATGCGTCATCCTAGATGCTAAAAAACCTCGCGCAAATGGTATGTCTTATTCTGATTTGATCAGTTTCGTCTCAGACCGTCCAGGGCATGATCTGCGCTATGCTATTGATGCCACCAAATTGGAGATAGAGCTGGGCTGGAAGGCAGAAGAGACTTTTGCCAGTGGTATTATCAAGACGATTGACTGGTATTTGAGCAGAGAATAAATTTTAGCCACAGATTCGCACAGATTGTCACAGATATTACTTAGCATGATTTATGAAACTCATAGAGATCCACGAACGTATGCTTTAATCGGTGCTGCAATGGAGGTCCATCGTGAGTTAGGCTATGGTTTTTTGGAAGAAGTATACAAGCGTGCCTTGGAATGGGAGTTCATCAATCAAAAAATACCCTTTCAAATTGAGAAGAATATCCCTGTTCGTTATAAGGGTCATGCAATTAAGGCGGATTATCGGGCAGATTTTGTTTGTTATGATGACATTATTGTTGAGTTAAAGGCGTGTGACGCATTGGCGAAGGAGCACATTGCGCAGACATTGAATTATCTCAAGGCTACGAAGTGCCATTTGGGGTTACTCATTAATTTTGGAAAATCGAGTTTAGAATTTCAACGTCTGGTATTTTAATCTGTGATGATCTGTGAAAATCTGTGGCTAAAAGTAAAATTATGAAAAATACACACACAATCGGTATTATCGGATGCGGCTTTATTGGTGGAGCACTTAAGCAATGGGTTGAGTCCTATAATCCAAGCGTGAAGATGCTCATCTCCGACCCGCTCAAGGGATTCAACGACGACGTGTCCACTGCGGATGCTATTTTTATCAGCATTCATATTCCCACGGAAGAAAGTGGAGCCCAAGATCTTTCCACGCTGAAACAGATTATTAGGGAGCTGCCGGATAAGCCCATTTTTGTGCGTACGACTATCCTGCCTGGTACAAGTGAACTGCTTTCCAAGGAGACGAGTCGTCGCGTGTACTTCATGCCCGAGTTTCTGACCCAGCGCACCGCGTATGCCGACTTTTGTTCACAGCCCATGGTTTTTACGGCGGAGCGTGAATTGTTGCAGAAGATCTTTGTCGGCAAGGAATTTGTGGAGATGAGCTCCTTTGAAGCGGAGGTCTCCAAGTATGCGCATAACGTTTTTGGTGCAGTCAAGGTTACCTACTTCAACGGCATCTACGACTACTGCCAGAAGAATAACGCCGACTATGACCGCGTCCTTCAAGGCGTCCTGCTGAGCGGCTACATCAACGACATGCATGCCCGCGTGCCAGGACCGGACGGCAAGCTGGGTTACGGTGGCAAATGTTTTCCGAAGGATGTCAATGCGCTCACGGAGATGACCAAAGGCTATCCCCTCCATGCGTTGCTCAAAACCATCAAGCCCATGAACCTCATCTTCCGTGGCGCAGACGTGTAACCTTCTTTCCGTCAACTTCATTGGAATATTGGAATACGGGAATGGTGGATTGTTCTCCTCTGCTCTAGCTGCGGCGGCTAGGTTCCGAAGTCGAAGCTGTTGG
The DNA here is from genome assembly GCA_037141675.1 of bacterium. Taxonomy (GTDB): domain Bacteria; phylum Verrucomicrobiota; class Kiritimatiellia; order RFP12; family UBA1067; genus CAIZQW01. The sequence goes on along the minus strand of JBAXCC010000194.1, from coordinate 2,826 downwards.
TGATGTCCATGTATCAATCTCCATATTTGAACAAAGTGTAAAAAATGAGTACCGCGTCTCCACATTTTCATCCGCTGGCACTTATAGAACCGGGTGCCGTGATAGGTTCAGGCACACGGGTTTGGGCGTGGGCTCATGTTCTGCCGGGAGCTGTCATTGGCAACGAGTGCAATATATGTGATCACACATTTATTGAGACGGGTGTACGAATCGGCAATCGTGTGACGGTCAAATGTGGGGTAGCCTTATATGATGGGGTCACTCTTGAGGACGATGTATTTATTGGGACTTCTGCTGCTTTCACGAATGACAAACATCCTCGCAGTAAGCATCGGCCGATTGCTTATAAGACAACAATCGTCAAGAAAGGTGCTTCAATTGGTGCGAATGCGACTCTTTTGCCGGTGGTGGTTGGTGAGCATGCCATGGTGGGAGCAGGTGCTGTGGTCACGCGTAATGTGCCTCCTAATGCCATCGTGGTCGGAAATCCCGCCCGGATTGTTGGATACGTGGGAACAGAGACTCGTAGTAACGAGACCGCTGTGTCTTCCGTTGAGGTTGAAAGAAAAACATCAGCCAGGGTGATTGCTATTCAAAGCGCCTCAGATATGCGTGGTGATCTGGGTGTGATCGAGTGGCAGAAGGATTTTCCGTTTGAAGTCAAACGCATTTTCTACACATACAGTGTGCCTTCTCATGAAGTGAGAGGCGAGCATGCCCACAAAATGTGTCATCAGGTCCTGGTCTGCTTAACTGGTTCGGTCCATATCATTGCGGATGAGGGTAAAGGACGAGACTCTTTTGTTCTTGATTCGCCAAAGTCTGGTTTATATCTGCCTCCCATGACATGGGGTATTCAGTATAACCACTCCGCCGATTGCGTGTTGCTTGTTCTGGCGTCGCACCCTTATGACGCTGCAGATTATATACGCGAATATGATGTGTTTATTGCTAATATAAGGGGTTAACAGTGACAGTTCCCTTTCTTGATTATCGGTTAACCAATCAGGCTCATTTCGACGAGTACCTCGCGGCGGTCCGTCGTGTGCTGGAGTCGGGTTGGTATGTGCTAGGCAAAGAGGTTGAAGCCTTCGAGAAGGAGTATGCAGCGTGGTGTGGTTCTCCGCTCTGTGTAGGTGTTGCCAACGGACTTGACGCATTGATTCTGATTCTCGAAGGATACAAGGCGCTAGGCGTCATGAAGGATAAAGATGAGGTTATTGTACCAGCCAACACCTATATCGCATCCATTCTTGCTGTTTCAAGGGCGGGGCTGATTCCCGTGCCAGTGGAGCCAAATCCTAACACATTGGATATTGATCCTGACCGCATAGAAGCGGCCATTACTTCGAGGACCCGCGCGATATTACCAGTTCATCTTTATGGCCAGTGTGCGGACATGGATCCGATCATGGCTATTGCTGGTCGTCATGGACTTAAAGTGATTGAGGATTCGGCTCAGGCGCATGGCGCGACCTATCATGGAAGAAAAGCGGGGGCACTGGGCCATGCCTCCGGGCATAGTTTTTATCCCGGAAAGAATCTTGGCGCGATTGGTGATGCTGGGGCAGTAACGACGGATGATTTGGATCTAGCAACTGCGATTCGCGCGTTGCGAAACTATGGATCGCACAAGAAACACCACAATCTGCATAAAGGCTATAACAGCCGACTGGATGAACTGCAGGCGGCGATTCTGCGCGTGAAGCTTGGGTATTTAGATGAAGAAAATAGTCGTCGTGCTCGTGTCGCGCAGAAGTACCTGATGGGTATCCGTCATCCGGAGATCATGCTGCCGCATATCGCAGAGTATGGTATGCCTTGTTGGCATCTCTTCGTGGTCAGATGTAAACAACGGGAGACGCTACAGCAATATTTATCGGCACATGGGGTGCAGACGGCGATACACTATCCCGTACCTCCCCATCATCAGCCAGCCTATCGGGAGTGGGCCGCGCTATCTTTCCCTGTCACCGAAGCGGTCCATCGAGAAATTCTGTCGCTTCCGATGAGTCCTGTCATGACGGACCCAGAAATTATGCATGTAGTTTCTGAAGTAAATAGTTTCCTTCCGAAGTAGACAACAAGATGTGAAGGGTTTTCGGGGGCCCCGGGTTCTGTTGCTGATTCCTCGGATTTATCCTTATAGCTCGAATGTGCAATTGCATTATGCACTTCGCTTCGGCTGCAGGCTCCATAAATCATCGGATCGGACAGGGATGTCATTTGCGAAGGTGAAGGCTAAGTTTGTCCACTGAAGCTCCCTATTGACTCCATTCGGTTTCGAGGATATCTGATAAAAAGTGAAAAACGGGGAACGCGATGGAACATCCTCTAATATCGTTCTGTTTATTTACTTATAACCAAGAGCCTTTTATAAGGGAAGCCGTGGAAGGCGCTTTGGCGCAGACATATTCTCCTCTCGAAATTATTTTGTCTGATGATTGTTCAACGGATCGAACCTTTGATAATATGCAGCAGATGTTGGCGGATTATAAAGGTCCGCACAAGATCATTTTGAATCGGAACGACGTGAATTTAGGCTTGGCGGCACATGTTAATAAGGTGTTTTCCCTAGCGAAAGGAGAGCTTTTTATAATGGCGGCAGGAGATGATGTTTCGTTGCCGCAACGGACAGAAAGAATCGTAACCGAATGGATCTTGCATGATAAGATTCCGTCCGTAATTTCTTCGTCTCATTGTCTCATTGAACAGACAGGTCGGAAAATAAAAAATGTCATCCTAGGGTCGGCGGGACTAATAACGGTGAACGAGGAATCGTTATTTTCGCTCCCTAATCCTGTGGTTGAATATGCAGGTTGCGGT
>JBAXCC010000193.1:0-7811 GCA_037141675.1 bacterium | reverse complement strand
TGGTTAGCATGAACTCCACCGGAATGAGAGGGGCTGAATGCCGGCTTTTGGAAAGCCCGACTGATTGACATATTGACCGATTGACCCATTGACTCATTCATCACCCCGTCAACGCGTCTCTTTCATCCCTCCGCCTATTTTGATCGGCTTCTGGCTTGCCGACTGTTTCGTTTCTCATATTTGCCCAAAAAACTCAATACACAGAACAATAACGCAACTAGAGAATAAGGCACACCATTTTTCACTCTGTCCTACACGGGGAGAGCAGAATAATCCCATTTTTTCGGTTTTTACTGACACCCTCTTTAAAGGATAGTTTACCCGTTTAATGGACATTAAAAATATTCATATTCTAGGCACAACATGTTTATAATCAACTACTTATAATTCGATAAACTTTTATTGATTGAAGTTGTCAAAATAATTGAATGAACAGTTATCAACTGGTTATGAACAGGCTGGCTGTGATGAAAAAAACCCATATTTTATTGGGGTTTTTTAGTTGTCAAGCGCAAATATTCAAAAAAAAATGGCCTATTTGCCAACACAAAAACGCGAAAAGATGGACTCCAGTAAATCATCGGAATAGACCCGTCCGACGATGCGGCCGAGCGCCTCTGCGGCCACGCGGAGTTCATTGGCGGCGATCACCAAATTCCGCTGGAGCAGTAACGCATGCGCCTGCCCGGCAGCCGTGTACGCCGTCTTTAATTCCTGGGCATGGCGTTGATTGATGATCTCTGTTCCGGCTGAAGCGTTCACAACGCCCAGTTTTTTCAGGATCGCCTGGGCGAGCAGATCAAGTCCAGCCCCTGTTTGTGCTGAAACAGAGATTCGTTCATCGCTATTCTGACTATTTCCCGTGGTTAAGAGCAGATCGCTCTTGGTCAAAACAGAAATGGAGCGAGCATCCTGCGGGAGGGCAGCGAGCTCCTCGTCTGTGGCCGTGACCGCGTCGATCACGTGAAGATTAACATCCGCCTGCTTCATCAGTTCGCGTGACCGCGCGATGCCCTCTTGTTCCACATCATCTGTCGCGATACGTAACCCGGCGGTGTCCGCGAGGCGAAGCAATATGCCCTCCACCAGCAGGCTCTCCTCAATGACATCACGCGTCGTGCCAGGCACGTGATGCACGATAGCGCGCTTACGGCCCAGCAACGCGTTTAACAGGGAAGACTTGCCTGCATTGGGCTTGCCGCTCAACACAACGAGCGCCCCGTCACGCAACACATGCCCGTTGGTGTTCCAGGACGTTATCAGTTGCGCGAGCGGGATCATGGTTTGTTGAAGAGCCTGTGTGGTCTCTTGTAAAAAGGTTTCCGATAGGTCGCCTTCATCAAAATCGAGCTGATGTTCGACATCGGCGCAATGGGCCAGCATGGCTTCATACAGGGCGGTCAGGCGTGACCCTAATGCTCCATCCAGCTGAGCACGCGCGACATGCGCCATGCGTTCGGATTTGGATTGAATATAATCGCAGATGGCCTCTGCCTGCGTGAGATCCAGGCGTCCATTCAAAAATGCGCGCTTGGAAAATTCGCCGGGCTCTGCCAGACGAGCTCCAGCAGCCAGTACAGCCTCTAGGAGCCGTTGCGAGGGGAGTGTGCCACCATGCCCCTGGATTTCGACAACCTCTTCGCCTGTGAAGCTGCGCGGGGCATGAAAGATGAGAATAAGAGCATCATCTATTTTTTCGTTCGTGACGGGATGACAAATATCCGCGTAAAAAAAGGTGCCTGCTGCATGACGACTCGGTTTATGCGACGTCAAAGGCGTGAGCCGATCTGCAACTTGCTGAGCGTCCGGACCGGAAATACGGACCACGCAAACGCCTGCAGGACCGGGCGCTGTTGCAATAGCCGCTATGGTATCGTTTACGTGCATTGTGGAATTGCCTTATTTCAACTTAAGCGTTAAGCGTTGGGCGTTAAACGTTAAAAGTTTTAAATTCAAACTCTTAACGCTCAACGTTTAACGTTTAACTCTTAATTTAAGAAGTTACCGCTCTCGTTTATTCCCGTCCGGCGGCTGCCGGACCTGGCGTTGTTGCGATAGCCGCTATGGTATCATTTAAGTGCATTGGAGATGGAATGTTGGAATATCCGCCTTCGCGATGCCTACGGCGGACAGGTGGGAATGTTGGAATGATGGAGAAAGACGCAGAGCGGCTCTGGAGGGCCACGCTTCGTCGTGGCCGGACGCGACAGAGCGCGTCCCTCCAGTGGGAGCCCTATTCCAGTATTCCAACATTCCACTATTCCTCTCTCATGACTTCGGCGTTACAAGTTACCAAAGGGATTGGAGGTGAAGCCGCTCGAGAAGGGACGCCGTTCCTCGCGAGGCCGAGCGCCCTGATATCCGCCGCCAGATGGCCGAGGCGCTGCAGGACCACGGTCTTGAGGCCGATGCTGCGGCGCACCCCCGCCAGCCGGCGTGCCGGGTGTAGGGGTCTTCGCGCTCAGCGCAATACGCCGGCGCACCTTGTCCACAGACAGCACGCGCACCTTGAGTCGGTCGCCGGTCTTGACCACTTCAGACGGTTCCTTAATAAAGCGATTCGACAATTCAGACACATGGATCAGGCCATCCTGATGAACACCGATGTCCACAAAGGCGCCAAAGGCGGTCACGTTGGTCACCACGCCTTCCAGCGTCATCCCCTCTTTGACATGTTCAATCTCTGTCACATCATCCCGGAAGGCTGGCTTTTCAAAGGTCGCGCGCGGATCACGGCCCGGCTTCTTCAGTTCAGCAATGATATCGCGCAGGGTCGGCTCTCCAACAGACGCGGACACATAGTTGGCGATTTTAATCTGCTCGACCTTCTCCGGGTGGCCGATCAAGTCCGGGAGTTCCACACCCAAATCTTTGGCCATCTGTTCCACGAGTGCATAGCGTTCCGGATGGACCGCGGAGGCATCCAGCGGCTGTTCTGAATCCCGGATGCGCAAGAAGCCTGCGGCCTGCTCAAAGGTCTTCGGCCCCATGCCCGGAACCTTGCTCAATTGCTTTCGGCTCTTAAACGCACCATTTTCATTCCGGTAGGTCACGATCTTCTTGGCCATGGTGGCCCCAATTCCGGATACACGTGTCAATAGAGGCGCGCTGGCGGTGTTCAGTTCAACACCGACATGGTTGACGCAGCTCACCACCACGTCATCCAGCTTGGACGCCAAGAGGGGCTGATGCACATCATGCTGATATTGCCCCACGCCGATGGCCTTTGGATCGATCTTCACCAATTCGGCCAGCGGATCTTGCAAGCGGCGGCCAATGGAAATCGCGCCACGAATCGTCAAATCCAAATCAGCGAATTCTTCCCGCGCCACTTCGGATGCACTGTAGACCGAGGCGCCGGATTCATTCACGGACACCACCATCACATCCTTGACATTGGCTTCCTTCAGGGTGTTCCGCACAAAGGTTTCTGTTTCACGGCCTGCGGTCCCATTGCCGATGGCGATGGCATACGGACGATACTTGGAGACCATCTTGCACAAATCGACTTGGGCTTCGACCTCTCTGCGCTCACCCTGGGTGGGGTAGATAGTGCAGGTTTCCATAAACTTGCCGGTGGCGTCGAGTGAGGCGCATTTACAGCCAGTACGTATGCCGGGGTCGATCGCGATCACCTTCTTTTCACCCATGGGCGCCTGCAGCAACAGATTCCGCAAATTCTGCGCAAAGATCTCCACGGCAGCACGGTCAGACTTCATCTTGGTTTCAACGCTGACATCGATTTCAACACTCGGCTCAATCAACCGTTTATAGCTGTCTTCAACCGCCTGCTTTAAGAGACCGGCAAACGGGGAGCGCTCATTCAGTTTATAGATTTCAAGGATGCGCCGGATCGAGTTAAACGAATCGCACGTGATCTTGACGCGCAATACTTTTTCGTCCTGTCCCCGGCGAATCGCCAGAAAACGATGCGAAGGAATCTCGCCTATTTTTTCTTTGAACTCATAATACTGCTCAAATTTGGTGGGCTCTGCTGGCTTGGGATCGACCACTTCCGAAACGATCATGCCATCCGCAAAGAAGGCCTGGCGGACTAAGCCTCGGACATCCGCATTTTCCGAAATCATTTCAGCCACAATATCACGTGCACCTGCTAACGCGGCGGCGCAGTCTTCCACGCCTTTTTCAGCATTCACGAATGCGGCGGCAACAACCTCCGGATCGTCAGCCCCTTGCTGCACGATTACTTCCGCCAGGGACTCCAAGCCCTTTTCACGCGCAATCATGGCACGCGTCCGGCGCTTCGGTTTATAGGGCAGATACAAATCTTCGAGTGTGGTCTTTGACCCGCAGGCCTTTATTTTTGCTTTAAGCTCATCGGTCAGCTTGCCTTGTTCGTCAATCGAATTTAAAATTGTTGACCGGCGCTCTTCCAGTTCCCGGTAATAGCTGAGGCGTTCCTGAATTTTTGAAATCTGGACTTCATCCAAATTGCCATGCACCTCTTTACGATAGCGCGCAATAAAGGGAATGGTATTGCCTTCGGCCAGCAATTTAGCAACCGAGGCAATCTGGCGCGGGGTAATTGACAACTCTTCAACGAGACGCGGCAGTGCAACGTCCAATCCAACATCCTGTTCGGGTCCATCACTCATATATTTTAAATTGGTTGCCTCATTAGGACTCGAACCTAAACAAACAGAGTCAGAATCTGTTGTGCTGCCATTACACTATGAGGCAAGAAAATGAAAAGGAAATGATAATCTCAAAACGCCCTTAGAATTGCAATGACGTTTTATACTTTTTTTAGTTCAAGCGGAGCGGCATTAAGACGTACAGGAATGGAACACTGCACTTCAACAAGGCAGGGCTATGACCGTCGCTCAATTCAAAGTATACTTCATCATCATCCATGTTCTTTAACGGATCCATCACATATTCAGGATTGAACACAATCGAGATTTCCTTGCCGGTATACTTGACGGGGATTGTTTCACGGCCTTCGCCCACTTCCTGGCTCGTGATATTAATGGTCAATTGATTAGCCGCGAAGGTCAGGCGGATCGCATTTGATTTATCGGTGGCCATCACGGATACACGGCGAACCGCGCGTAACAACTCTTCGCGTTCAATGGTGACACGCTCATCGCAGCCCCCCGGAATGACTTGCCGGTAATTCGGATAGACGCCATCGACCAGCTTACTGCTCATGTTGGTCGTTCCCATTTCAAACACCACCTGATTCTTCTGTGCGTAAATTTTGACTTCTCCTTCGTTCAGCAAGACGCGCATCAGTTCATTCACAGCCTTTGTGGGAAGAATCATTTCCGTCTCAGCCTGTTCCGGGAATTCTACTTCATGATCAACCAAGGCCAACCGGCGTCCATCTGTCGCGACCATCGTCAGCTTGTTCGCTTTAAAGGCCATCAGAACGCCATTCAGAACGCGCCGCGTTTCATCCAAGGAAGCAGCAAAGCTGGTCTTGCGCAACATCTCCTTGAGCACTCCTTGATCAATCCGATAGCAAAACTTTCCTTCGGTGGCTGGAATCGGCGGGAAATCGCGCGTCGGCAACCCAAAAATGTGGAAATCTGCTGAGCCGCTCCGAACTTCTGCTTTATCATCATCAGATACTTGTACCGTCACATTCCCTTCATTCAATTCTTTCATGATGCTGACGACACGACGGATTGGAAGTGTTGTACTGCCTGCTTTTTCACATTCGCATGGAATGACGCACCGCATGGAAATATCCAAGTCGGTTGTCGTGATGGACATCTGATTATTTTCCACATGAATCAAGGCATTTGATAAAATCTGAAGTGTCCCTTTTGACGACACAACATTTTGAACCGTCATTAAACCTTCAAGAAATTTGGATCGTATAACTGTGAATTTCATTACAGATGCTCCTTTGATGAAATCAAAATTTTCAAAGTGTGAATTATAGCTGATATTATGTATTAATGTAAAGTATCAATAGTAGTAATATTAGAGGGTGTTAAAACCTGATGATAACGTTATAAACGCAATGAAATCAAGCGATTGCAGTCGTGCAAGATAGAGGGTTATGGTGTTCATAAGGTGATGATGGGTGAAGATGAATGGAGCACGCATAAAGTGGGTTGTTCATAACGTATGACTTCGTGAGCGACTACCAACAGGCTTTCAACAACTTTTAAACATGTGCTGTTCATAAGAGGTGTGATTCATTAAGTAGGAAGTAGAAGGGAGGAGGGAGGAGAGAAGAGCCAATAGAAATATGCTGTTTCAAGAAGAATACCCCGTCAACTCCTCCTACTTCGGGTGCTGATTCAACAAAGTTGAGTCAACGCACGATCATTTGCAACGGGTTACAGATTGATAAAAGAGGAATCTCTTCCCAGCAGATGAACAAGATGCTTCACAGATTCACGTAATTCGCTCTCAACTTGTAAGCGATCCTGAACTGTTTTACACGCATGAACAACAGTCGCATGTGTCTTGCCGAACGATTGCGCAATCTCAGGGAGGGACAACATGGTCAGCTTACGGCACAGGAACATGGCAATCTGTCGTGGAGCGGCCAGCATGCGCGTGCGCTTCTTGCTCGACATGTCGGCCATGCGCAAATCAAAATAGTCCACAACGATCCGTTGGATTTCATCCGGTGTAATATCTTTTTGTCGCTCGTTGCTGAGCTGATCTTTCAATAACGTCCGTAGCATGTCGGTGGTTAATAACAGATTATTGTTCAGGTCAGCAAAGGCAATCGTCCGCTTCAGCGCGCCTTCCAAGCTACGCACATTCGATTTAATATTGTCGGCAATAAACGTCAGGACGTCGGCAGGAAGTTTCACGCTGGTCAGCGAGAGTTTATAGCGCAAAATAGCCAAGCGTGTTTCAAAATCAGGGCATTCAATTTCAGTGACCATGCCCCATTCAAAGCGTGATACCAAGCGTGGCTCCAGGCTCTTCAATTTTTGTGGAGGGACATCGCTGGTCATGATGATTTGCTTATGCGAATCAAATAGCGCATTGAAGGTATGGAAAAATTCTTCCTGGATGCTGTCTTTGCCGCCTAAAAACTGTATATCATCGACCAGCAGGACATCGGCCCGGCGATAGCGATTTCGGAAATCCACAATCGTGCGTTTCTGCAGGGCATCGATATATTCATTCAAGAGGGTTTCGGAGGAGACATAACAGACCGACATGCCAGGCTTTTTCAAAATGCTATGTCCAACAGCCTGCATCAGATGGGTTTTACCAATCCCTGTCTGGCCGTGAATAAACAATGGATTATAGGCGCGGCCAGGCGCTTGCGAAGCGCCCAGGGCGGCAGCATGTGCAAAATTATTGGCGGGGCCTGTGACAAAATTTTCAAAGGTGAAGATCGGATTGAGCGGACTGGCTAAAATGGTACTTTTCTGGCGCGATTTTTTTTGAGGCGGCTCCGGATCACTGTGCCGTTGTTCCATCGGCGCATCGCCATCTAACGGACGTACCACTTCAAACTTGATCTTCATATCCGTGGGCGCGCCGGAGGCATGGAGCGCCGTTAGGATGAGACTTTTATAATTTTTATCCAACCAGTCTTGATAGAAATCATTTTCCACGCTCAGGTGAAAACAATTATCCCTGATCGCATCGGGATTAATAATTTCGATCCAGCGTTCAAAAAGATCTTTACTCTTAATGACACTTTTCAAATGCTCCGTAGCCTGCTGCCACAACACCAAATCATTATTCATGTTATTTAAATTCCACCCCAAAATGAGAGAAAGAAGCGCTTTTGATCCCCTCGAAAATACCGTAAAGAGATTGATATAGTTAAACCATATCTACGGGTGCAAAACAATGGAAAAGAG
>JBAXCC010000192.1:0-7872 GCA_037141675.1 bacterium | reverse complement strand
GGCAGACGCAGTGCAAAGGTGGTGAGCGCGTTGTCGCTGCGCAGGAGCGTCAAGTCGCCGCCGTGTGCGCGGGCCATCTCGCGTGCAAGGCTTAGACCCAACCCGGAGCCCTCAATGTCGCGGCTGCGTGCAGCGACCGCGCGATAGAAACGGTCGAAGACCTTGGCGTAATCCGCTTGCGGGATCGGCACGCCCGTGTTCGAGACCGTCAATACAGCCTGTCCATCCTGCTCGGTCAGCTTGATGTTGATGAGCCCTTCGGGATCGCCGAACTTGACTGCGTTGGAAATCAGGTTTCCAATGATTTGAGCGAGCAGATCATCATCAGCTTTGACAACCAACTCCGCGGGTGTCTCAATGCTGATTTTGCGTCCCGGCGCTAGCATTTCAATATCATTTTCAGCAGAGCGGACTCGATCCGCGAGATTGATCGGGGCGAGGCTCAGCGGCATCTCCCCTGCGTCAGCCTGCGACAGGAGCAGCAATTTACGGAGTATGGATTTGAGGCGTTGCAGTTCTTCGAGTTGCTCGGCGTAATTGCGTTGCTCTTCCGAGTCATCTGCGGACCGGTGCAAGGTCCTCTCAATCTGCGCTTGCAAGACCGCCAGGGGCGTCTTCAGTTCATGCGCGGCATCTGCGCTGAAGCGTGTGGCTTGGCGGAAGCTGCGCTCCAGTCGCTCCAACATGCCATTGATGAGAGCAATCAGATGCTGGAACTCAGTGTCTGCCTCTCCCTCGGGGATACGTGCATCCAGTCGCGCGGCGGTGACGGATTCGGCGGTCCGTGCAATGAGCGTCACAGGGCGGAGTGCGAGGTGGCCGATGAGCCAGCCGCCGGCCACGACCAGCAATAGGCCGAGGGGTACGGCGACAAGGAGCGCATGCAGGAAGCGCTGGGTCTCGGTGCGCAGGCCGGCAAGATTGTGCGCGATGCTGAGCGTGACCTCATCATTCGCGATGGTCATGACGCGCCAGGCGGCATCCGCGTTTCCGAAGGTCGCGCAGACCGGACCTTGCACGGGGAGTTGGCGGCGCGGCGGTGTGCGCCGAGCAGGGTCGTCGTCAGCAGGCTCAGGCTTGCCGTCTTTCGAGAGGCGAGGTGGCTTATCATCCTTTGGACGTGGCGGGGGAGGCGGCTCGACCTTGGGTGTCTCCAGGACTTGTTTAGGTGCAGAGGCCAGAGAAAGGGGGATGGCCGTTGCCGGCAGCAGAGCGGGCCAATCAGGGCTTACATAAAGGGCCTGGCCATTAGGGAGCGTGGCCTTTACGAGAAACTGTCTGGCCGAATCTTTCCCATACATGGTTGTTAGCGCAGCATCGAAGCGAGCCCAATGCCCAGGGGGCTGGCTCTGGCGGATGGTGGCGTCCGATAGCGCGCGCAATTCGCGGTCAACCCGCTCCACGCCGACGCGATTCAGCACGGAGAGTGCGAACAGGCCGAAGCCCGTGAGCAGCAGTCCTGAGAGAACTACGCTCAACAAGCCGATCTTGAGTCTGAACGAGTGGAACATTAGGCGCCCTCTATTTTGCGGAAACGATACCCTACTCCGCGTACAGATTCGATGAGTGAAGGTTCGTCGGGGGCATCGATCTTGGAACGTAGCCGACCGACACAGACTTCGACCAGGTTGGTCTGCGGATCAAACCCGAAGCCCCACACGTGTTCAAGCAACTGGATGCGCGTGAAGACGCGTCCAGGCGAACGCATAAGGAAGACCAGCAGTGTGAATTCGCGCGGCGGCAGTAATATCTCCTGTTCGCCCCGCTGAACCGTCCGGTCGATCAGGTTGACCGTCAGCTCTCCGGCCCGCAGCACGCTGAGTTGATCGCCTGCCGTGCGCCGCAGCACAGCCTGCACGCGCGCCAGCAACTCGTCTGCGAAGAAGGGTTTCACGATATAGTCGTCCGCGCCGAGGTTCAGTCCGTTAATCCGCTCATTCATCTCCGAGCGGGCGGTGACCAGAATTACGGGCACGGTGTTCTTTCGGTCTCGCAGATTCTTGAGGATACTGAGGCCATCTCGGCCCGGCAGCATGATATCGAGCACGATCAGATCGTACGGTTCGACACACGCCAGCGTGTAAGCTTCGTTGCCATTATGGCAAACAGTCACCTTGAACCCGTGCTCCTCGAGTCCCTTGGCGACAAAACCAGCCAACTTCTTTTCATCCTCAACCACAAGAATGTTCATATTGTTCATAATAGCATGTCGCAACCTAACCAGCCAAGCCGTAAAGAATGACGGTTTCGTCATAATACTGTATGTGTTTTGTCATGTTGGTCATTTATTCTTAGACGCGTGACATGGGAAAGGAACAAACAATGAAAAATACAAATCGAGATTTCTTTAAGGGATGTACGAACAAGGGCGGGTACCAGGGCCGCCTCTTATTGACCGCACTCGCCCTGCTGTGCGGAACAGCGCGGGCAGTGACTCAGACTAAGGAGCCGGCACTTGCGCGGATTCCAGCCGGTACGTTCGAGATGGGTGACCACCACGGCTTCGTCGATCCCAAGCATGGTGGCGATGAGATTCCGCTCCATACGGTGAGCCTCGACGCCTTTTCTATCGGTATCAATGATGTTACGACGGAAGAGTACTGCGACTTTCTAAACTCCGCGCTGGCACAAAAGCTAATCGAAGTGCGAGAAGGGGGTGTGTACCTGGTCGGCGGCAGCGCACTCCTGTGCGAGACGCGCGAAATGTCGCCATTCAGCCGGATTGGTTGGAGCAGCGGGAAGTTTTCTGTGCTCGACCGGAAGGAGAATCATCCGATCGTCTGCATCCGCTGGCCTGGTGCGGCCGTGTATTGCAATTGGCTGAGTTCTCAGAAAAAATTACCGCCCTGCTATAACACCGCAACCTGGGACTGTGATTTCAACAAGAGCGGATATCGTCTGCCGACCGAAGCTGAGTGGGAATATGCTGCACGGGGTGGGCAACAGAAACCCTATCGGAATTTTCCGTGGGGCGACGAGGCTGACGCGATGAAGGCCAACTGGCCGGAATCGAAGAATCCATATCGTGCTGGACCGCTGCCGTGGACCACGCCAGTCGGGTTCTTCAACGGGCAGACGCATCGCAAGGCGGATTTTGGCTGGCCGGGCGCGCAGGAAACATTCCAGACTTCCAACGGCGCGAATGGCTACGGTCTCTATGACATGTCCGGCAACGTCTGGCAGTTTATCAACGACTGGTATGTGCGCGATTACTACGCTTACAGCCCCACCAACAACCCGCCCGGTCCAGCCAGCGGCAGCTTGGTGCAGGATGGCAAACCTTATCGCGGCATGCGCGGCGGCAACTGGTACAACGGTGAGAATGGCCACGGCCGCGTGTCGAACCGCAACCCGTCCTATTACCGCGGTCCGCAAGATCCGGATCATCCGTACTATCACCTTGGCTTCCGCGTCGTGCTGCCGATCAATGCCGAGAGCCGCCCTGTCATCAAGCCGACGCCAGTCCAGCAAATCCGGGGTGGCGGTCCGGGTGGTGGTGGCCCCAATGGAGGCGCTCGGCGTCCGCGTCAGGGCAATGGCGGGGGCGGAGGTGAGGCCGTCTCGCCCCGCTCGGACAGTCCGCGCCAAGCTCGGAGCGAAGTAACCGACATCCGCAAGCCGAGCAGCAGTTTTATCCTGAGCAGTCCCTCGGTGACCGCTGGCGGGACGTTGCCGGTGGAGTTCACCGGTGATGGTGCGAGCGCGTCGCCGCCGCTCGAATGGACCGGCGCACCAGCCGGCACCAAGAGCTACGCATTGATCATGCACCATCAAGCACCCGACATGACGAAATGGTATTGGATCATCTACAACATCCCGGCCACTGTCCAGAGCCTGCCGAAAAATGTGAAAGGCGTCGGCACGCTCGGCAATAACAGCGTCAACGACCGCACCGAGTACGCGCCGCCGCATTCCAAGGGGCCGGGCGCGAAGACCTACATCTTGACCGTTTACGCGCTCTCCGCGCCGCCGCAACTCACAGTTTCGCCGTCGCAAGTCAACCGTGAAGTCCTGCTCGCCGCGATCAAGGACCGCACGCTCGCCACTGCTGAGTTGTCGGTGGTTTACTCGCGTTCTGGTGACAGCAGTCGCTCGGACCAACCCAGTGATCGTCCACGAAAACCCAATCAATAGGAGAAAAAACATGAACACAAAGAAAGTATTGTTGCCCTTGTTGCTGAGTGTAAGTGTGCTGCAGTTCGCTACGGCACAAAACGAACCCGGCGGACGTCCGCCCCGTCAGCAAGGCCAGGGCCAAGGCCGGAACCGCGACGCCGGTGGCGGTGGAGGCCGACACGATATGCCGGAGAACAAGACGCCGACCTCGCCGAATCCAGGTCAGACCGTCGGACTGTTTCTCAACACGTCGAAGGCGTGCCCCGGCTACACACTTTTCGCGCCGAAGCATAACACCGTCACGTACCTCATGGACAATGAGGGCCGCTCTGTCCACCAGTGGAAGAGTGAGTATGAGCCGGGCCAGACCGTCTATCTGTTGCCGAACGGCCACATGCTACGCTCGTGCATGGTCAGAGTGCAGGGCGGCACCGGCGGCGGCGAAGGCGGCCGCATCGAGGAGTATGACTGGGACGGCAACATGGTCTGGGAATTCACACACGCCACCCGCGAGTACCAATTGCACCACGACATCAAACCGCTGCCAAACGGCCATATTCTGGCGTTGATGGTCGAGCGCAAGTCCCGCGAGGAGGCAATCGCGGCCGGTTTTGACGAGCGTCTCATGCGCGATGAATTTCTCGTGCCGGATGCGGTCGTCGAGATCGAGCCGATCTACCCCAAAGGTGGCAAGATCGTTTGGGAATGGCACGTCTGGGATCACCTCATCCAGAATTCCGACAAGTCCAAGCCCAACTTCGGCGACCCCGCTGCGCATCCCGAGTTGGTCGACGTCGCCTGCAACGGCCGCGCCACAGCCGCGTTTTGGAACCACATGAATTCGCTCGATTACAACCCGACGCTCGACCAGATCGTGCTCAGCGTCCGCGGTTGCAACGAGATTTGGATCATCGACCACAGCACCACCCCGAAAGAATCCGCCAGCCACACCGGCGGCAAATACGGCAAAGGCGGCGACCTCATCTACCGTTGGGGCAATCCTGCTGCGTATAAGTGCGGTACGATCAATGACAAACAGCTCGTCCAGCAACACGACGCCCAATGGATCCCAGCCGGCTCGCCCGGTGCCGGTCACATGTCTATCTTCAACAACGGCTACGACCGTGGCTGGTCGAGTATCGAGGAGATCGTGCTGCCCATGGACGCCAACGGGCGCTACACTCTGGGGCAAGGTAAAACCTACGGCCCCGACAAACCCGTCTGGCACTACGAAGCCGCGAACCGCACCGACTTCTTCTCCGCCGAAATTTCCGGCGCCCATCGCCTCCCGAATGGTAACACCCTCATCTGTGCCGGCATCGTCGGCAACTTGTTTGAGGTCACGCCCGCCGGCGAAATGGTTTGGCAATACGTCAACCCGATGGTCCGCGGCGGCATTCTTGCCCAAGGCGAACTTCCCGGCAAAGACATGCGCGGCCATCTGTGGAACGCTGTCTTCAAGGTCCACCGTTACCCCCTCGATTACCCTGGACTCAAAGGCCGTGACCTCACCCCGAAAGGTGTCATCGAGTTGCCCGCCAGCCAAAAAGGCAAAACAGGAATGCACCTCATGACCGAAGCACAACGCACGGACCGTCCCGGCGGCGGACGCCGTAACGAACAAGGAGGCAAGCAATGAAAAATACACTCTTCCTTTGCGCCCTGATGGCGGGTTCGGCCTTCGCTTACGAGCGCCTGCAAGGACCGACTGAACTGCTCTTCAACGACAAGGAGAAAGCTCTCAACGGCTACACGCTCTTCGGCGTCGGAAACCGGACGTTCCTCCTCGATATGGAAGGGCGCGTTGTCCACACGTGGCCTGTCGGAACCAATCCGCACCTGCTCGACAACGGCAATATTCTCGACGCGTCGAAGGACGACCCCAGCGGCTTCCAAGGGTTCACCGAAGTCGATTGGGACGGCAAGAAAGTCTGGGAATACACTGAGAAACGTGAAGGATATGCGCCGCATCACGATTGGGTACGTATTTTCAACAAGAAGCTCAATGCTCCCACCACTCTTTACATCGCCAATAAAACAGTGACCTCCGAGCAGGCCCTCGCTGCCGGGGCTGACCCGAAGAACGGTCCGTACGAAGGCGGCCAGATGGATACTGTCGTCGAAGTGGACATGCAGGGCAACGTCATCTGGGAATGGGGCTTTTTCGACCACGTCGTGCAGGACGTTGACGCGTCCAAGGCTAACTACGTCGGCCAAGGCAAAACCGTCGCCGACTATCCTGGACGAATCAACATCAACATGCCTGGCCGCCCGCTCAAGCGCGACTGGCTGCACTGCAATTCGATGGATTACAACCCTGAGTCCGGCCACATCGTCATCAACTCTGTCCAAGGTGAACTGTACGTCGTAGATCACGATGGTACATTCGTCGCCGGTGACCCGGCCGCCGGCATCGCCAAAGCCGCGGGTTCCGCCGGTGATTTCCTCTACCGGTTTGGGGACCCGGCCCGCTATGCGCAAGGCGATCCGCCGCGCGTGTTGGAGAACTGGGACTCCGCCACCTCCGGCCACAAACAGATGGGCGGCGCACACGACGTCCACTGGATTGCCAAAGGCCTTCCCGGCGCGGGCCACATCATGGTCTTCAACAACGGCCAGTACCTCTACCAGCGCACGCCGCAATCCTCAGCGCTTGAAATCAACCCGTTCCTCGACAAGGAGGGTAGCGACACTGGCAAATACGTCAACCCGCCCGATGCCGGTTATCGTCGTGAGACCTACGAGCATGACACGCACAACCAGCCCCGGCAGATCTCGAAACAAGTTGTCTGGAGTTACCGGTCCGTCAACAGCCACGGTTTTTTCAGCCATATCGGCTCCAGCGCCCAGCGTCTGCCGAACGGCGGCACGTTCCTCTGCTCCGACACGGAAGGCCATTTCTTCGAGGTGACTGCTGATGGCAAGCTCGCCTGGGAATACATCAACCCGGTCACGCGCGACGGACCGGTGAAAGTGCTCGGCGACGTCCTTCCGATGGTCAACGCCGCCTTCCGCGCCTACCGCTACACCCCTGATCCTCCCGCGTTCAAAGGCCGAGCCCTCACGCCCAAAGGCCCGATCACCGAACGTGCCGCACAAGGTGTTGACGTCTACAAGAGCCGCCCGGCAGGCCAAGGGCAAGGTGGCGGTGGCGGCAAGGGTGGTCGTGGCGGTGGCGGCAAGGGCGGCGGCAAGGACGGAGACCGTGGCCCGGATCGGAAAGTTGACGCCCCTAAATAAACGCAGTCTTGTTGATGACCAAATAGCATTTGCCTCCTGTCTTAAGCTCTGATAAATTATTGAAACTTCGTGTCGGACGATGGGTCTCGTTTGCGCGAGTAAAATATTTCAGAGAAGGAGACAGTAACGATGTTGGAACGCATCGATTATGTCGAGGGGCGTGCGTCAAGCGTGTCGCAGAAGCTGCGCATGGCGAGGAAGGATTATACGCGGGAGGGCTGGTATTTTGTGACCATGGGTGCGGAGATGCATCGTCCCTTGTTCGGGTCGGTTAGTCTTAATGTGCAGGGCGAGGCTGAAATGCAGTGCAATGCCTTGGGTCAGCTTGTGGCGCGCTGCTGGTGCGAGATTCCCGAGCATTATCCTCAGGTCTATCTGGGTGCCTTCCAGGTCATGCCAGACCATTTCCATGGGCTGGTACGGCTTGACAGAGGCAATAGCAAGCCGTTAGGCGAAATCATGAATATGTTTAAAGGCGCGGTCACGCGCCTGTGGCGGCGCACCGTTCCGGTTGCC
>JBAXCC010000191.1:0-7929 GCA_037141675.1 bacterium | reverse complement strand
GTATGGGTTAAAGCGTTTTTATTTACGAAAAAGTAAAAAAAGAGACAAAAAAGAGCTTATTTCGTTGATTAATCATCATTTTTACGACTGAAATGAATATTTTTTTAGATTGGCACACGATATGCGATAGAAGACACATCAATAACCCTAAAAGGTAGAAAGTGAGAAATGAGTATGAGACGTTTAATAAGATTCAGTTTAATCATGGCAGGTGCGATGATTGGGCATGCGGCGGAAACGGGTACAACAAATACGCCCGCGGCAACGCCGGAGGTTGTGAAGGAGGAAGCAAAATGTCCGGTTTCCGTGGCCGCGACCTTGGACCTCTATTCCGCCTATGTGTGGCACGGGTGCGTGCTGAATGACGAACCCGTATGGCAGCCGGATTTCGCAATCAGCTATACCCTGGGTGACTATGGAACCTTCGCTGCAGATGCCTGGATGAACTTCGATACGACGGCGAACAATCATCAGCGTCATTTCGGAGGACTCAATGAGATTGACTATACTGCGCAGTACTCTGTCAATATAGGCGACTTCTCGTTGGGCGCAGGGCATATCTGGTATACGTTCCCTTCTGTCTCCTCAGGTAAATACTATCCCAGTACGCGAGAGTTATTTGTGAGCGCTGCTTACAATAACAGTATCGTGACGCCTTTTGTAAAGTTAAATTACGACTATGCCCGTGTGGATGGGGCTTACGCAACGGTTGGACTCCGTAAGGAAGTGGAGTTGATTAATAAGTTAACCGGAGGCGCGGAAGTGGCGCTGGGTGGTGCAAACCACACGTATACACAATACTACTTTGCTGCTGATAATAGCGCTTGGTTCACAGACGGGACAGCGGCTGTATATCTGAAGTATGCCATATCAGATAATTTCTATGTTGGGGCACGCCTAGCATGGATCAGCGTGATGGATAACGATCTCAAGGGATTTTATCACGAAGACAACCTCCTGTGGGGTGGTATTAATCTAGGCGCATCGCTGTAAAAATTTTACGGAATTGGTAAAGAAAAGGAAACTTTGTTTTACTAAAACGTAAAAAGTAAATAGCATAACAAAGGAAAATCTGGTAAATTTAACAACAGTTTACCAGGTTTTCCCTTTTTAAATGCCAGAACGCGTGCTATTTTTCTGTTTAAGATTTATTGGCACGGTAGTTGCAAATAAAACAGTGTCTAACCAAGAAAAGGATTCGAATTATGAATAATCGTACAGATACTCTGAAGAAGATTGCTAAACTCGAAGTTCATGCTCCTGCTAAGGCTGCACCCTTTGAACTCGATTTCTATGGCGAGGATGTGTTTACTACGAAAGTGATGCGTAAGTATCTTTCAAAGGCGACAGCAGAAATGTTGCTCTCTACCCTCAACGACGGTATGCCATTGGATCCTTCTATCGCTGGGGATGTGGCGCATGCCATGAAGACCTGGTCTATGGAACGTGGCGCAACACACTTCACACATTGGTTTCAACCGCTTACTGGCGGGACAGCGGAAAAGCATGATGCCTTCCTTGATCCGACTGGTACCGGCGAAGCGATCATGGCCTTTTCAGGAAAGAATCTGATTGTAGGCGAACCGGACGCGTCCAGCTTCCCGTCTGGTGGTTTACGCTCGACCTTCGAGGCGCGTGGTTACACAGCGTGGGATCCGACGAGTCCGGCCTTCATTAAGCGTCACCCGAACGGAGCTACTCTTTGTATACCGACCGCGTTCTGTTCGTATACGGGCGAGGCTCTGGACAAGAAGACGCCGCTCCTGCGTTCCATCCAGGCGCTGAAGAAATCGGTCACCCGGCTGATGAACTGCTTTGATCTGCCGAAGGCACGTGTGATGGTCACGCTCGGCCCGGAGCAGGAATACTTCCTGATCGATAAGAGTTTCTATCTCAACCGTCCTGACCTGGTGCAGACGGGTCGTACGCTGTTCGGCGCGCCGCCTCCGAAACATCAGCAGCTTGAAGACCATTATTTCGGCTCGATCAAGCCGCGCATTCTAGCCTTCATGAATGATGTCGAGACCGAGTTGTGGAAGCTGGGTATACCGGCCAAGACGCGCCACAACGAAGTCGCTCCTGCCCAGTTTGAACTTGCGCCGATGTTCGAGGAGCTCAATCTCGCAGTGGACCACAACATGATTGTCATGGAAGTGTTGCGCCAAACAGCCGAACGCCATGGACTGGTCTGTTTGCTGCATGAGAAGCCTTTTGCAGGCGTGAACGGCTCTGGCAAGCACAACAACTGGTCGGTCGCGTATGGCAAGCAGAACCTGCTGGAACCAGGAGCGGATCCGCATCAGAACGCGATCTTCCTGACGGTGCTCAGTTCGATCATTCGCGGGGTGCACCTGCACAGTGACGTTCTACGCTCGAGTACATCTTATCCAGGCAATGACCATCGCCTGGGCGCAAACGAAGCACCTCCGGCCATTGTGTCAATCTTCTTGGGCGACCAGCTTGCGGATGTGATTGCGCAGATCGAAAAAGGTGGTGCAACGTCAAGTAAGCAGGCCGGTCATATGCGTATTGGTGTCGATGCTCTGCCCTCGCTCCCGCGGGATGCTACGGATCGTAACCGCACAAGCCCCTTCGCGTTTACAGGCAACAAGTTCGAATTCCGCGCTCCGGGTTCGAGCCAGTCCTGCGCAGGCGTGAACGTGGTGCTTAACACAATCGTTGCTGAATCCATGGATTACATGGCCGACCAGATCGAGAAGTTTAAAAAGGCTGATTTCAATGTGCAGTTGCAGAAGCTCCTGAAGAAGGTCATCTCTGAGCACAAGGCGATCATCTTCAACGGCGACAACTACAGCGCCGAGTGGGCTGCTGAAGCAGCGCGCCGCGGACTTCCGAATTTCCGCACGACCCTGGAAGGCATCAAGCCCTTGCTGAAGAAGGAGAATGTTGCACTCTTCCAGAAGTATGGTGTATTAAGCAAGGTCGAACTCGAATCACGGCACGAGATCTTTGTGGAGGACTATCATCGCAAGGTTCGCATCGAAGGACTGCTTGCTGCGGAAATCGCCAAGAACGTGATTCTTCCCGTGGTCATCTCCTCGTTCGACAAAGCGGCACACGCACTCAACCAGGCAAAATCCAGTCATGTAAAGATTGGAACTAGCGCCCTTCAGACCTATACGGAAAAGCTGGGTGAGCAACTGGATGCGCTCATCGGGTCCACGGAGGTGCTTGAAAAGGCACTCGCCGGTGACCATGATAAGGTGATCGAAGCGACACGCGCCTTGCGTCAGGTCGTTGACAAGCTGGAAGGCGTCATCGACGATGAAGCATGGCCGTTGCCCAAATATCGTGAAATGTTGTTTGTGTATTAATATGATCAGAAACTACACAGAAGAAGCGAACAAGCGCATCGCCTTCATACGCGAGACCCTAAACAATGCCGGAGCAACCGGCGTTGTTTATGGGAATAGCGGAGGCAAGGACAGTGCGCTCGTCGGCATTCTCTGCAAAATGGCGTGCGAGAATACCGTGGGGTTGATCATGCCTTGTGGTTCGCGTAGAAATTATAACGAAGACAAAACTGACGCGCAGGAGGTTGCGCGTCAGTTTAATATTTCGACGCGGATCGTTGATTTGAGTGACCTCAAGCAGCAGTACGTGGATATTTTAGGTGAGCAGACTAAGCTGACCGAGTTGGCCGCAAAAAATTTGGCTCCGCGTATCCGAATGATGACACTCTATGCGATTGCCGCGAGCGAAAACCGGCTAGTCTCGGGCACAGGCAACAGGAGTGAGGGGTACATGGGCTATTTCACGAAGTGGGGTGATGGCGCATGTGATTTCAATCCAATTGCGGATTTGACTGTAACAGAGATCTACGAATTTCTGCGATACCTGGGCGCACCCGATGCAATTCTTACAAAAGCGCCCTCCGCAGGACTGTTTGACGGTCAGACGGACGAACTGGAGATGGGAATCACCTATAAGGCTATTGATGCATTCTTGCTGGACGGCATTGTCAGTGAAAAGGATAAGGCCATTGTGGAGCGATTTCATAAGGTGAGCGAGCATAAGCGAGCTTTGCCTTGCCAGTATAAATGTGATAATATATAACTTTCAAAAAAAGAAGGAGTTATAATTATGACGTTGGCTGATCAGTCGGTAGTAACTGGACATTGGTTGTTTCGCTGGAGAGGTTTTTTGCCGCTGTGCTTTATCCCCATAATCATTACTGCTTTTTATGGGTTTCACTATCCGCATAATTCCCGCACTTGGTATATGGGTACGTGGGGGGTCTGTCTTGGCATATCGTTCATTGGCGTTATTATTCGGGCTTATACCGTAGGCTATGCTGCCAAAGGGACCTCTGGACGGAACACGAAGGAGGGCCAGATTGCTGATGAACTCAACACGACAGGCATCTACTCAATGGTTCGCAACCCGCTCTATCTTGGAAATTTTATTATCATGCTGGGCCAAGTCATGCTCTTACGCTCTGCATGGTGTCTCCTGGTCTATATTTTAAGTTTTTGGATCTATTATGAGCGGATCATTATGGCGGAAGAGGATTTTCTGAAGAAGAAATTTGGTGAGACATATGAGAATTACGCACGATTAACACCTGCGTTTCTCCCGAATCTGTGGCTCTGGAAAAAGACGGCATTGACCTATTCGCTTAGATTTATGATTCGCAAGGAAAGTCATGGCTTTGTCGTGATGATTATCATTTTTTCTGCACTTGGAATGGCTTGTGATTATATGGCAATCGGTTCTTTTAAGTATGTACACATCTGGTTGTGGATATCCGGTATCACGACGCTGGTGTATGCGGTGATTAATCTTTTGGCTAGAAAACTGTTGTCTTAGGTTGCTTCCCGTCGTGAATTTCTAATGAGGGGAAAAAACCATTAACTTGGAAAGTACACGATGTCTGATGAACTGAAACATGAATGCGGGGTGGCGTTGTTGCGGTTGCGCAAACCGTTGAATGCCTATCCTGAGCACTATGGCTTACAGCAGATGGCGCTTCTCCTGGAGAAGCAGCATAATCGAGGCCAGGATGGCGCTGGGATCGCGGCGTTAAAGATTGAGGCCCGGCCCGGTGAACCTTACTATCAAATTGAAAAATCAGCTGACCGTAATCCGTTAGCGAATGTCTTGGAGCAAGTGTGGGAGAGCCCCTTCCCCGGCGATGTGTTCCTCGGGCATTTGCGATACGGCACGTTCGGCAATCAGTCGGTTGACGCGTGCCATCCTTTGCTGAAATACAGCGTCTGTCGAAACAGAACCTTGCTTCTGGCTGGCAACTTCAACCTGACCAACAGTTCTGCGCTGTTCGAGCAATTGACACGTATGGGGCATCATTTGCCCAATCGACAGGATACGACCATTCTGCTCCATCAGATCGGTCATGAACTGGAGAAGGCTTTGGATGCTGGTAATCCGTTTGAATCTGATCTTTCCGTACTTTTGTCAAGGGCTGCCATTTCGTGGGATGGTGGCTTTTTAATTTGTGGAATTTTTGGTGACGGGACCGCCTTTGCGCTTCGTGACCCATCCGGTATCCGTCCCGGGTTTTACTATGTCGATGATGAGGTTGCTGTCGTTGCCTCTGAACGTCCGCCTATTCAGACGGGCTTCAATGTGAAGAGCCATGATGTGAAGGAGATTCCTCCCGGATCGTTGCTGATGATCTCTAGTGACGGGAAGACCGTGGAGGAGAGACCTTGTCTCATTCCGCGTGAGATACGGCGCTGTGTCTTTGAACGGATCTATTTTTCACGCGGAAACGATTGCGATATTCAACAGGAGCGTCGTCTGATGGGCAAGCATCTGGTGCCGCAGATTCTGGATGCTATTGATCAAGACTACGACAACACATTTTTTTCCTATATCCCCAACACGGCGCAAATCAGCTACCACGGGGTATTGGATGAGCTTCTGCACAAGCGTAACTTCCGCTTTGGCCAGGTTGTGTTCAAGGATGCCAAGTTCAGGACCTTTATCGCGGATGCGAACCGGCGTAAGGCTCTGGACATGCATATCTATGACATTGTCTATGGCCTCATCCGGCCCAAACAGGATAATCTGGTGCTGCTCGATGACTCCATCGTGCGAGGAACCACGCTTCGAAATCTGATCCTGAAAATAGTGGACAGGCTTGAACCCAAGAAGATCGTGCTGGTCTCAGCCGCGCCGCCTATCTGCTATCCGGATTGTTATGGCATCGACATGGCAAGCATGGGTGAGCTGATCGCCTTCCAGGCCGTGATCTCTCTCTTGCGTAAGACAGGCCAGGAGTCTCTTTTACACGAGTGTGTCGGGTGTGCCCGTGAAGACCTGCTGAAGCCGGATACAGCCATGCGCAATCGCGTTGCACCGCTCTATGCTGCCTTCACCTTTGATGAACTCTGCCACGAGATCGGACTCCTCTTGACTCCGGAAGGATTGAAAGCCAAGGTCACAGTAGTTTTCCAGAGACTTGGAAATTTGAGACTCTGCTGCCCTGAGCACACAGGCGACTGGTATTTTTCGGGTAACTACCCGACCCCAGGCGGCAACCGTGTTGTCAACCAGGCCTTGGTCAATTATTGCGACAAGATCAATAAACGCGCGTATTAGAGTGGCATTCTTCCGTCACGTGCGTTTTCTTGTCGGCCTGCCATAAGCCCTCCTACGCAAATTGTGGCGGTGCCGCAATTTGGCTACGGCGGGTAGCCTTCGCCGTCTGGCAAGGCTGGCTTGCCAGCCGTTTTATCCGCCGTCTCGTCCACCGTAGGCATCGCGTAGGCGGAAGCTTTAGCGAAGGTGGAAGACCCTGTTTCGCCTTGCGAAACAGGGCGAAGGCTATCTGAAGTGACGCCGAGCAAACTCGCGCCCAGATCCAGTTTTGAGATAGCGCTCGAATGACAGTGCCCTTTCCTCTGTCCGGAACGAAAAAAAAGAATCGAACTCCCAGGGAGTGAATTTGGATGTATGTGGCACATCGCCTTTGTTGTGCTTTTGAAGACGTGCCTCGAGGTCAGACGTTGCGCCCGTGTAGTATTGATTGGGAAACTTTATTGAGCGAAGGATATATACGTAATACATAAGCCCTCCTACGCAAATTGTGGCGGTGCCGCAATTTGGCTACGGCGGGCAGCCTTCGCCGTCTGGCAAGGCTGGCTTGCCAGCCGTAGTCCCTGTTTCGCCTTGCGAAACAGGGCGAAGGCTGGTGGGCGCTGAGGGACTCGAACCCCCGACATTCTGGGTGTAAACCAGACTCTCTAACCAACTGAGATAAGCGCCCATAGGGGAAAAGAAAGCGTTAGTTTGCCATTTTCATGGGGCGTTTGCAAGCACGGAAATGGCAAACATGAAAATCAGTTTCTCTTTCCGATCTTATAGAGGCAAAATGTGTTGACCCTTGGGGTAAGCTCATATAATATGGCATCCGAAAGAGAAATAGTGGAATGTTGGAATAGAGGAATCTTGGAATACTGGAAGAATGTCCTGCAGACCATCGGGAGTGACGAGAGCTTGCTTGTTAGAGTAGTCCTGTTCGCCGTTTTGTCCGCCGTAGCTTTAGCGAAGGTAGAAGCGTAGGATGCTATGCCTCTCCCAGTGGATTTCTCATTCCCAATCCTATTATTCCACCATTCCGACATTCCATCATTTCCATGACTTTATGGACAAGCTAGTAGTTCTACTGTTGACATTGTTTCGCGCACCGCAATACCAGCCCTTGCGGTATCTTGCCGTGGGCGGATGGAACACGGTCTTTGGAGCATTCATTTATGCGGCCCTTCACTATTTCTTGAATACGCGCGTCCACTATCTCGTTCTCGTCATCCCCGCGACGGTCATCGCGCTCACAAACGCTTTTCTCTGCTATAAATATATTGTCTTTCATACACGCGGCAATGGCTGGAAGGAATATTTCAAATGCTACCTCGTCTATGGCTGGATCGCGCTGATGAATACCGG
>JBAXCC010000190.1:0-7940 GCA_037141675.1 bacterium | reverse complement strand
ACCGTTTGCATAGCGCTTAATTAATGCGCGGTTGTCGCGCTGATCCAAATAAAAGCCAGTCTTGTGCCCTTGCTTCACGTCTACGTAATAGCGGCATCCATGTTCCACGATCTCGATGCGATCCGGTGGCGCTTCGCCTGCCAGCACGCCCATGATCGGCTCAAGACCTTCGCGTGACCGCACATCCACATCCGAGCGTTCGTAGACGCCTCTGCAGGGTGAGTAACGTTGCAAGGCTTCAACAATTTCGTGCTTCCAGCGCTCCGCGCCGGCGGCTGTAAACTGGCACACAATCCAATCACCATAACGGTCTGCCACCAATCCTGGAACGCCATCGGACTCGGCATTCACCAGGCGATACGCATTGGTCACGTCCTCAGCCAGAAAGAGACTCCGTCCGCCCACAGCCTGGGCAATACGATTGGAGATGAATGCTGCATCGATTTCACAGTTCCCCAACGTCCACATGCGTACGCGGATTTGTGACTCAGGGGAATAGGCACCCATGCCGAGAATCGTCCCATCAGAGGCTTTCACACAGACGGTATCGCCTAACCCGGGATTTCCTTCCACATGGGCAATGGCTCCGGAGAATATCCACGGATGCCGACGGTTCACTGAAAACTCACGTTTGGGCTGGAGAATTATTGTATTCATATTTTTACTCATGCCGCAGGGCTTCGATCGGATCGAGTGACGCAGCGCGCATGGCAGGATAGAGGCCAAAGACAATCCCGATGCCCGCACTGATGCCAAAAGCCAAGAAAAGGCTGTAAGGTTCGACAACGGTCGGCATGTCGGTCGTCATCGTAATCACCATGGGGATTGTAACACCTAACAAGAGTCCGACAAGTCCGCCGCCAATGGAGAGCACGCACGTGTTGATGAGAAATTGAACCATAATCCGGCTTTTCCGCGCACCGATGGCGCGACGGATGCCAATTTCTTTTGTTCGTTCCGTGACAGAGGCCAGCATAATATTCATGATGCCAATGCCACCCACGAGCAAGCTGATGCCCGCAATTGCGCCGAGCACAATGTTGAACGTCTTCTTTGTCCGTTCCGCTTCACGCAACAACGTCAAGGGCACATCAATCTTATAGTCTTTATGCTTGTGAAACCGTGCCAGCATGGATTCAATCGCCTTGCTGCCGGATTCGACAGCTTCTGTGCTCGACATACGCACAATGATCTGTCCAAGCTCAATACGCTCACCCTCGGTATGCCCATCCGGTGTATAGCGGATGCTCGTATCGCCAAACATCTTTTTGCCCGTGGACATGGGAATGTAGACATCCGCTTCACTGTCAGGCGCACGTACAGAACCCCCGTCTTCATTTTTTACAATGCCGACAACCTCAAAACTTCCTGACCCGATGCGAATCATCTGCCCGACGACTTCTTCCGCAGCCAGCAACCGGCGAACGCCCATCTCCGTCAAAACGCACACATTGGCGACCGCATACAGATCATTCCGCTTCAAGACGCGTCCGGCCAGCACAGGACGTTCGACGACATCAAACCAGGTCGGCTCCGTCTCCACGACCCGCAATTCCAATTGGCGGTCTCCAAAGCGGGTATTGCGTCGCACCATGCGCGCCGGAACGGTCAAAGCCACATTCGGGATGGTCTCGCGGATGCGTTGCTCATCCTCATACATCAATCCATACATGACCAGCTTGCTACGTTTCGAACTGCCACCTGAATCATCCGAAGGTTTTTCAGAAGAGAGTAGAATGTTTTGACTGCCCAACCGTTTGATGGCGTCCAAGGCCTGCTGGCTTGCGCCCTCGCCCACGGCAAGCATAGCAATCACACTGGCCACGCCAAAGACCATGCCGAGCATGGTCAGAAAGGAGCGCGCCTTATGACGCCAGACATCCCCAAGTCCTAACCGTACAAAGGGCCAGATATAGAAGAGCTGGCTCATATACTGCCCTCCGTAATCGAAGCAATACGTCCATCTTTCAGGATGATACGCGACTTTGCATAATTTGCGATATCCGCTTCATGGGTCACGACAATGACTGTCTTACCTTGATCATACAACTCCTGAAACAACCCCATAATTTGAGTGCTGGTTGTTGAATCCAGGTTTCCGGTCGGCTCGTCCGCCAGCAAAACCGCAGGATCATTGGCCAGTGCACGTGCAACGGCCACACGTTGCCGCTGACCGCCTGAGAGTTCAGACGGTAAGTGTTTCAAGCGGTGCCCCATGCCAACGCGATCAGCTAATTCCTTGGCCTTTTTTACCCGCTCAGCGGCACGCAACCCCAAGTAGAGCAAAGGGACTTCGATATTTTCACAGACCGTCAGTTGAGGAATCAGATGGAAACTTTGGAAGATAAAACCCAGGTTGTGCAGACGATGGTCACTCAGCTCGTCATCATCCATCTCTGCGACGTTCACGCCGTTCAACCAATAGGCGCCACTCGAAGGACGGTCGAGACATCCTAAAATGTTCAGCATCGTACTCTTGCCGGAACCGCTATGTCCCATGATGGCCCAATAGCCGCCTTTGCGAATGGAAAAAGAAATTCCATCCAAGGCACGCACGACCTCATCGCCAACATTATAATGGCGTTTTACTTGCTCAAGACGAACAACTTCTTCCGCCTGAGGACCATTCATGTGCCCGCTTCCTTATTGGCTGTGCCCGCTGTGGTGAGCGCAGAGTCATCACTCTTTTTCTCTGCACTATTATCTGTCTTGGTCACGCCGACACCGTTGACCTTGGTCTCTGATGCATCCTCATCTTTTTCAAGTGGCTTATGTTTCTTCGCTTTTATCGGTGGTGGCGGATCAGTCTCCTCGTCCTCATGCGCCCGCGCCTTGTTTCGCCTGCGAAGCTCTTCCATTTGGCGGCTATCCTTTTCTTCAGATTTTGATTCCTTGATTGGAGGCGCCAACATCACCTCATCGCCTATATTCACGCCTTCGATGATATGGATCATCCGGTTATTGTCAAAGCCAACACGGACCTCCTGAGCAACCCATGCACCATTCTTACGCACATAAAGTACAGGAAGCCCATGTTCGCGCACAACGCATTGCACAGGGACATACATCGCCTTGTCATAGGAGTCTTTTACCAGTTCAACATCGCAACTCATCCCCGGGCGAATAGTCACATTCTGGAAATCGCATTCAACCTCGCATTTATACAATTTCAAGTCAGGATTAAGACTAGAGCTTTGTCCATCCGGAAGGATCCCGATCTTCACCAGTTTTCCATCAAAAACACGTCCAGGGAAGGCATCGATTTTGACCTTCGCACTCATCCCCTTGCTGATTTTCGTCAAGCTCGCTTCCGGCGCCATGGTTTCAACAACCATACCCGATTCCAGCGGGATATAAATCAACTCTTGCCGTTCTACGGCAGTAACACCTACAGCAAGAGGCTTGACCCACCATTGACGACGTGAAATCTGGACGGTGGAGGCATAGAGGACGATACCATTTGTCTGAGCAAAAATCTTACTCTTCTCAATCTGCACACTCAATTCGGCCAACCTATTTGTTGCGCGATCATATTCACGTCCTCTGGCACGCAACTCAGACTCCACCTGACGCAACGTCGCTTTATTCTGCCATGCCACACGCACATGAGCACGCTCAGCTTTACGCAGACGGCTGTTCAATGAGGCCTGTTGTTGCAAGACGGTATAATTAGTCAACACCGACATTTTGGTCTTAGCCATCTCAAAATTGATTTGCTTGCGTTTCAGCTCAAGCTGATCAGCCTGCAGATCGGTACGTGTCAAGAACGAAGCCTCTGCCAAGCGTTTCGACCATTCGAATTTTTCGGTCGCTCGCTGGACATCTTCATCCGCTAAAGCCATTTCGGATTCCGACTGCCTGCGTAACTGCGGATAATCACCTCGCTCATATTTTTCGCGATCCATCTTTGCAAGCATCAGCTCGACCTCGCTGTCCAACTGGGTGGATTCGCAATCGCCCTTCGTAATTTCTAGTTTTTCGCGCGTAACGGTCACAGCCGACTCGATATTCCCAACGATAATTTCCTGTTCCTTGCGCTTTTCAACCAAGTCACTCGCATTGAACTCGACCAACAAATCGCCGGGCTTCACCGTCATGCCTTCGTCAATGACCCAGATCACCGTGTTGTTGCCTTCCAGCTCATTGGAGATAATCACTTTATCGCGACTTTGAATCGAGCCGGCAGAAGTAACAGAAATAGTCAAAGGTCCTTGCTGCACCTTAATAACAGGGACAGCAAGTTCCTTTGGTTTTCGATTTCGAACCCCGATCCAAGTACCAATGACGATCACGAGGGCGCATCCGATCAGAATCCATTTTTTTATGTAGGTTCTTTTTTTAATCATTGTTTTTTACCATTCATGACATTGTTACGCTGCCACATGCCAACATCTGAAATACTCAGGATGCCCATATCACGACGCAATTCTAACTCTCTAAGTTGCCAACCGACAATCGCAGCGCACAAATCATCCTGCGCAGTGATGAGTGCCTTCTGTGCTTCCAGCACATCACGCATGATGACACGCCCCGACTCCATAAACATCGCTGTACTATCCACGCGCATATGCGCCACACGCAAGGCCTCCGATCGAATTTTATAGGAGGATTCTGCTGCGGCAAGACTGCGAATGCCATTTCTGATGGCCGCCTTCACGCCATCTTCCATCTCGTCGATACTCCTTTTCGTCTGTTCGAGCACGATCAACTTTTTCTTGTATGCATTTCGTTCTAACCGACGATTCCAAGGCCAATCCGCGCGCACGGAAAACCGCCAACTCTCTCCGCCATCGTTTTGCGCACTATTGTTCAGAGCAAAGGAACGTGACGTATCGCCCCTGCCCGTGACAGACACATCGGCTCGAAGCATATCTGCCGCGACCTTCACTCCGCGCTCCGCATCATTCAACGTGTCGCGCGTGTTAATTAAATCCAAACGGTTCGACAAGGCAATGGCACACGCATCCTCTTCATCAGGGAAGAGTCGTTCTCCACCTGTTCCGTCCTTTGCCGATTGCTGAATTTTACTCGTTAACGTGGCTAATTCCTCTTCATCGACCTCTACAAGCGCATCAGGTGACAAGCCTATCGACATCTTGAAGTTGTCGAGCCGAGTCTCAAACGAGCGCCTCATGGTAATAACACTCTCACGAGCATACAAGATTTGCGACTTTGCTTGGTCGGCCTCAATGCTCCCCATACGGCCTGCCTCGAACATCATCGTCGCGCGCCGACTGTTCCGATCCAAATTTCGTTCGTTTTCCTTTGCATTCTTCAGACGCTGCGCATATTCCAAGACCGCAAAAAATCGATCAGTAATGGTCACTGCATACGTCTGCCGATAAAATTCGAATTTTCGGATAGCATACACGAGATTCCGCTCCGCCTGCGTCAAGGGTTCGCGCACGATTTCACGCCCAGATCCGCGCAACAGAGGGATGGTCATGGATAAGTCGCCGGCTAAGCCCAGCGAACTCCAGTCGCTACTCAGCAAGCGTGACACATCCAGCGCCAGACCGCCAGCCATGACCGTCCCGCTTTCGAAGCGTCGCGAAAAATCGGCGCTTGTCGCCGCTTCAATACGTGGATCAGACCCAGGGATTGCATCACTTAAGGCACCTAACATCATCCCGCTGAAGGTCGTCTCAAACATAAACTGCTTAGAGTCCAAGTCCAGCGCTGCAGAAAATATGGCCTCCTTCAGACTCTGATACATCCGGTCATTCCGCGCCGCCACATTCAGAGCTTCAGCCAACGTCAGGCGCCAGGCACCATTCGTCAAGTTGACATTCATGTCCGGGATGGCAGGGAATACGACCGACTCATCGCCTCGCGCAATCGCCTGCAAAGCGATACGAAGCGTCAAGACCTCTGAAGGGCGCGACAGGTCAAGGGCATTTGTACGTCCAGTCTGAACCTGCCAGTAGGCCGTCGCCAAGCGATGCGCAACCTCTTTGGTTTCGCGATCCGCACGTGACGGTGTCATGCACCCAACAGGCGCAACGAGCAAGCAAAAACATCCGGCCAAAAAAATTAATTCCCCCAGCTTTTTCCAAAGCTGTTTACAACAAATCATTCAAACTCCCCTTAAGCCAATTAACTGCGTCATTGTGTGATGTACAAAATTTTCACTTATTAGTATACGCTATCTTTCAGACCTCGACAATCGCTTTTTCTATTTTGTAGATACGTTTTTTTTGGGACCGTCGTGTACCGTTTTCCCTTGCATTTCAGGATAACAGTTGTACAATGTAATCACTTTTCGCTTGATGCATTATATTAAGGTTTTTCTGATGCAACGTTCTTCTTTTGAATTGACGGCAAAACGATTGGGATATGAAGTTCGGTTTTTAAATGAAACCGAATCGACGAATCGCGATGTTGACGCGGCTGCTCTGGCCGGCGCTGCAGAAGGTTTGCTCATCATAGCAGACTCGCAAACCGCAGGCCGCGGGCGTATGACGCGCACATGGTTTTCGCCAGCTGGAGACAATCTCTACTTTTCGCTGTTGCTGCGCCCTGATGTAGGACTCGCCGTTGTGCCATCCCTGCCCCTTGTGGTCGGCCTGGCTGTCGCGGAAGCAATCGTTGCGTGTGCTCCTGCGTTGCTCCCCAAAATAAAATGGCCGAACGATATTCTCGTCAACGGCAAAAAAATCTGCGGCATCCTCTGTGAATTGCAAACGAAGAAGGACAACGTTGATTACGTTGTTGTTGGCGTCGGCATCAACGTCAACCTCACTGCCGACCAGATGCCCGTTGAATTAAAAGAACGAGCCACCTCCATCTTGATCGAAAATGGCGAATCCTTAAAACGCGAACAGTTGTTGGCTGCTATTCTAAATCGTCTGGAACCGATTTACGATAACTGGCGTGCCTTTGGATTCAAACCTCTCGTCCAGAACATCAATGCGCTTGATGCCTTACGCGGCGTCTCAATCCGTATGGATCTCTCGGGGGCTCCTATTGAAGGCATCGCTTCCGGCATCCAGGACGACGGTTCCCTTCTGCTACAGACTGCCAAGGGCCCCATACCGATCTATTCTGGCGAGGCGCATATTCTCGCACGAGATGTGTGAGCTGGCTGGTAACTTCAGCGTTAAGAGTTAAGCGTTCAGCGGTAAACGTTCGAACTCTCAATGATCAACGTTTAACTTTTAACTCTTAATTTCGAAAACTATATCTTTGTTTGTTCCCAGGCGACGGGCTTACGCTTTGCGGGCCGTCACGAGCCAATGGGGCATGGGCGGAGGAACAGGTTGTGTCTCTGCAGAAACAAATCCAGCGTCACGCAACCACCCTTTCAGTTCATCATCTGAAAAGACCCAGCCGTTGTCCGTTGTCAGCGCCATATTGAGCGCAAAAAGAGCTGAGAAGGCTGGCGAGGTGTGCGTCGCATCGGTCATCATGTCCAAAATAAAGATCCCACCGCCTGGCTTCAATGCGCTGTATGCCCGGCGAAGAATATCACGAATCTGTGCTGGCGCCTCCTGATGCAAAGCACCGAAAATCGTGACGACATCATACGCTGCAGGCTCATACGTGTCCGTATGATAATCCCCTGCCCTGCACGTCACGCGATTGGCCACATCTGACGCAGCGACCAGTTCCGCAGCCACAGCTGATACCCCAGGGAGATCAACGGTCACGCAGGTCAATTGCGGATTGGACTGGGCCATCAATACTGCATACGTTCCTGGGCCCCCGGCCAAGTCCAAGACTGTCGTGGACTCTTTTAATGCCAGCATCGGGATCACTTCACGACCAATACCCATAGCCCGTCCATGCATCGACATCACAAAACGTCTTGTACCCGCTTTGTCTTCGCCCAAATGAATTTCCGGCGACTCCACAGGTTTACCCGTGCGAACAAATTCCGAGGCACGACCCCATGCCAAATAGACATCGCGATTGTAGCGGATCGCACGTGTTAAATCATT
>JBAXCC010000189.1:0-7961 GCA_037141675.1 bacterium | reverse complement strand
GGAAGAGACAAGATAGGTTGAAAATGATGAAGACGTTTATCCCAGAAAATCCAGGCTTAGCCCGTGGCTGGCAACTGGTCGATGCGGCCGAAAAGCCGTTGGGCCGCTTAGCGGTCAATATTGCCAACACTTTGCGCGGTAAAACCTGTGCGAAGTTTAATCCCAGTGTAGATACAGGTGATTTTATTATCGTGATCAACGCGGAGAAGCTCCGCCTGACCGGTCGTAAGATGACGCAAAAAGAATACCAGCGTTATTCCGGATGGCGTGGCGGTCTCAAGACCTTCACCGCGGAAACCATGCTGGAGAAGCATCCTGAACGCATGATTATGGAAGCGGTTTGGGGTATGTTGCCAAAGAACAACATCAGCCGTTGGATGATGACCCGTATCAAGGTCTATCGTGGTGCAGAGCATCCGCATTCCGCGCAGAAGCCGGTTGCGGCAGCGTTTTGATGTATACGCTTCACTTAAGGAAGAGGTAAAAGATGGCGAAAGAAATTTCAGCAGGAACAGGACGTCGTAAAACAGCGGTCGCGCGAGTGCGCTTGGTTCCTGGCAAAGGTAAGTGGATGGTCAATGACGTTGCAATTGACCAATACATCCATAGCGAAGCAATGCGTCAATATTTGGCTCAGCCCTTGGCGCTGACCGGTAGTGAAGGCAAGTATGATGTGCTCGTCTCTGCAAAGGGCGGCGGCATCAGCGGCCAGTCTGGTGCGATCCGTCATGGGTTGTCCCGTGCATTGATTGCGGCGGATGAAAGCCTCCGTGACGTGTTGAAGAAGGCAGGATGCCTGACACGTGACTCCCGTATGAAGGAACGTAAAAAGCCCGGCCAACCTGGCGCCCGCAAGCGCTTCCAGTTCTCGAAGCGTTAGTCGTATTATTCTTCATATTTTGTTGAACATACGGGCGCCGCGCCTGCGGTTTGCCCGTATTTTATTTTCTATCATTATGTCTTTAAAATTTCTAAAAAAACTTGCTGACAAATTACTGGGAAAAGTCTCTGCCGAAAAACCGGCACCGAAAAAGACGGATTCCAGAAGAGATGCCCAAGGTCGAGGCGGAGTCGCACATGGCAAGCATGAGCGTTCCAGCCAGAAGCACGACCCAGATGGCAAAAATAACAGTCGCTGGGCAGCACGCACGTCGCGTAACCCTGAGCGTTCTGACAGTCCCCGCGATGCGAATCATTCCGGAAGAGATGGAGCCCCGAACCGTTCACGTGTGCCTCGGGGCGATGCACCCGCCGGTGAAGCCGGCAGGTATGGCCAGCCCCGCGGTGGCGGACGTCCTCATCCGAAGAACGGAGAGCCGTTGCCCCCACGTGGGCCGCGTCCGGAACGTCCGCCTCGTGTCCAAGACGCAGAGGGTGTCCGTCCGCAGGAAGCGTCGGGAGATCGCCGTCATGAATCTTCGCGGCCAGATGGGCGTCCAGCGCCGCATGGCGCACGTTCCGTGGCGCGTCCTGGCGGACATTCCCGTCGCGAACGCGATCCAGGCGAACGCATGAATACAGCCTCCGATATGCAGCGTCCCGGGGGGGCGATTGGCGATGTCGAAGTCGAGAAGCGTCGTGTCGGACATGCGGCATGGTCGATCGATCTCTTTCAGGTGCCTGAAGTAGAAGGCAAGAAGCGGTTTCACGATTTTGACTTGCCGGCTGAAATTATGCATGCCGTCGCGGACAAGAATTTTCAGTATTGCACGCCGATTCAGACCATGAGCCTTGAGCATGCATTGGCGGGCAAGAATGTGGCGGGCAAGGCGCAGACGGGTACGGGAAAAACAGCGGCCTTTTTGGTTGCCATCCTGACGCGTTATTTGCGGACGCCGGAAGGTCGCGCCGATAAAGGCGGAAGGCCGCGCGCACTGGTGATCGCGCCGACGCGCGAACTGGTGATCCAGATTTGTAAAGACGCTGACGAGCTGGGCAAATATTGCGGACTTCGCTCGCTGGCTGTCTATGGTGGCATGGACTATGAACGCCAGAAGCGTGAAGTCATGGATGCGCCTGTGGATCTGCTGGTGGCGACGCCGGGCCGTCTGCTTGATTTTGCACGGTCACGCGTGATTGATCTCTCCATGGTGGACACACTGGTTATTGACGAGGCGGACCGCATGCTCGACATGGGCTTTATTCCGGATGTGCGCACGATTATCCGTAAGTTGCCCCCCAAGGAAAAGCGGGGCACGATGCTCTACAGCGCGACGCTTTCCGAAGATGTGATGAAACTGGCGGCGCAATGGATGGAAGAGCCTGTCCGTGTGGAAACCGAAGTTGAGCAAGTGACGACAAAGACCGTCAAGCAGGTTGTGTACGTTGTGACCTCGGATGAGAAGTTCACGGTGTTGTACAACCATATCCAGCAGTATCCAGAATCACGTATTCTGGTGTTCTGCAATCGGCGGACCACCACCGAGGACGTGGCCGAGAGCTTGATGCGCCGGGGTGTGCGTTGCGAAACATTGAGTGGTGATGTGAATCAGAACCGCCGCTTGCGCGTGTTGGAGGATTTCCGTTCGGGCAAGGTACGCATTGTCGTGGCGACGGATGTCGCTGGACGCGGTCTGCATGTGGATGACATTGGCTTTGTGATTAACTTTGACTTCCCGTATGCTCCGGAAGATTATGTGCATCGTATTGGTCGCACAGGGCGTGCCGGCGCAAGTGGCGTCGCAATTTCCTTTGCGGATGAAGATGAATCCTTCACGATTCCTGAGATTGAAAAGTTCATTAACGAAGAACTGAAATGTACCATGCTGAAGCATGACGATCCACTGCTCGCTCCGATACCCAAGGTGTCGCGGCGTGATCAACATCGCGAACAACCCGTTGAAGAGGGGAAGGTCCCGACGGCTGAACCTGTCCAAGAAATGATTGAAGTTTCTAACGGGGAAGATCAAGCTCCTGCCTCTGCATATGTGACGGAGACGATTCCGCCTCTGAGTGCCCCCGTGGTTGTCGAGGCCGCGCCGTGTGCCGTGGCCGAGGTCGCTGCGCCAGTCGTTGTTGCCAAACCCGTCCCTGAGAAGCCGCCAAGAGTTGAGGAGGTTCAGGCGGAAAAGCCGGTAAAGGTTGAAAAACCAGTCGAACACAAACTTCCGCACTTTACACGTCCTCCTGTCCACGCTTCTGCCCACGCTCCTGTGGCAGTTCCTGAGATGGCGCCACCCGCGCCGAAGCCGGTGACTCCGGGACGTCCGGCACGTTTTTCAGAGGAATGGGTGCCCGGCGGCGAAAAATAACGTATAGACGGAAATGGATCCAGTGTGATATAGTTAATTTAACTTTTGGAGGTTAAAATGAGCAAAATTGCATATTGTGTGATGATGGGGATAATCGGAATGGCTGGGGCTGTTTATGCAGAAGCGGTCGCGATTTATCAGGTGACCGATATGGCGGGACAGTCCGAACATCAGGTCCTGAACAAAGAAGCGTCTACCAATCTGGCCGCGCAAATCAAGGAAGAGGCCAAGGTTTTCCCATTGATTCTCGCGACTGCTAAAAAGGAATGGGAAGCGAACAAAGAAAATAAGATACCCTTCCCTGCGGCGAAAATCAAATTACGTACGGCAAAAAAAGTCGGATCAGATTTTCCGAGCAAGGATGCTGCGGAGAAGAAGATGACTCAGATTGAAGGACGCATTGCAGATAAGATTGCTCAAGACGCAAAGGAAAAGACATCAGGACGTAATAATAATAAGAAGCAAAAGCCCGATCCTGAAGAAGTCGCCAAAGAGTCAATGAAAACCACGCTGATCAACAATGCAATCAATGATATCAATAAGCGTATGGCGGAAAAGCTTGGCCGGGAAATTCCGATGTTTGGATTTATATCGTCCACTTCTGAAAAGAAAGACGAAAAGAAGGAAGTGAAGAAGGAAGCTGTTAAGGAAGCGGTTAAGGAAGTGAAGAAGGAAGTCAAGAAGGATGCCGAAAAAAAGTAGGCACTCTAAACTTATTAAATGACAACCTCGTACTCTGATTGCTTCAACGGCATCCTGCTGGTTGACAAGCCCGTGGGTCCTACGTCTCATGACGTGGTACACAAAATCCGCAAGACCTTTAAAATAACAAAGGTTGGGCATGGCGGCACCTTAGACCCCAATGCAACAGGTTTGCTGATTATCTTGCTTGGCAAAGGCACAAAATTTTCCGATCAGATTATGGGCAGCGATAAGGCGTATAGTGGCGTGATGCGCTTGGGGCGTGTCACGAGTAGCCAGGATTGCGATGGCGAAATCCTCGAAGAGCATCCCTCTGAGCACATCACGCAAGAACAAGTCGCTGTTGAGATGAAAAAGCTCGAAGGCGATATCTATCAAATGCCCCCCATGGTTTCCGCGATCAAGATGAATGGTGTTCCGCTGTATAAGCTTGCCCGCAAAGGCGAAGAGGTTGAGCGGAAGCCGCGTCTGGTCCATATCTATCGCTATGCCCTGACAGCGTGGAATCCTCCGCAGGTTTCTTTTATTACGGATTGCACAAAGGGCACCTACGTGCGCACACTGGCTCATGATGTAGGGCAAACCCTGGGTTGCGGCGCATCGCTCGATGCCCTCCGCCGTCTTAAGTCCGGCGACCATGATGTCAAAGACGCATTGTCCTTTGACGCTATACTCGCACTGACCCCCGAACAACTCGCGGCTCGCGTTATCCCGATTACGCAGTTACGTGCAGCACAGGTGAAATAGTTTTTTTGCGACTTGGCAGGCCTGCGTGATGCTCCCTGCCTGCGGATTCCGCCTAAAGACCTGCGCGCACAAATGAACCACCTCTCAAGAGATAAAGAAAATTGTGCTTTAAATAAGGCTCGTCAGGGAGAGGGGATTTTAATATAATAGAGTGTATAAATTATTTTGGGATTTCAGATTAAACGAGGCCACTTTTGAATACAACGATGGTTCGTGGTAAAAAATGTCGATGTGAATCGTGTAAGCTCTCGGTGAATGTTGTGGGGACGCCCCCTCCGACTGTATGTCCGTATTGTCGGAAGATGTTGGAGCAGTCGGACTTGGAGTTCCCAGTTGCGGAGCCTTATCCTGCACCAACCGTAGAAGAGGTGCGTGGTCGTATCAAGAGCTTATACCATCAACCTCGCAAAGGCATTGTAATCCTGGTGGCCTCAATTGCTGTAACGCTGTTGGCATCCGCTATTTTTTTACAGCTTCGGAATGCTGAGAATTATTGGTACCAGCCCATGGTGAGTATCTATTCCTTGCTGGCGGGATTGTTTGTGGTTTCTCGCTTTATTATCGCCGCGTTTTATTTGGCACCTAAGAATCAAGGATACGAGCCCACATTGACCATTCTCGTTCCGTGTATGAACGAAGGCGACGCGATTCGGCAGACGATTGAGCGCATTTTTGTCTCTGGGTATCCGAGGGAGAAGCTGGAGGTGATCGCGGTCAATGATGGGTCTACGGACAATACGTTTGAAGAGATGAGAAAGGCACAGTCACGTAATCGGAATCTGGTCATCGTGGATTTCGAGAAGAACAGGGGGTTGTGCCATGGATGGGGGATTGCGATGTCCATTGCGAGGGGCGAGTTCATCATTTGCGTAGACTCCGACACCTTCATTTTCCCGGGTTCCTTGAACAAGATTGTGCAGGGATTTGTGGATCCGAGGGTCGGGGGGATTTCTGGACATTGTGATGTTGAAAATGGTCATGTGAACATGTTGACCAAGATGCAGGACGTGAGGTATTTCTTCTCCTACAAGGTAATAAAGGCTGCCGAGAGCGTCTTCGGCGCGGTCAGTTGTCTTCCGGGGTGCTTCTCTGCCTATCGCCGGGTCTGCGTACTGAGTGTCTTGGATGAATGGATCAACGCAACGGTCTGGGGGGAGCGTGGAAATTATGCGGATGACCGTTCCATGACGAATCTTATTCTGCGGGACTACAAAATTCTCTATGATGATGAAGCGCTTGCGACGACGATCGCGCCAGAGAGCTGGAAGGTCTATACGCGCCAGCAACTACGCTGGATGCGTTCATATTTGAGGGAAATCTGGAAGAGCGGAAAATTCATGTGGCGTAAGCATCCGGTTCCGGCCATCTCTTGGTATGCCATGATGTGGATGCCGTTGCTTGAGCCTGTGATTATGTTTCAGGCCTTGGTTGTTGCTCCTATACAGGCGGGTTATGTGACACCCTCATACATCATTGGCGTCTTTGCTATCACAGCAGTCTGGTCCATACATTTCTTTGCTCAGACGGGGCGAAAATGGTGGTGGGCAGGCTTCGTTTTCACGATGTCGTATATGGCCTTTTACAGTTGGCAACTCTATTGGGCGCTCGCGACACTGAGAGGGAAGAAGTGGGGGACTAGAGGATAGCAGCGTCGAAGGCAGGACATCAGGTGAGTGAAGGGAAAAGAGTATGAGTACAAACCAGACACAGAAGCAAGAACCATCGAAGATGAAAAACGTATGGTCGAGACCTGTTGCGCTGCAGAAAGACTCGCAATTCAAGACCTGGTTGATATTTCTGGGTCTTGTTCTGATTGGCTTCTCGCTGTGGATCCCTGTCCGTGCCTTATGGTCGCGATACCTGTATACCCGTCCGACAAAGCCGATTGAACGGAAAGCTGACTCATTCGTCGTCTTGGACTATGACGGAGTATCCGATGAAGCGGCGAAGCCGGGCTCACTGGATATTTTTCCGGAACGCTTTCAAGAGCATATTCAGGAACTTGTTGCTCGAGGGTATAATTCAATCGGGCTGGATGATGTGATTGCGTTTTACAAAGAGGGGAGGCTTTTGCCAGAGAAAGCGATACTGCTCACCTTTGAACAGACGCGCAAAAGTTCCTATTTTGAAGCTCGTTCCATTCTTAATAAGTATAAATGGCGCGCGGTGATGGGGGTTTGGACCGCCCCGATGCATGCGCAGGATGCTCAAGCATTACTGTGGCCGTATCTGCGGAATATGTTTGTGCTGGGGACGTGGGATTTGGCTGCGCAGTCTAACGCAGGATTCGGGTATATCCCCGCTGGCCCTGACGGGGATAAGGGACATTTTATGACGACACCGATGTGGCTCGAAGAGCAGCAACGTTATGAAGTGCCCAAGGAGTTTACCCAGCGGGTGAAAAAGGACCATCAGGGGGTCATTGACGAGTTTAAGAAGGAGTTAGGTGTTCCTCCATTGGTTTTTTTCTTTCCGTATGGCGATTATGGACAATATGATGAAAAGGCGAAAGTTGTACGAAACATCAATCTTTGTCAGGTCGGGACGAATTATCTTCTCGGGTTTACACTTGGGAATCTGGCGCTCAATACGAAATACAGTGATCGGACGCGGTTGAATCGTTTGCTGGTCAATCCGAAATGGACCGCGCGCGAGCTGGCCGATCGGCTGGATAGGGTCTGGCCGTTTTTACCTGATGAGGAATATCGTATTCGCAATTTTGGGCCTGACTATTGGGTCCGCGAATGGGGTGATGTCTCGGCTGAGAAGGGAGAACTTCGTGTGAATGCGGTTCCGTCCGAGGACCCGCTGGAAACACATGGGAAGCTCGGGGCGAGTTCCACGACGGGTGCGAAAGCATGGCTTTTGGGAAGTGATCTGTTTCAGGACGGTTATATTTCGATGCGCTTTCAGATCAAACGTGGGCGCTTTGCGCTTTATCTGAGAAGTTCATCCAAGGGCGAGTATATTGTGTTCACATTGGACGCGATGGGGAATGCTAGTTTACGTCAAAAGGACAGTCTGGGTCGCGAAGTTTTATTGGCGACGGAGACAAGTATGAGTGATTACCGTACAGACTATGACGTGTTGCTGGGGCTGCGAGGTAACATGGCCTATGTGCGTCTGAACAACCGTTTACTCTTTGACGGACGTGTCCTGCTGAAAGGAGACCCGCTTCCTGGCTTGATTGGTGTCGGGGTTTGGGATGAGGTGGATGGAATTGGTGAACTCAAGGTGTTTTCAACCAAATTGGCTACGCCT
>JBAXCC010000188.1:0-7962 GCA_037141675.1 bacterium | reverse complement strand
TTTGAACAGGTGCCCCACTGATATGGCAGGTCACTGCCGTCGAAACATAGACGACGCCTTCACCCAAGGAGATCAAATGGAAGAGCTCCGCGTGCAAGGAGGATTTTGCGCGTTCAATGCTCAAGTCGAGCTTCCAGCCTGCTTCGCGGAAGCGATAGGCGACCTGCACGCCTTCAGTACGTATCGGAGTCGATGCTGTATGAACTTCGGTCATGCCTTGCGCTGTTTTAGCAGTGAGTCTAATCCCGCGCGCTGCCGCAGCGACGACATACCCACGTTGAGACCGAGCATCAGGAAGGCTCAAGGTGGGCACTGTAAAGCCTGTGCTGCCTGCGACAAGCGTCTTTTCCAGCCGGATGGTTATCAACGCCATCCCCTCAACAGGCTTGCGGAAGGGTATGATAATTTCCCTTCCGTTGCCAGATGTCCGAACGTCTACATCGCTTTCCGCGACATGCTGTCCGCTCACAGCAGAAACCGTCCACGACGCATCAGCATCTGTTAATAATCTCACCTCGCGCGCTGGAGCATCCCGCACATCCAGTTGCACATTGGCCTCGACGGTTAAAATCCCCTCTTCCATTTTACACAGCACGCCAGTCTCTGCTGTCATGGACGTTACAATGTCATCCGCTTTCAACGAGACTGAATAAGGAACCGCCGCATATTGATAGGTGTAAACGCTCCGCGCAGGTGTTGCACCAAATGTCTGAAGCGGGAAAGCAGCAGGATCAGTCTGAGTCAAACCATTCATGGTGGCGATCTGGATCCGTACAGCGCTATCTGTGCCCACCAGTAACATACCCGCCGAACGAATCACGCCCTGGGGATTAAGCGAATCAACTGTGAACTCGCACGGGAAAGCTGGAATCGAACGTTCACTTTCAATCTCCAAGCGATAGGTCTCGCGCTGTGGACGCCCGAGCGTGATACGCAGCTGGGGCTTTGCAGCATTGGTTTTGTCGACAGACCAGTCACGCAAATCCAGGCCCTTCACCTGAATCACATTCATGTTGGGAACATCCACAACCATGCTCGCCAATTCGCCTTGGGCAACGCGATAGGTCAAAATGGTTTTCAGGCGCATGGTTCCGGGGACAACCGTAACCGATGATAAGGCGTCGCATGTGGCTATCAGCTCGGAGTCTAGTTTTCGTACAGCCGTCTTCCACGACAACTTCACCTCTGGAGAAAAGCCGAGGTTCCCTGACGCACGGTCATTACCGTTTGTTGCCTTGTCGCGCACAATGTCATGTGCGTTAGCCAGTTCAACGGCTAGCCCGGGACGGTCACAGGTCACCGAAATCTTTCGCGTCGGCACGACCGGCACGTTGAAACTCACACTCTGCTTTTCTCCTTCCGCGCGCTGATTCAGGGCAAAGCGCAAGCGTACATCGCCGCTGGCTTCC
Source organism: bacterium (assembly GCA_037141675.1). Classification (GTDB taxonomy): domain Bacteria; phylum Verrucomicrobiota; class Kiritimatiellia; order RFP12; family UBA1067; genus CAIZQW01. The sequence goes on along the minus strand of JBAXCC010000188.1, from coordinate 6,553 downwards.
TTCTGCCAAAATCCACCCTTAAAGCATAACTTGTAACTATTTCCTTCAACTTCGAGTGTGACACCCTTTGGCAACTGCTCTTCCAATAAAGCTAAATCCCCACTAAGGACATCCAGAGGCACATTGGCCTTCAACCCTTTTACCGAAAAGATCATCTCCATGGTGAGATATTCACCCACAATCTTACCATCTAATGAGAGCGGTCCAATCTCTTGGGCCATACTACAAAATCCAGCCCACACACCCAACACCAGCATCATGAGTTTTTTCATGTTTTGATTTCCTTTCGGCACGTTTGCCATTTTCTCAATGTGTTCCATTGTTTATACGAACGCCGGAACCCTTTTCTTTGAATAAAGTTTTGCTTATTTTTTTACGGCTATACAAGCAAAAATCGTCACCATCATAGCCGATGTGCAAACATCAGTTGTCACAGGGACGTAAAGAACGTGTAAAAAAGATGTAAAGTCTTTATTGAGAAAGCGCTTCCAGGGTTGCCATGAAGGTGCGGACCGCTTCGAGATGCTGCCCGTTATTCTTTTGCCCCTCTGCCCACGTAAAGGGTTCGAGGGCTGTTTTGAGCTTTGCCAGTCCCGCTGTATCCCCAGCCTTCTCAAGCTCTGCCTTCACAATATGATATTTTTCAAAGGCTTCAACACCGTCTCTAAAGGCCTCCAGACGAAGCGAACTGCGATTATTGGGATAGACAATGTTCGTATCGCCGGAAGGCCACGAGACAAAGTCCGTGCTCTGCATAGGGTTCTCCACCCAGGTTGCATAAGCCCAGCGCAGGAACCCATCGAGATCATACCGGGCTGCGGCAATCGGCAGCCAAGCGGATTCAGCCAACGGGGAGAACGGGAATGTGTTGGGACGTGCCGGTGAACAACAGACATAATAGAGCGTCTTCAATCCCTTTGCTCGCCGTTTTTGAATAAGCTCGGGGGTGATGCTATTGAGATGCCCGATGACTGGACAGATCGAGTAGAAATCTTCAGAAACGGCTGACGGGTGGTTAATCGCGGAGACAATGCCGAGCTCAGGGGCATGCTTGGCAATCGTAGCTTTTGCGCCAATGACCAGCGCATCCGGACGTTCATCCAGGGCAATTTTCGTCTTTTCAAGCCATCCCTTTGTCTTTAGATGCGCCACGAAATCCTTGAGGAATCTTCCCCAAAACGCATCGTACTCCTCTGTGCCAGGCTTGAGCTGGGCATCCATGAATTTTGAAGAAGCTTCATCATAGTAACGGAACTTGAGATGCCATGGGACCATTGAATAGCAATCGATCTGCCCGGTGATGCCGACATCCTTCATCATAAAGGTCACCCATTTATCAAAGATGCTATAGTCATAGCTCCATGAGCCGTCAGCATGCTTTTTCCAAAGGACCATGGATGGAAACCAGTCAAAGGTCTGGGCGTTCCAAGCCTCTTCGACGATCGCGCAGGTAATGGCCTTCTGCCCCAGCTGTGCAAGGCGCTGCAGACTGGGCTTCATCACAGCAAGATGCTCGTCGGACCAAGGCGTCAGATCGTGATAGCGAGCATACGTGATCGGATGCTGCCAAAGGTCCAAATGAAATTTCCAATCCTTCCAGGATGGGAGGATGCTCTTCTTAACGGTCAACCGAATCGGGAAGGCAACAAGCCCTATTTCGGATTGCACCTTTAGCACCCCTGCGTATGAACCAGGTTCCGCATCTATCGGCACATTGATGGAGACCCAGACCGGCCGATACACGCGCGCAGGATGAACCGGAGGATTCTGATTGTCAATGATATCCGCTGTCGGCTTGTTGTTCACGAGAACATAGCGGACAAACGATGCTTCGCCGGATAAGGGAGTGCTGCGCTTCTTTTCCACTGCTTTATTGTTTTGTAAGGGAGACAGTGTTGCCGTGAGCTGGGAAAGCGGAACACCCGCCCAGACCAGCACCTGCGCATTGACGCGCTCACCGCGCCATGCAGTCAGGTCAACACCTTTATCCGGGGCTGTTAAGGCGTAATCACCCTTTGCATCATAGCGAACATCAGCAGCCCCTATCCCCCCTTGCAAGGTGGCAACCGGCGCCTGTTCAAAGGCCTGCAATTCAACAATGTGTCCACCGGATGAACGGCGCGAACTGTCCGCCACGGTTGCCCGCAGAAACTTGACACGCATCGGCTCGAATGTAAAGAGCGAACCTTCCGGCGTTCCAGCAGTCGAATTGGCCGACTGGTCAACCACCCGCTTCCAATTCACATTGTCTGGCGACCCCTCGATAAAATAGCTGTAGACCCTGCCACCAGGCCAATACATATAAATACGCACAGCAGAAATCGTCTTCGCCTCTTTCAGTTCAAGGGTCAGAACCGCCGGGAGCGTCTCACAGGCCCAATGCTTCTCAGGGTTAGCAAAATCCCCGTCCACAGCCAGAGAAGGGGTCATGGTCGACCAATGCCCCGAGGCAGTCACCTTTGCATTCAACAGGACATTGCCAGTATCCGCCACATTCTCCCACCCGGACTCATAGATCGGATGCCGCAGCGGAGCGGCTTGAAGGCCTGCCTGCAAAGATAACACACCAGCAACAATCAACTTCAGCTTCATGTCTTCTCCTTGTTAAATATGCATCGGCTCGGCCCCTCGAAAGACAGGGTCAGCCGCTTCCGGTGAACCGTTCGTCACATGCGCTGCTTCGCGGCAACCTCCATCACATGTGTGGCCAAGCGCGCTACATCCTTCACAGCCTTTTGGAGTCCATGTCTTGTGAACAAACATGCGCCAGTATGGATGTGTACGCAAAGAATCATAATCTCGCCAATGAACTAAGTCAACGGGAGAATGATTGCAGACTCGCAACATGCCTGAAGGGCCGACAACAAAGAAGTCGGTCGCGGCCGCGCAGCGCGTTCCGACCTTCAGCTTTTCGTAGTCAGATGGATTGACAATGCATCGTGGCAGCTCTGTTCCAATGTGTCCAGTCCGATCAGCCTTCAGCAAGACCTCCTCAGCAATCCTCGGAAGCTCCTTAACTTGTTCGAGACTTAGCTCCAACTCACGATTTGCTAGACCTCTCCCGCCAGGCATAAATCGATTTAAGAGTATCCTGTCCGCACCAGCAATGAGAGAAAGGGCTATGGTGTCATGGAGCTCATGGAAATTCTTCGCTGTTACGGTAATGCCCGCAGTCGTCGTGACCCCCATCTCTTTTGCTCTGCGAAAGAGCGACAGGACATGACTGGCATCCATTCCGCCGCGTGTATGCTCCTCGAATGTGTCAAGTCCCGGCAGACTAAGACTCAACGCCACATCATATGTTTTGCACAACGTTAGAATCTCATCTGTCACAACCTTGCCGTTGGAGAGCAGGTAGAGTTTCGGAGGTGCATCCCATGCTTTAAGTTCGCCGTCTACCGTCTCAATATAGCGAGCTTGAACCTGTGCTGCAAAAGCGATGAGCTCACTCAACCCCTCTTTCATGAGTGCTTCGCCACCTGTAAAGCAGAAGTGCATCACGCCCGCTTTCGCGTATGTTTCAATCAGCTCCTTCCATTCGCTGATGGGCATTTCAGGTTGGCTGATCCCCTGCTCCGCATACCAGGGACACGAACAGAATATGCAGGAATGATTGCAAGCACCCGTCATCTCCAGTACGGCAGTCGCTGGTAATATTGACGGAGCAGGCATAGAGGACAACGACATGGTTTTACTTCCGTTGGGTTGTATTTATTTGACAGACAATGTCTTTTGGCCGCTGACGGGGTCAATTGTTTCGATCCGGGCGGGTTGTATGGAAATCGCATAACAATCAGCCATGATCGGCAGATCGTTTGTCTTGGGGGTCTGCTTTAACTCCTTCAATCGTTTATCAATGCCCTTCTTTTGGTCTTTATCCGTCTCGCATCCAGTCAGCATGGACATGCCCAGCGCAGCAACTAAGAGTTCTGTTTTCATTTTTCAAGTCCTAACAACTGGCAAATGCGGGGCAGTTCGGGTTTAAGTGGACGCTCCTGTCCGTTATCAGCAGTCCAGACCAATTTTCCTTCAAAACATGCCAATAGCTTGTGCAAGTCGTTAATGCTGGAGAGTGCGCTTCTGCTTTTTCTGTTTTTGTATACTACATCAATGAAGAAGGCGGATGCCCCATCTTTTTTACAGGCACTGCACAAAAAGGTTTCGTCAAGCTTTACATCGAGCCCCAGCAGGTTCAGCTTATGAATTAAGACACGATACTGTTGCACGCAAAGGGACGGCGAATCCCACCATTCCCCTGCTTTCCCTGTTGCGTGGATCGTCTTTTTACCACAGGTCAAACAGACATATTCGGTGCGTTCCGGTGGCATGGCTACTTCGTAGCACATAGCACCCATTTGCGAATCGTCAGGCACAAGTTTATCTGCAACGTTATTTAACAGTTCTTCAATTCCGGTCTTGACGCACCCCGGTGTGAGTGAGGCGATCCCCATCGCAGCCAATAGCAACTCTTTTTTCATTTTTCAACTCCCAACAACTGGCGGATTCTCGGGAGTTCAGGTTTAAGCGGGAACTCTTCATCCCTTTCCCCTTTCCAGACAAGATTTCCTTGCACGAACGCTTTAAGCTTACGTAAATCATTCATGTCGATAAGCGCATTTCGCACCACATGATTCTTGATCGTCACTTCGAGGAAGAGAGAGGATTGGCCCTCTTTCTTGCATTTGCTGCAGAGGAATGATTCATCAAGCTTGGCATCCAAACCAAGTTTCTTGAGTTCTTCAATATAGGTTCGATAGTATTTTACGGAGAGCGCAGGAGAATCCCATCCGCCAGACAAAAGATTTTCCTTTGTAGAATGAATGGTCTTTGTTCCGCAGGCCGTGCACACATATTCCGCCCGATCTGGAGGCATGGCCATTTTATAGCACATGGCACCCATATTCAGCTCCGTTGGAACGGGCTTTTCAGACAGTCGCTTCAGCAACTTATCGATGTCTGGCGTATTTGCCGACACTGCACCTTTAAGTTGAGGATCAGCAGTTGAAGCGCTTTCATCGCCTGTCTTGACACAGCCAGGGGTGAGGGACGCAAGGCCCATTGCAGCCAGCAATAATTCTTTTTTCATGGTAATTCTCCTACTTCGACTCCAGCATCATGCCGGCGGAGTGCGCATTGAACTCAGGGGCGTACATGCATTGAATCTCGGTCATGCCAGCTTTGCACTTGCCATTCTGGAAGACGCGGCATTCATATTCAAAGATGTAGGTTCCGCGATTCAGCCGATCAAAGAAGAAGTGCGTTGCTGTATCGCGCGTGCTTTGGAAGTATCCTGTTCCGTCTTGCCACCGGTAAGTGGACAACACATCAACAGGTTCAATACTGGCCGCACGGGTATCCTTCATGTGCACAAACTCCATTTCACGCTCAACACGTAGTTCAATACGCGTCACAATCGTGTCACCGATCTTGACCTTGTTTGCAGGCTTGAGCACTGGACCTTTTGTCGTGTATTCCTTCACAAACAACTTGCGGTCAATCACGATGGGCATCTTGTCTTCGCTTTGGGTCACCTTATCAATATCCTCTAAATACTGCCAGTGCAACGCGCCGAAGGTAATGGCATTATTCGGATTCTTCACTTCAATCTTCGCCATCGAGGGCTTGATTTCCGCTGGCTGATAACGCTTTGAGAAATATCCGCTGCCGGCTTCAGCGGCTTCTGGTTTGATCGACACGCCACCAAGCGTGACATCTACTTCGGCAGTCGGTGTCAGCATGGTGTTGTTACCTAGTAGCAATGCGTAAATCGCATCAGCCGTCGAGGTGGTGGTCGTCCAGCGGGAGGTGCGCTTTTGTTGCAGCAGCCAGAGTGCGCAGGCATCCACGGCATCCTGCTCCTTAGTGACTTCTTTGAAGGCCTCAATCGTGAGCGCCTGTGTCTCAAGCGGTGCGTCATACCACCACCAGGAACGCGGCATCCTCCAGCTCATCCCCATCTCCTCGTCTTCCACGGCATTCTCACGAACAGACTTCATGATCAGCTTAGCCAACTCAACTTCGCCAAAGCGGTTGAAGGCAATCGCAGCCTGTGCACGTGAATAACGCGAAAGCTTTGTCCACTGATGATCTGTCTTCGCCCACGTGATGAGCGTATCTACGATGTCCCTGTTCACTTTGGCATCTTTGATAAAGAAGCTGCGCATGTAGAGGTAGCTGGCATCGCCACAACTAAAGTACAGATGTTTCTCCTTCTTTCGATACGCGATGCTCTCATGCATCTCCTCGTCAAGGGCCGGCAACGGCTTCAGTGCCATCTCCATGTCAACGGGTACACCGATCGCGCGCAGACGGCCGAAGCCTCTCACGATCAGGGTGGTGATGTAAATATTGCGCGGCCCGCCCGGGAACCAGCTCCAGCAACCGTCCAGGTTGCGCTTTTCACGAAGCTTGTTCAACGCCGATTTTGTTTCGCTCTCTAAGCGTGTTTTGTCGAAGAGAATGGCGATATTGTTTCGTTGCTCTTTTTCCTTTAGCGCAGTTGCAAACCACGGTGTCTCTTCAATCATGAGCGATTTGAGATCCTGATTCTTTT